>NZ_ATDK01000238.1 GCF_000444135.1 Pseudomonas avellanae BPIC 631
ACGCTCTGCGTCACAGATCTCCGCCGCGCCGCACATTCAAGATCGGACGCGGAGCGTCCAGAACTGCATGCGACGCGGAGCGCCGCACGATAGTCAGGGTTATCGTTCCGCACTGGGTTCAACTCGCCGCCGCTATCAACCCGCGCCGCTCCAATGCTGCTTGCGCCCCTTCCGGGCTCATCCGCACCAGGTTCACCGGGATGGATTTCGCCGCAGGGGTATTGCTGCGGCTGTCGCGGTTGGCCAGGGGCAGCAGGCCGTTGGTTTCCGGGTAGTACGCCGCGCAGCAGCCTTGCGGCACATCATAGGCGATGACTTTGAAGCCCGGCGCGCGGCGTGGGGTGGTCAGGTCCAGTGCGGTCTGGAATTCGATGTAATCTCCGGCCTTGAGCCCCAGGCGTTCGATGTCCTGCGGATTGAGCATCACCACCATGCGGTCGCCAAAAATATCCCGATAACGGTCATCGTTGGAATACACCGTGGTGTTGAACTGGTCATGGCTGCGAATCGTCATCAACTGCAGATGCTCAGCGCCCGGTGGCGTGTCGTCTTCGTCGTAGATCCCTTCGGTAAAGAGGAAGTTGGCTTTGCCGGACTCGGTGTCCCACTTACGCTCGCTCGCAGCGTTGGGCAGGCGGAAACCGCCGGGCTCGAGGATGCGCCGATTGAAGTCGTAAAACTGCTCGGGCAACACTTCTTCGATCTTGTCGCGAATCCGCGCGTAGTCGTTCACGTAGCTGTCCCAGTCCACCCTGGGGTTGGGCGCAAGCGTCGCTTTGGCGATACCGGCGATGATGGCGACTTCGGAAATCAGATGTTTTGACGCGGGCTCCAGCATGCCGGTCGAGCCGTGCACCATCGACATCGAGTCTTCGACCGTGATGGTTTGCGCCACGCCGTTCTGCAGGTCCCGTTCCGAGCGCGCCACGCACGGCAGCAAAAAGGCTTTCTGGCCGTGCACCGTGGCGCTGCGGTTGAGTTTGGTGTTGACCAGCACGGTGATTTTCAAGCGGCTGACGGTCGGGCAAATTGCGTCGATGTCCGGAATGGCGCGAAAGAAATTGCCGCCCATGGAAATGAACGCCTCCACCTCGCCACGCAGCAAGGCTTCGCAGGTCTCAGCCACCGCGTGGCCTTTTCTTCTCGACGCCTCGAAACCGAACACCTTGCTCATGCTGGCCAGAAACGGCTCACCGGCTTTTTCATAGATGCCCATCGTCCGGTCGCCCTGCACATTGGAATGCCCGCGCACCGGACAGGCCCCGGCACCAAGCTTGCCGATGTTGCCGCGTAACAGCAGCAGGTTGATGATCTGCTGCACGGCATCGCCGCCGCGCTTGTGCTGAGTGACGCCCATGCCCCAGCAGCAGATGACCCGCTCCGAACGCCTGTAGACCGCCGCCACATCTTCAATGGCCTGGCGCGTCAGGCCCGAATGGCTTTCGATGAGTTCCCAAGGCAACTGCCGGCAATAATCAGCGTATTGCTCAAAACCGTGGGTGTGCTCTTCGATGAACGCCACATCAAGAACGCGCGGCAGATGTTCGCGCCGGGCCACATCATCCGCCTCGATGACCGCTTTGCAGACCCCTTGCAGGGCGATCAGGTCGCCGCCGATCCTGACCTGATGATACTGCGAGCTGATCTCCACGCCATGCAGGCTGAGCATGTCGCGCGGGTCCTGCGGTGAAGCAAAGCGTACCAGCGCCTTCTCGCGCAGCGGGTTGAACGAGATGATGCTGGCACCGCGACGGGCGGCGGCGTGCAGCTCGGACATCATGCGCGGGCTGTTGCTTCCGGGGTTCTGGCCGATGATGAAAATCGCGTCGGCGTTCTCGAAGTCTTCCAGCGTCGTGGTGCCCTTGCCCACCCCGATCGACTCCGGCAGCGCCACAGTGGTGGTCTCATGGCACATGTTCGAACAATCAGGGAAATTGGCCATGCCATACAGGCGGCCAAACAGTTGATACAGAAACGCCGCTTCGTTCGACGTGCGCCCGGAGGTGTACAGTTCCAGCTTCCAGGGGTCGCTCAGATGACGCAGCTCTTCGCCGATCTCGGCGAACGCCTCATCCCATGTGACCGGCAGGTATTTGTCGCTGGTTGCGTCATAGCGCATCGGCTCGGCAATACGGCCCTGTTTTTCCAGATCGTGATCGCTCCAGATGGCCAGCTCACTGACCGTATGCCGGGCGAAAAACTCAGCCGTCACGCGCTTTTTGGTCGACTCCCAGGCCAGTGCCTTCGCACCGTTCTCACAGTACTCAAACGTGTGCGGCTTCTTTGGGTCCGGCCATGAACAGCTGGGGCAATCGAAACCGCCGGGTTTGTTCATGGACAGCAGCGTGCGGTTGCCCTTGATCAGCACATGCTGATGCAGAAGGTGTTTGTTGACCGCATTCAGCGCGGGCCAGCCGCCTGCCGGGGAACCGTCGGTTTGTGAGCCTTGAAGGGGGGCGTTGGAGTCAGACATTGCTTATGTTTCCCTGGTAAAGCCCGTCACAGGCTTAGTGCGCGTGTAAGTGAGATACGCGGGCCCAAGGAGAATTCGCCCGGATCGACGAGCGTTGCCGACCGAGCCGGTCGGCAGGAGGTTCAGTCAGCCGGCAGGCTGTTCAGAAAAAGCTCAGCCCTACCTGAAACAGCCGCTCTACATCGCGAATGCACTTTTTATCCACAAGAAACATGATCACGTGGTCGCCGGATTCGATCAGGGTGACGTCGTGAGCGATGAGGACCTGTTCGTCGCGGATGATCGCGCCAATCGCCGTACCGGTCGGCAGGTTGATGTCCTTGATGGCGCGACCGACCACCTTGCTGGATTTCGAGTCGCCGTGCGCAACGATCTCGATGGCCTCGGCTGCGCCCCGCCGCAGGGAATGCACGCTGACGATATCGCCCCGTCTTACGTGGGCCAGCAATGTGCCGATGGTTGCCAGTTGCGGGCTGACCGCGACGTCAATCTCGCCGCCTTGGACCAGATCAACGTAGGCCGGGTTGTTGATCAGCGTCATCACCTTGCGTGCGCCCAGCCGTTTGGCCAGCAGCGACGACATGATGTTGGCTTCGTCGTCGTTGGTCAGCGCCAGAAACAGGTCGGTGTTGCCGATGTTTTCTTCCAGCAGCAGGTCGCGGTCCGATGAACTGCCCTGCAGCACCACGGTACTGTCGAGGTTCTCCGACAGGTAACGGCAGCGTGCCGGGTTCACTTCGATGATCTTGACCTGATAACGGCTTTCAATGGCTTCAGCCAGACGCTCGCCGATGTTGCCGCCGCCGGCGATGACGATGCGTTTGTAGTTCTCGTCCAGACGCCTCAGCTCGCCCATTACCGCACGGATGTCAGCCCTGGCGGCGATGAAAAACACCTCGTCGTCTGCTTCGATGACCGTATCGCCTTGGGGAAGGATCGCCCGGTCGCGCCGGTAGATCGCTGCGATACGGGTATCGACATTGGGCATGTGCGCGCGCAGCTGGCGCAGTTGCTGACCAACCAACGCCCCGCCGTAATAGGCTTTGACCGCGACCAGCTGCGCCTTGCCTTCGGCGAAATCAATCACCTGGAGCGCGCCGGGGTACTCGATCAGGCGCTTGATGTAATTGGTGACCACTTGTTCCGGGCTGATCAGCACATCGACCGGAATTGCGTTCTTGTCGAACAGACCCGCGCGGGTCAGGTACGCCGCTTCACGGATACGCGCGATCTTGGTCGGCGTGTGAAACAGCGTGTGGGCAACCTGGCAGGCGATCATGTTGGCTTCATCGCTGCTGGTCACGGCGACCAGCATATCGGCGTCGTCGGCACCCGCTTGGCGCAGCACCGCCGGATACGAGCCTTTGCCCTGTACGGTGCGGATGTCCAGGCGATCACCCAGATCGCGCAACCGGTCGCTGTCGGTGTCGACCACGGTGATGTCGTTGGCTTCGCCCGCCAGATGCTCGGCCAGTGTGCCGCCCACCTGACCGGCGCCCAGAATGATGATTTTCAACTGCTTACTCCCGCGCCGCCGCGATCTTGATCCGCGATCTTGATCAGTTTGGCGTAGTAGAAACCGTCGTGGCCACCTTGTTGGGCCAGCAACTGACGACCATGCGTTTGCTTGATGCCGGGCGGTGGCTGCCCGGCCTGCCCGGCGATATCCAGTTCTCTGGCCCCGGAGGTGCGGGCCAGAAACGCCTCGATGACGTCGGTGTTTTCAGTCGGCAATGTCGAGCAGGTCGCGTACACCAGCATGCCGCCCACTTGCAGCGTAGGCCACAACGCGTCGAGCAGTTCGCCCTGCAAGGTAGCGAGCGCGGCGATGTCGTCCAGTTGGCGGGTCAGTTTGATGTCCGGGTGGCGACGGATCACGCCGGTGGCCGAGCATGGGGCGTCGAGCAGGATGCGCTGGAACGGCTTGCCGTCCCACCATTGCGCGGTGTCACGGGCGTCGGCGGCGATCAGTTCGGCCTCCAGGCCCAGCCGCTCAAGGTTTTCACGCACGCGCACCAGACGCTTGGCTTCGAGGTCAACCGCCACCACGCCGCTCAGTTGCGGCTGCACCTCCAGCAAATGGCAGGTCTTGCCGCCCGGCGCGCAGCAGGCGTCGAGCACGCGTTGGCCGGGGGCCAGTTCCAGCAGGTCGGCGGCCAGTTGCGCGGCTTCGTCCTGAACGCTGATCCAGCCTTCGGCAAAACCGGGCAGCGAGCGCACATCGCACGGCTCGGCCAGCACGATACCGTCCTGACTGAACGTGCACGCGCTCGCTTCCAGCCCGGCAATCTTGAGCAGTTCAAGGTATTGATCGCGACTGTGGTGACGGCGGTTGACCCGCAAAATCATCGGCGGGTGCGCGTTGTTGGCTGCGCAGATGGCTTCCCACTGCTCCGGCCATGCCGCTTTCAGGGCTTTTTGCAGCCAGCGCGGGTGGGCGGTGCGCACCACCGGGTCGTGCTCCAGTTCGATCAGCAGCGCTTCGCCGTCTCGTTGTGCGTTACGTAGCACTGCGTTGAGCAAGCCTTTGGCCCACGTTTTTTTCAGCTTGTCGGCGCAGCCAACAGTTTCACCAATGGCCGCATGCGCAGGGATGCGGCTGTAAAACAGCTGATAAAGACCCACCAGCAGCAACGCTTCGACGTCGGCATCGGCGGCCTTGAAGGGCTTTTGTAACAGTTTGGCGGCCAGTGCTGACAGGCGCGGCTGCCAGCGCGCCGTCCCGAAGGCCAGATCCTGGGTCAGGCCGCGATCACGCAATTCGACCTTGTCCAGTTGCGTAGGCAGCGAGCTGTTCAGCGACGCCTTGCCGCTGAGCACGGCAGCCAAGGCCTTGGCGGCAGCCAGACGCGGGTTCATTGGCCCAGTACCATGCCGATGGCGAATTTCTCGCGGCGGCTGTTGAACAGGTCAGTGAAATTCAACGGCTTGCCGCCCGGCAGTTGCAAGCGAGTCAGGCGCAGGGCGTTCTGGCCGCAGGCGACGATCAGGCCGTCCTTGCTGGCGCTGAGAATGGTCCCCGGTGTGCCCTGCCCTTCTGCCAGATCAGCCGCCAGCACTTTCAAGGCTTCTTCGTTCAGCGTGCTGTGGCAGATCGGCCACGGATTGAAGGCACGCACCAGGCGCTCCAGCTCATCGGCCGGACGTGTCCAGTCGATGCGCGCCTCATCCTTGTTCAATTTGTGCGCGTAATTGGCCAGGCTGTCGTCCTGAACCTCGCCGATCAGCGAACCCTCCGCCAAGCCAGCAATGGCTTGCAACACAGCAGGCGGACCGAGCTCGGCCAGACGATCGTGCAACGTGCCGCCGGTGTCCTGCGCGGTAATCGGCGTGACGGCCTTGAGCAGCATCGGTCCGGTGTCCAGACCTGCTTCCATGCGCATCACGGTCACACCGCTCTCGGCATCACCGGCCTGCACTGCACGTTGAATCGGCGCAGCACCGCGCCAGCGCGGCAGCAGCGAGGCGTGACTGTTGATGCAACCCAGACGCGGAATATCCAGCACCACTTGCGGCAGGATCAGGCCGTAAGCGACGACAACCATCAAATCAGGCTTGAGCGCGGCCAGTTCGGCCTGCGCCTCAGGGGCGCGCAGCGTGGGTGGCTGCATGACCGGGATGTCATGTTGCAGCGCCAGTTGCTTGACCGGGCTGGGCATCAGTTTTTGCCCACGGCCAGCCGGGCGATCAGGCTGGGTGTACACGGCAACGATCTGGTGAGGGCTGTCGAGCAGGGCCTTGAGGTGTTCGGCGGCAAATTCCGGGGTGCCGGCGAAGACGATGCGCAGTGGCTCGGTCATAAGCTTCTCGTTCTGGAAAAACAAAAAGGCCTTGTGCAGGCCTTTTGGAGGGACGACGGATCAGGCATTCAGCTTGTGCTGTTTTTCGAGCTTTTTCTTGATCCGGTCACGCTTGAGGTTGGAGAGGTAATCGACGAACAGCTTGCCGTTCAGGTGATCACACTCATGCTGGATGCAGATGGCCAGCAGGCCTTCGGCAACCAGTTCGTAAGGCTTGCCGTCGCGGTCCAGCGCCTTGACGCGGACTTTTTGCGGGCGGTCGACGTTCTCGTAGAAACCCGGCACCGACAGGCAGCCTTCCTGATACTGATCCATTTCATCGGTCAGTTTTTCGATTTCTGGGTTGATGAAGACCATCGGCTCGCTGCGGTCTTCGCTCAGGTCCATGACCACCACGCGCTTGTGGACGTTGACCTGCGTGGCAGCCAGGCCGATGCCGGGCGCTTCGTACATGGTTTCAAACATGTCGTCGACCAACTGGCGAATGCCTTCGTCTACCATCGCTACAGGTTTGGCGAGGGTGCGCAGGCGCGAATCGGGAAATTCGAGGATGTTTAGAATGGCCATATACGTAAGAGCTGCACTGTTAAGGTAAAGTCAGTGTCGGGTGCCGGGCTCGGGAGTTCAAGGCTGGCAGCCCAGGACAGGACTCTAGGGTTCGCGTGAGGCAACATGATAAAGGGATTCACCGCATGAGGAAATCACTACTCGCCCTGCTGCTGTTGACCGCCAGCGGTCTTGCCCAGGCGCAAGTGCAACTCAGGGAAGGCTATCCGCAGAGCTACACCGTTGTTGCCGGAGACACACTCTGGGACATTTCCGGCAAGTTTTTGCGTGAACCGTGGAAGTGGCGCGAGATCTGGCGGGCCAATCCGCAGGTCCACGACCCTGATCTTATCTACCCCGGTGACACCCTGGCACTGACCTGGGTGGACGGGCAGCCACGTGTGACGCTCAATCGTGGCGAGTCGCGCGGCACCATCAAATTGTCACCGCGTGTGCGCAGCACACCGATGGTTCAGGCCATTCCAAGTATCCCGCTGGGTGCGATCAACGCCTTTTTGATCAGCAACCGGATCGTCGACAATGCCGAGCAGTTCGACAAGGCGCCCTATATCGTTGCCGGCAATGCCGAGCGGGTGCTCAGCGGCAGTGGCGACAGGGCCTATGCCCGCGGCAAACTGGACCCGGCGCACACCGTCTATGGCATCTTCCGCCAGGGCAAGATCTACACCGATGCGCAGACCAAGGAAGTGCTGGGTATCAACGCCGATGACATCGGCAGTGCTGAAGTGGTTGCCACCGAGGGCGATGTCTCGACCCTGAGCCTGCAGCGTTCCACGCAGGAAGTGCGTCTGGGCGACCGGCTGTTCGCCAGCGAAGAACGCTCGATCAACTCGACCTTTCTGCCCAGCGCTCCGCAGACCCCCATAGAAGGTTTGATTCTGGATGTGCCGCGCGGTGTAACCCAGGTCGCCGTCATGGATGTGGTCACCCTCAACAAAGGCAAACGTGACGGTCTGACCGAAGGCAACGTGCTGGCGATCTATAAAACCAGCGAAACGGTACGCGACCGAATCACCGGCGAACAGGTAAAAATCCCCGACGAACGGGCTGGCCTGCTGATGGTTTTCCGCACTTACGACAAGCTTAGTTACGCCTTGGTCCTGCAAGCGAATCGATCTTTGGCCATTATGGACAAGGTTCGAAATCCGTAGCGCCCTGTCTCGGTTCTGATACGGATTTGTGTTACCCGCCAGTCACTTATCAAATTGTTGTCAACAGAGTTATCCACAGGTTTGCGCACCGCTCCGGGTGCGCAATGGATCAGGGACGATCTCATGCCACTGTTCGAAAAAGAACGCTCCTCGCCTGCCGAACTGGAAGCGCGTCTGCGTGTGCATCGCTTGCCCGAGGTGGGGCCGAAACGCTTTTCCAGGCTGATGGAAGCCTTCGGCTCTGCCTCTTCGGCACTCAGTGCACCGGCCAGCGCATGGCGTGCGCTGGGCCTGCCCGGTACTTGCGCAGAGGCTCGGCGTGACCCTTTGGTGCGTGATGGCGCCAGTGCTGCGCTGGCCTGGCTAGAGCGTCCGGGCCAGCATTTACTGATGTGGGACGACCCTTGCTACCCCGCGCTGCTGGCGCAGATCGCCGATCCGCCGCCGCTGATCTTCATCGCCGGCGACCCTTCCATTCTTGAGCGCCCGCAGTTGGGAATGGTCGGTAGCCGTCGCGCCTCCAGGCCCGGGCTGGACACCGCCAAGGCATTTGCACGCAGCCTGGCCGGTGCCGGTTTTGTGATTTGCACGCAGCCTGGCCGGTGCCGGTTTTGTGATCACCAGTGGTCTGGCGCGGGGCATCGACGGCGCTGCGCATCAGGGCGCATTGGATGTCGGTGGGCTTACAATCGGCGTGCTCGGCACCGGGCTTGAAAAACTTTATCCACAGCAGCATCGCGCTCTCGCCGCACAGATGGCAGCACAGGGCGGCGCGGTGATTTCCGAGTTCCCGCTGGACGCCGGACCGCAGCCCAGCAACTTCCCGCGGCGCAACCGGATCATCAGCGGCCTGTCGCTCGGCGTGCTGGTGGTCGAGGCCAGCGTTGCCAGCGGCTCGTTGATTACCGCACGCCTGGCCGCCGAGCAAGGGCGAGAGGTGTATGCGATACCCGGCTCTATCCACCATCCGGGCGCCAAAGGGTGTCACCAGTTGATAAGGGACGGCGCGACGCTGGTCGAGACCGTCGACCACATTCTGGAAGGCTTGCAGCACTGGAAGCGCATTGCACCCGGCGCCGACTCTTCAAATACCGAACCTGCCCCCTGCGACCATCCACTATTGGCCTTGCTGCACGCCGCGCCGCACACCAGCGAGGGGCTGTCGGTCTCCAGCGGCTGGCCATTGCCGAAAGTATTGGCTGGCCTGACCGAGCTGGAACTGGACGGACGCATAAGCTGTGAAGCAGGACGATGTTTCGCCAGCGCGCCCTGAGGTTAAACTGCCGCCAGGATTTATCGGAGAAACAGACAATGGTCAGCAGTTGGCGTGTGCAACAAGCCGCTCAGAATATTCGAGCCGGTGCGGTGATTGCCTACCCGACCGAAGCAGTCTGGGGGCTGGGGTGCGATCCATGGGATGAAGAGGCGGTCTATCGCCTGCTGGCGATCAAATCGCGGCCGGTGGAAAAAGGCCTGATCCTGATTGCGGACAACATTCGCCAGTTCGACTTTCTGTTCGAGGACTTCCCCGAGTTGTGGCTCGACCGCATGGCCAGCACCTGGCCGGGGCCCAATACCTGGCTGGTGCCGCACCAAAACCTGTTGCCCGAGTGGATCACCGGCATTCACGAAACCGTGGCACTGCGTGTCACCGATCACCCGACCGTACGCGAACTGTGCGCGCTGGTCGGCCCGCTGATCTCCACATCGGCCAACCCGGCAGGTCGCCCGGCCGCGCGTTCACGACTGCGGGTTGAACAGTACTTCCGTGGTCAGATCGACGGCGTGCTCGGCGGCAGCCTGGGCGGCCGCCGAAACCCCAGCGTGATACGTGATATCGCCACCGGGCAGGTGATGCGCGCCGGCTGACGCTCGCTCAGGCTTAGGGAATCAGAATGGTCGAGCCGGTGGTGCGCCGCGCCGAGAGCTCGATCTGCGCCTGGGCGGCGTCCTTGAGGGCGTACTGCTGAATGCCATCGACCTTGAGCTTGCCGCTGGCGAGCATGTCGAACAGCTCATCGGCCATCGTTTGCAGGTTTTGCGCGTTGTTGGCGTAGCTGCCCAATGTCGGGCGGGTGACATACACCGAACCCTTCTGCGCCAGAATGCCCAGGTTCACGCCTGACACCGGCCCCGATGCATTGCCGAAACTCACCACCAGCCCACGCGGTGCCACGCTGTCGAGCGAGGTCAGCCAGGTGTCCTGCCCCACGCCGTCGTAGACCACCGGGCATTTCTTGCCATCGGTCAGCTCCAGCACACGCTTGGCGACGTCTTCATGGCTGTAGTCGATGGTTTCCCAGGCGCCGAGTGCCTTGGCGTGCGCGGCTTTCTCCGGCGAACTGACCGTACCGATCAGCTTGGCACCCAGTGCCTTGGCCCATTGGCAGGCCAGCGAGCCGACACCGCCTGCGGCGGCATGAAACAGAATGATCTCGCCCGGCTTCACCTGATAGGTCTGGCGCAGCAGGTATTGCACGGTCAGGCCCTTGAGCATCAGCGCCGCGGCCTGCTCGAAACTGACCGAGTCCGCCAGCTTGACCAGATTCGCCTCAGGCAGCACATGCACCTCGCTGTACGCGCCCAACGGCCCGGTGCCATAGGCAACCCGGTCGCCCACCTTGAAGCGCGTCACCTCAGCGCCCACCGCCTCGACCACACCCGCCCCTTCGGCGCCGAGACCGGATGGCAAGGACGGCGCGGGATACAACCCGCTGCGGTAATAGGTATCGATGAAATTCAGGCCGATAGCCTTGTTGCGCACAACCACCGCCTGCGGCCCCGGAGCCTCTGGCTCGAAATCGACATATTCAAGAACCTCGGGTCCTCCGACAGTGCTGAACTGGATACGCTTTGCCATGTGCTCTCTCCGTGATGGTGACCCAATATCTTATGCGTCAGACAAACAAAAGTAGCACGCTGCGCTGCCGTTAAAACGAAAGCACGGCGTGGCGTTCAGCTTTGGGAGCTTTGAGAAAGGACAGACAGGAAGTCTTCGATCAGCGCATCACCCTTTGCGCTTTTTGATTCCAGGCTCACCATCGATGGAAAGCCCTCACAGGCCAGGAAAAAGGCTTCGCCTTTTATCTGCACGTCCCAGACACGCACATCCACAGCGTCGGACTTCGAAGTAACGGTGCCTCCCAGCCGGCCGAGGATAATCTCGGCATATCGGGGAAACCCCTCCCAATCGACTTCCGCTGAAAGATTGAGGCATGAGTTGCCTGAGGCCATTTCTTCGACTGCCAAGGCCTCGATCTTATAAAGGTCCTCCAACTCGGGTTCTCCTCGTTCAAGTCTGGACTGTCGGCTCACAGAGCAGGCTTTCAGATAATTCGAAATGCCAAAGCCCCCATCGAACGCCTTCGCCCGACCTTCGTCAACTGCCAGTACGCTCTGCCGATGGTATGCTACGCGCCAGTTTGCCTGCGCCTCTTGTGCTTAGGGGCTCAGCCGTTTGACGTCAACCGTAAGGGATCTTCATGAGTACCCGTACCGAGGCCGTAAAAGCCTACCTGCTCGACCTGCAAGACCGTATCTGCACCGCGCTCGAGCAGGAAGATGGCAACGCACACTTCGTGGAAGATGCCTGGACACGTCCGGCGGGCGGCGGTGGTCGCACGCGGGTGGTCGAGAATGGCGCGGTCATCGAGAAAGGCGGCGTCAACTTTTCCCATGTGTTCGGCAGCAAACTGCCGCCGTCAGCCAGTGCGCATCGGCCTGAGCTGGCCGGGCGTGGTTTCGAGGCGCTGGGCGTGTCGCTGGTGATCCATCCGCACAGCCCGCATGTGCCGACGTCTCACGCCAACGTGCGGTTTTTCATCGCTGAAAAAGAAGGCGAAGAGCCGGTGTGGTGGTTCGGCGGTGGTTTCGACCTGACGCCTTACTATGGCGTTGAAGAAGACTGCGTGCACTGGCACCGGGTCGCAGAACGGGCGTGCGCGCCCTTCGGCGATGATGTTTACCCGCGCTACAAGGCGTGGTGCGACAGCTACTTCCACCTCAAGCACCGCGACGAGCCGCGCGGCATCGGCGGTCTGTTTTTCGATGACGTGAACCAGTGGGATTTCGACACCAGCTTCGCGTTCATTCGCGCCATCGGCGATGCATTCATCAATGCCTACCTGCCGATCGTGCGCCGTCGCAAGGCTGCGGCCTATACCGTGCAGCAGCGCGAGTTTCAGGAATTCCGCCGTGGGCGCTACGTCGAGTTCAACCTGGTGTACGACCGCGGCACGCTGTTTGGTCTGCAATCGGGTGGTCGTACCGAGTCGATCCTCATGTCGCTGCCGCCGCAAGTGCGCTGGGGCTATGACTGGAAAGCTGCGCCGGGCAGCGAAGAGGCGCGCCTGACTGATTACTTCCTGACTGATCGCGACTGGCTGGCGGATAACTGATGGACCAGTATGTCGTCTTCGGTAACCCCATTGGTCACAGCAAGTCGCCGCTGATTCATCGCCTGTTCGCCGAGCAAACCGGGCAGGCGCTGGATTACCAGACCGCGCTGGCACCGCTGGATGATTTCACGGCGTTTGCCCAGGCGTTTTTCCAGACCGGCCGTGGTGCCAACGTGACGGTGCCGTTCAAGGAGGAGGCGTTTCGCCTGGCCGACAGTCTGACCGAGCGCGGGCAGCGTGCGGGGGCCGTCAACACCCTGAGCAAGCTCGATGACGGGACGCTGCTGGGTGACAACACCGACGGTGCCGGGCTGGTGCGCGACCTGACGGTCAATTGCGCACGCAGCCTGCGCGGTCAACGCGTGTTGTTGCTGGGCGCGGGTGGTGCGGTGCGTGGCGCGCTGGAACCGCTGCTTGCTGAACAGCCCGCCGTACTGGTGATCGCCAATCGAACCGTCGAAAAAGCCGAACGGCTGGCTCAGGAATTTGCCGATCTCGGCCCTGTGTTTGCCAGCAGCTTCGACTGGCTTGAAGAACCGGTGGATTTGATCATCAACGCTACCTCCGCCAGCCTGGCCGGGGAGTTGCCGCCTATTTCCCCGAGCCTGATCCAGCGCGGTGCGACCTTTTGCTACGACATGATGTACAGCAAAGAACCCACCGCCTTCTGCCGCTGGGCCACTGAACAGGGTGCGGCGCAGTCGGTTGATGGCTTGGGGATGCTGGTCGAGCAGGCGGCAGAAGCCTTCCTGCTATGGCGCGGCGTGCGCCCGGATTCGGCTCCGGTACTGGCTGAGTTGCGCAGGTTGCTGGCGGCGGGTTGACTGAGAGACTATCGTGCCAATGCTCCGCGTTGTACACAAGTCCGCTTTTGATTCTGGCCGAAGGCCGTGGGAGCGAACTTGTTCGCGAATGGGCCGGAACATCCGCTAAAGATGTACCACCCGAAATAAAGCTTTCGCGAACAAGTTCGCTCCCACGCCCTCCGGGCAGAAGCCAAATCTACGGGCTTATCGGGACCTTTGTAAAACGCAGAGCGTCGCGACGATGAGTTACAACTCAATCCTCAAACACAATCGGGCACCGCTCCGGCCCTTCCAGCTTGTGCAATTCCTCGATCACCTGGGGCCTTGCATTGCGCAGAACCAGCACTCGCCCCTGCTGAGCCAGGCGCCTTGCTTCCTGATGAAGCATTTCCACGCCTGAGTAATCGATGAAGTTGATCTGCTGCGCATCGATCACCACACGCGGCCCTTCGGTGCGTTGCAGGCGGGTTTGCAGGTAATGGCTGGCACCGAAAAAGATCGATCCACCGACCCGCAACACATCCTCATCACCCTCGCGCCATTGCTGCACGCGGGGCTGTGAGGTGCGTTTGAGGTAGAAAAACAGCGAAGCCAGCACACCGGCATAAATCGCAGTTTGTAGCTCCAGCAACAGCGTGGCCAGGCAGGTCAGCGCCATCACGAAAAACTCGGCGCGGCTGACGCGGAACAGTGCGCGAATGCCACGACGGTCCACCAGCCCCCAGCAGATCAGCAGGATCGAGGCCGCCATGGCCGGGATCGGAATGTGCGAAATCAACGCAGCGCCGGCGACCGCGAACAGTGCCACCCACAGCGCCGAAAACACCCCGGCCAACGGCGAACGGGCACCCGCCTCATAACTCAGCGCTGCACGGGTGAACGAGCCCGCTGACAGGTAGCCGGAAAACAGCGAGCCGACCATGTTCGACAGCCCTTGCGCACGGACTTCCTGATTGGCGTTGAGCATCTGTTGCGAGCGTGCCGACAGAGAGCGGGCAATCGACAGGCTGTTGACCAGCCCGAGCATGCCCACCGCCACTGCCGTCGGCAGCAGCTTGAGGATCAGCTCAAGGTCCAGCGGCAGCTGGCTGAAAGGCGGCAAATGCCCGACGAAGGCGCTAACCACTCGCACATGCCCGAACATCGCTGGCCAGAGCCAGACCAGCAGGCTGCTCGATACCAGCGCGATCAGCAGCGTCGGCCAGCGCGGCACCCATGACTTGAGGCCGATGCCCAGCGCAAGGGTCAACAGGCCCAGCATCAACGAAGGCCTATCGAGTTCGCCGCGGTGTTCAAGCACGGCGCTCAGGCTTTTGAGTGCGGTGGTCTGGCTTGGCAGATCGATCCCCAGCAAATTGGGCATCTGCCCGAGCGCAATAACGACGGCTGCGCCCAGTGTGAAACCGAGCACCACCGAGTGCGAAACGAAATTCACCAGCGCGCCGAAGCGCATCATCCCCAGCAAGAGCTGGAATACACCGGCAATAAAGGTCAGTAGCAGGATCAACATGATGTAATCCTGACTGGCCGGCACGGCGAGCGGACTGACACTGGCATACAGCACGATGGAAATAGCCGCCGTCGGCCCGCAGATCAAGTGCCAGGACGAGCCCCACAGGCAGGCGATAAGAACCGGAACAATGGCGGCGTACAGACCGTACTCGGGAGGCAGCCCGGCGATCAGCGCGTAAGCGATTGATTGCGGCAGCGCCAGAATCGCACCGCTCAAACCCACCAGCGCATCCCGGCCCACACTGGCGCGGCTCTGCTGTGGCAGCCAGGCCAGAAACGGCAGGAATTTATGGCGATTGAGCCAGCGCATCGGTCCCTCGGGTGAATTGAACGTAGAGGACGCAGAGCGTCCAGAACTATCACAAGTATCGTGGGAGCGAGCTTGCTCGCGAAAAGGCCGGTACAGCCCCCATCACTAGGGTGTTTGGACCAACGTCTTCGTGAGCAAGCTCACTCCCACAGAGATCTGTATTCCGGCTGACGCTTCGGTTTCAGCCCCACTTTCCGGGCTTATCAGGACTTATGTGACGATGAGCACCCCGCGTGGGGATGCCGCTCATGACGCTCCGCGTCACAGATCCGAGGCGCACTGCGTTTTAGGGTCGTACACTTACAACCCCGCCTTCACCAACGCCAGTCCATCCTTGCCATCAATCGTCTTCACGCCCTCAAGCCACTTGTCCAGTACCGCAGGGTTGGCCTTTATCCAGGCTTTGGCGGCTGCGCTATTGCTGACCTTCTTGTTGGTCACCTCGGCCATGATGCTGTTTTCCATGTCCAGAGTGAAGCTCAGGTTGGTCAGCAGCTTGCCGACATTCGGGCAGGCTTGCGCATAACCCTTGCGCGTCAGGGTAAAGACCGAACCGGTGTCGCCAAAGTATTTCTCGCCGCCCTTGAGGTAGTGCATGCCTTTGATTTGCACGTTCATCGGGTGCGGTGTCCAGCCGAGGAAGACTACAAATGCCTTCTTCTTCACATTGCGATTGACCTCGGCGAGCATGGCTTGCTCACTGGACTCCACCAGTTTCCACTGGCCCAGATCAAACTCGTTCTTCTTGATGATCTCCTGCAACGACAGGTTGGCCGGTGCGCCGGAGCCGATGCCGTAGATCTTCTTGTCGAATTTTTCAGCGAATTTGCTCAGGTCGGCAAAATCATGCACGCCGGCGTCCCAGACGTAGTCCGGCACGGCCAACGTGAACTCGGTGCCTTCAAGGTTCCTGGCCAGCTGCGTCACGTCGCCGGTGGCCACAAACTTGTCGTAAAAGCCCTGCTGCGCCGGCATCCAGTTACCCAGAAACACATCCAGCTTGCCATCCTTCAAACCGCCATAGGCAATCGGCACGGCCAGGGTGTCGACCTTGGCCTTGTAGCCCAGCCCTTCAAGCACCACGCCGGTAATGGCGTTGGTCGCCCCAATGTCACTCCAGCCCGGATCGGCCATCTTCACGGTGCTGCAACTAGCGTCCTCTGCCTGCGCGGCAAAGCTGCCAAACGTCATGACCGCGACCGCAACGGTTGTGGATAACTTTTTCATCGATGTACCCCTTTTGATTTTTTTGGTGTGGGCAGGGTCAAGGTTGCGGATAACGTGCCTTGCGCTCCAGATCGTCAAGATCAATATGGTTGCGCATGTACTGCTGACTGGCGTCGACCAGTGGCTGGTGATCCCAACTCTTCAGCTTGCCGGTTGCCAGCGATTTGGCGACAAAGCGCCTTCTGCGCTGGCTGGCGAGCACCTGTTGGTGTATCGCCGGGATGTCCCACTTGGCCCGAGCTTCGGCCAGAAAGTCATTGAACAGCTTTTCATGGGCTGGCGACTGGCTCAGGTCTTTAAGCTCTTTAGGGTCTTTCTGCACATCGAACAACAGGCACGGGTCCTGTTCCGAATAGATGAACTTGTACGCGCCGCGACGGATCATCATCAGCGGGCTGGTCGTGCCTTCGGCCATGTATTCGCCAAACACCTCATCGTGCCCGCCCTTGCGTTTCAGGTGCGGCATCAGCGAGCGCCCGTCCAGCGGCAAACCGGCGTCCAGTGTGCCCTTGGCCATTTCGACAAAGGTCGGCAATAGGTCGGCCGTTGACACCGACGCACTGACCCGCCCCGGCTTGAACTGCCCCGGCGCGTACACCACCAGCGGCACGCGGGCGGCCATTTCGAACCAGTGCATTTTGTACCAGAGGCCCTTCTCGCCGAGCATGTCGCCATGATCGCCGGAGAACACCACGATGGTGTCGTCCGCCAGCCCGACTTCATCCAGCGTCTGCATCAGCTTGCCGACGTTCAGGTCGATGTAGCTGCACGCGCCGAAGTAGGCGCGGCGCGCATCACGAATTTTATGGGTCGGCATCGGCTTGTCCCACAGGTCATAGACCTTGAGCAGCCGTTGTGAGTGCGGGTCCAGCGCGGCCTGATTGGCGTGCGGCGTTGGCATCGGGATTTCGTCGTCGCTGTACAGGTCCCAGAACGGACGCGGAATGGTGTACGGGTCGTGAGGGTGAGTCATGGAAACGGTCAGGCAGAACGGCGCATCACCGTCCTGACGCACATGGTCATAAAGATACTGCTGAGCCTTGAACAGCACCTCTTCATCGAAATCCAGCTGATTGGTGCGCACGCACGGGCCGGCCTGCAACACCGATGACATGTTGTGATACCAACTCGGGCGCACGTCCGGCTCGTCCCAATTGACCGACCAGCCGTAGTCGGCCGGGTAGATGTCACTGGTCAGGCGCTCTTCGTAACCGTGCAACTGATCCGGCCCGCAGAAATGCATCTTGCCCGACAGCGCGGTCTTGTAGCCCAGCGCACGCAGGTAGTGGGCGTAGGTCGGAACGTCTGCCGGGAAGTCAGCCGCGTTGTCGTACGCGCCGATCCTGCTCGGCAGTTGACCGCTCACCAGAGTAAAGCGCGAGGGCGCACACAGCGGGCTGTTGCAATACGCCGAGTCGAACACCACGCCGTCGGCAGCAAGGCGGCTCAGGTTGGGCATCAGGATGGGAGACGGGGCGTAGAACGGCAACATTGGCGCGGCCATTTGATCGGCCATGATGAACAGAATATTTTTGCGCTTCATGTAATCGCTGCATCCCATTGTGAAAATTTATGCGAAAGTGCTGGGCATTAGGATGAAGTCCTCGTGTTTGATGGTAAAGCCCATGCGTAGCAATACCTAGGATAAGCACCGCTTATGTTTGAAGCTTTTGGCGACATGTCCCTCGACCTGCTGCGTGCTTTTGAAGTCGCGGCCCGCCTGCGCAGCTTTACTGCAGCGGCCATCGAACTGGGCACTACTCAGCCTGCCGTCAGCCAGCGGATCAAGCGCCTTGAAGAACAACTGGCCACCCGCCTGTTTGACCGCATCTATCGCGGCATCGAGCTCACCGAAGCCGGTGAAATACTGTTCAGCCATGTGCAGGCGGGCTTGCAGTCCATCGACAGCGGGCTGATCGCTATCACCGAACAGCATCAACACGAAGTGCTTCAAGTCGCCACCGACTTTGCCTTTGCCGCCTACTGGCTGATGCCACGCCTGCACCGCTTCCACAAGGTCAACCCCGACGTGGACGTCAGCCTGGTGACCAGCGAGCGTACCCACAGCATGCTGCGCGCCGATATCGACGTCGCCGTGCTGTTTGGTGACGGGCGCTTCAAACAGGGCGAAAGCCGCTGGCTGTTCAGTGAAGAAGTCTTCCCGGTGTGCAGCCCGCTGCTGATTGCCAACCGCCAGACACCACTGCCCAACGACGCCCTGCGAGACTTCCCGCTGCTGCACCTGCGTGGCGACAGCATCAACAACTGGTTCGACTGGGCTGGCGTATTCCGCGCCCTCGACATCCCCCAGGCCCCTGCCCCCGGCCAGTTGCGCTTCGACAACTACACCTTGCTCATCCAGGCCGCCATAGGCGGACAAGGCATCGCCATCGGCTGGAGACACCTGGTCGACGACCTCCTCGACCAAGGCCTGCTCTGCCGCCCCATCGCCGGCGCAGCCATTTCCGGACACGGCTATTACGTGGTTTTACCCCAGCGCAAACGGCGGGTGCAGATTGTTCAGCAGTTCATGGACTGGCTGGCGAGTGAACAGGCGTTGAGCGGGGTTTTGCTGGCGGGCAGGCCGTTGCCTTCGATTGCGGTTTGAAGGGGGGATGTGTTCGGTGTTCAAGGCTGAATTAAATATAAGCCCGAAGCGGCTATTGGTTAGAGCGGAAATTTCCTACAAGGTTTTCGGACGTAATTAGGTTTACTTTTGCTCTTGTATAGCATTACTTAGGGATCCTCCGATCAACTCACCGCGCCGTGGCCGATAGCCGGACTTTTCCTAAAATAAGCCGCTATTTGTTGAAAAATCGATCGATTAATCGCGCATGTGC
>NZ_ATDK01000239.1 GCF_000444135.1 Pseudomonas avellanae BPIC 631
GGCGAAGGAACCCGACGAAGTCGGGCCGGAAACGGAGCTGGG
Organism: Pseudomonas avellanae BPIC 631; assembly: GCF_000444135.1. Lineage (GTDB taxonomy): Bacteria > Pseudomonadota > Gammaproteobacteria > Pseudomonadales > Pseudomonadaceae > Aquipseudomonas > Aquipseudomonas avellanae. Next base: position 43 of record NZ_ATDK01000239.1, read on the forward strand.
ACTTTGCCTACTTTGGTCCCTCAAAGTAGGTCGCCGAGGGGCGAAAAGGTGCCCAGAGCCGTAAAAAAACATCACTGACACCGCAAAACCGCTGCGTGACGCGGAGCGTCACAGGTTTACACCGCGCTGCGTGTTCAGAACTGAGCACGGGGCTTCAAAGCCCGTATTTCTTGACCTTGTCAAACAGTGTGGTCTTGGCCATGCCTAGTTCCTGACTGGCCTGGCTGAGGTTGCCGCCGCTGCGTTGCAGGGCTTCGCTGAGCAGTGATCGTTCAAAGGCTTCAACCGCTTCGGCAAACCCCAGGCTCTGGCTTTCACTGACCGTGCCTGCCTGCTTGAACGCCGGCAGACCCAGCGCAAAGCGCTCTGCAACGTTGCGCAGTTCGCGCACGTTACCCGGCCAGTCGTGGCTTATCAGGCTTGAGCTGGTCTGCCGATCCAGCGCCGGCGGTTCGCGGTCGAAGCGCAATGACGACAACTGCAGAAAATGCTCGAACAATTGCAGAATGTCTTCGCGACGCTCGCGCAGCGGAGGCAATTCCAGCGTGACCACGTTGAGGCGGTAATACAGGTCGCTACGGAACTGATTGGTCTTGCCCAGTGCATTGAGATCAGACTTGGTCGCCGCAATTACCCGGCAATCTACCGCAACGCTCTGGTTCGAACCCAGCCGCTCAAGGGTTCGCTCCTGCAGCACGCGCAACAACTTGATCTGCAGATTGATCGGCATGCTTTCCACTTCGTCGAGAAACAGCGTGCCCTCGTGGGCGTGCTCGATCTTGCCGATGCGCCGCTTGCCTGCGCCGGTGAACGCGTTGGCTTCGTGACCGAAGATTTCCGATTCGAACAGGCTTTCCGCCAGCCCGCCACAGTTGAGGGCCACGAACTGGCTGCCCTTGCGCCGACTGAAATCATGCAGGCAGCGCGCCACCAGTTCCTTGCCGGTGCCGGTTTCGCCTTCAATCAGCACGTTGGCTGACGTGTCGGCGACGTTGGCAATCAGTGCGCGCAGGTTTTGCATGACGGGCGAGCGACCGATGATCCGGCCTTCCAGCGAGTCGCGCTCGGCCAGTTGCTTGCGCAGTGACCAGACCTCCCGCGCCAGCCCGCGTTGCTCCAGGGCGCGCCGCGTGACCTCGACCAGTCGCTCGGGAGAGAAGGGTTTTTCCATGAAGTCGTAGGCGCCGTCGCGCATCGCGTTGACGGCCATGGTGATGTCGCCGTGCCCGGTAATCAGCACCACCGGCAGGCTGCTGTCGCGTGCCTTGAGACGGCTCAGCAGCTCCAGCCCGTCGATGCCTGGCAAGCGAATGTCGCTGATGACGATGCCAGCGAAATTGTCACCGATGCGCTTGAGGGCATCCTCGGCGTTTGATACGCCTTCGCTGGCAATGTCTTCCAGCGCCAGCGCCTGCTGGCAGCCCAGTAAAACGTGCGGGTCGTCTTCGACGATCAGGACAGTGAGTTCGCTGCTGATGCTCATGGCTTTCATCTCATGTCGGCCCACCCGGGCGAGGGGCGCCCGAGCGAGGATCGGTCGGGGCATGCGCAATAAACGGCAGGCTCAGGACAAAGGTAGTGCCGCCGTCGCCCGGATGCTCCGCGCTCAGGTTGCCCCCGGCTGCGGCGGCAAGGCTCGCTGACAGGGTCAGGCCCAGTCCCAGGCCTTGCTCGCCCGGTTTGGTGGTGAAGAACGGTTCGAACAGGTGCTTGCGTGCTTCGGCATCGACGCCGTGACCGTTGTCGCGTACCTGCAAGCGGTAGCGACCGTCGACGACTGACCCTTCAAGCCACAGCTCCGGCTGCGGCTGGGTGAACATGGCGTCCAGTGCATTGCCGATCAGGTTGACCAGAATCTGTTCAAGCCGGGTCTGATCAATGGTCAGGGTGGCCTCGACAAAATCGCGGTGCAGCGTCAGGCCGGACTGCTCGAGGCGCACACCGAGCAATTGCAACGCAGCGTCCACTGCCTTGCTCAATTGCGCCTGGCCCTGATCATCGCCGCGCCGGGCAAACGCGCGCAGGCTGGCGGTGATGCGGCCCATGCGGTCAACCAGATCATTGATGGTGCGCAGGTTGGCACTCGCAGTGTCCAGCGCGCCACGTTCCAGGAACCGCACAGTGTTGCCGGACAGGGTGCGCAGGGCCGCCAGTGGCTGATTCAGTTCATGAGCAATGCTGGTCGACATCTGCCCGATGGCGGCCAGTTTACCGGCCTGTACCAGCTCGTCCTGAGCGGTGCGCAGGGTTTCTTCCGCCTGCCGTCGCTCGCGAATCTGCGCCTTGAGCCGTTCGTTGCTGGCGCGCAAGTGCTCGGTGCGCTCGGTAATCTTGCGTTCCAGCTCATCGTTGGCGGCCTGCAGCGCTTCTCTGGCGGCCAGCCGGGTCGAGATCACTTTGCGCCGTTCATTCCAGGCGATCAGCAGAAAGGTCACCAGTGCGCAGGCCACCGCCACCAGCATGCCCTGGTTTGCAGCCTCGCGGCGCAGGTCTTCCAGCGGGGTCAGCAGTGTCAGGTGCCAGGAGGTGTCGCTCAACGCGCGGGTCTGTGCCAGATAACTGACCTGCTTGTGCTCCCGATCGACACTGACGTTGGCCGGGAAAACAAGTTTCTCGACACCTTCCGACAGGACTTCCCGTTCAAGCGGTACCAGTTCATTGAGTGGCCACCAGTAGTATTGCAGGCTGCGCGCCAGGCGCTCCTTGACGTCCGGCGTGAGCGGGCGCACCGACTTCAGGCGTCGTGCCGGGTCACTGGAGAGAATGATAATGCCGTTCTCGTCGCTGACAAAGGCTTCAAGGCGCGCCCGCTGCCAGCGCTCTTCGAGTGCTTCAAGGCGTACCTTGATGACCGCAACGCCAATGATTCGGCCTTTTTCCTCCAGCCCGTGAGCCAGGTAATAGCCCGACTCGCCGGTGGTGGTGCCGATCCCGTAAAAACGCCCCGGCAGACCGCGCACCGCATCCTTGAAATAGGCGCGGAACGACAGGTCTTCACCCTGATAACTGTCGGCGTCGCGCCAGTTGCTGGTCGCCAGCACGCGACCAGTGGTGTCCAGCACATAGATAGCACGGCTGCGGCTGCGCCGGTTCATCCCTTCGAGGTATAGGTTGACCTGCTGCTGCGCCTCCGGGCTGGGGTCGGTCAGCAATTGCGATACGCTGGATTCAAGCTCCAGCACGCTGGGCAGGTAGGTGTACTTGCTGATCTCGCTCTCGACCGTCCGGGCGTGCAGCTCAAGCTGGCGTTCGCCGCTTTCGCGCAGCGTCTTGATGCCATTGTGCTCGCTGACCAGATAGGCGACATAGCCCAGCCCGATCATCAGCATGAGGATCAATGGTGGCAGAAACAGTTGGCGAATCAGACGGGGTTTCACGGCGAGTGATGGCGGCGCGGCGCGATAAAGAGTGGGGTCGCATTTCATCACAGTCGTCCTGGACCGAACAGCTGCCTGAGAGGGTCAGGCAGCTGTGAAGGGGTGCTTAGTGCTGGAGAATCTTGGCGAGGAACTGCTGAGCGCGTTCGGAGCGGGCACTAACGTCACCGAAAAACTCTTCTTTCGCGCAATCTTCGACGATCTGCCCCTTGTCCATGAAGATTACTCGGTTGGCGACCTTGCGAGCGAAACCCATCTCGTGGGTCACGCACATCATGGTCATGCCTTCGTGAGCCAGTTGCACCATCACGTCGAGCACTTCATTGACCATTTCCGGGTCCAGCGCAGAGGTCGGTTCGTCGAACAGCATGACCACCGGGTCCATTGCCAGCGCTCGGGCAATGGCAACGCGCTGTTGCTGACCACCGGAAAGCTGACCCGGGTGCTTGTGAGCATGCTCGGACAGACCGACGCGGTCGAGCAGCTTGAGGCCTTTTTCGGTGGCTTCGGCCTTGCTGCGGCCCAGGACCTTGATCTGCGCGATGGTCAGGTTTTCGACGATGCTCAAGTGCGGAAACAGTTCGAAATGCTGAAACACCATGCCGACCCGCGAGCGCAGTTTCGGCAGATTGGTCTTCGGCTCGGAGATCGATGTGCCATCGACGACGATGTCGCCTTTCTGGAACGGTTCCAGCGCATTGACGCATTTGATCAGGGTCGATTTGCCGGAGCCGGACGGCCCGCATACAACCACCACTTCACCCTTGCTGACCTCGGTGCTGCAATCGGTCAGTACCTGGAAGTCCCCGTACCACTTGTTGACGTTCTTGATGGAAATCATACGGCAAACCTTTTTTGCAAACGCTTCACCAGCAGCGAGGCGGCAAAGCTGATCGTGAAATACACCAGACCGGCAATGATCAGGAACTCGTTGGCGCGACCGATGATGTCGCCGCTCGAACGCGATGCGTTGAGGAAGTCCACAAGGCCCACGGTGTACACCAGGGAGGTGTCCTGAAACAGAATGATGCTTTGTTGCAGCAACAGCGGCGTCATCTTGCGAAACGCCTGAGGCAGGATGATCAGGCGCATCATCTGCGAGTAATTCATGCCCAGTGCCTGCGCCGCGCCCATCTGACCCTTGGAGATCGATTGCACGCCGGCACGGACGATTTCGCAGAAGTACGCCGCCTCGAACATCATGAACGCCACGACGCAGGACGCGAACGCACCGATGGGCGTGTCTTCACCGGTAATCCAGCGCAGCACGAACGGCACCGCCAGATAGAACCAGGTGATTACCAGCAGCAGCGGGATCGAGCGAAAGTAGTTCACGTAGGCACCAGCCACATTGGCCAGCAGCTTGTTCGATGACAGGCGCATCAGCGCCAGCACTGTGCCGAGCACCAGGCCGCCGACGATACCCAGCGTCATCAGCTTGAGGGTCATGACCATGCCGTTCCACAGGCCGGGAATGGCGGGAACGATTCCAGTGAAGTCCATTATTTGCCTCCCAGAGAGATCAGGCCGGGCACGGCAACTTTCTTCTCGATCATGCGCATCAGCAGCATCAGGCTCATGTTCAGCGTGAAGTAGATGAGCGTCGCCAGGGTGAAGGCTTCAAACAGGTTGGCGGAAAACTCGGCGGTCTGTTTGGTCTGTGCGAGCAGCTCCATCAGGCCGATCAGCGACGCTACCGAGGAGTTCTTGAACACGTTCAGGAATTCGGAGGTAAGCGGCGGAATGATGATCCGGTAGGCTTGTGGCAATAGCACGTTCCAGTAGATCTGCGGCAGCTTGAAGCCCATGGCGCGTGCGGCCGATTCCTGGCCCTTGGGCAACGCCTCGATGCCGGTCCGCACCTGTTCGCAAACCCGTGCGGCGGTGAACAGACCCAAACACACGACAACGCTCAGAAATGCCGAGGTGGTCGGGTTGAGGTCCTGCTTGTACCACTCCTGCAGGTCTGCAGGCAGCAGATCAGGCACCAGAAAGTACCAGATGAACAGTTGCACCAGCAGTGGCACGTTACGGAAGATTTCCACGTAGCCCGTGGCAATACCTGATACCAGGCGGCTTGGCACGGTGCGCATGACGCCCAGTACCGAACCCAGTATCAGTGCTATGACCCAGGCAACGACAGCAATGGCAATGGTCCAGCCCAGACCGGAGATGAACCAGTCCAGATAGGTCTCGCTGCCGACGCCGGTGGACTTGAAGAACACGCCCCAGTCCCAGTTGTAATTCATCAGGGTCTCCCCCTATTGTTCTATTTCTATCGAAATGCACGCACTGTCGTAAATCGAAAGCGATGAGCCGATCCCGAACGAGGCGGGCTCGTTCGGGATGCAATCAGTTCAGGGTGGTTGAACCGCTTACTCAGGCTTTCTTGTCTTCAGCAGCCTTGTCGGTCGGGTTCTGAATCAGTTCCTTGAGCTTGTCGCTCATCGGGAAATTCAGGTTCAGCCCTTTAGGCGGGACTGGCGACATGAACCACTTGCTGTAGATGGCATTGATGTCGCCGGACTTGTAGGTGGCGACAATGGCGTCATCCACAGCCTTCTTGAACGGGGCGTCACCCTTGCGAACCATGCAGCCATAGATTTCGTAGGATTGCGCGGTGCCGGTCACAGCCCAGTCATCCGGCTTCTTGGCTTTGGCCATCTCGCCGGCGAGCAATGCGTCGTCCATCATGAAAGCGACTGCACGGCCGGATTCAAGCATCTGGAACGACTCACCATGGTCTTTCGCGGAGATCACGTTCATGCCCATCTGTTTGTCGGCGTTCATCGCCTTGAGGATGCGCTCGGACGTGGTGCCGGCCGTGGTCACGACGTTCTTGCCTTTCAGGTCATCGAAGTCCTTGTAGCTGGAGTCTTTCTTGGACAGCAGGCGTGTGCCGACTTCGAAGATGCCGATGGAGAAATCGACCTGCTGCTGACGCTCGACGTTGTTGGTAGTCGAACCACATTCCACGTCAACCGTGCCGTTCTGCACCAACGGGATTCGGGTCTGGGACGTCACCAGGTTGTACTTGACCTTGAGGTCAGGCATGTCGAGGTCTTTCTTGATGGCTTCGACGATTTTCAGCTGGATGTCATGCGAGTAGCCCATCGGTACGCCAGAGGCGTCCGCGATGTAGGAAAACGGGATGGAGGCGTCACGGTGGCCGAGGGTGATAGTGCCGGATTCTTTAATCTTCTTCAGGGTGCCGGTGAGTTCGGCGGCGAAAACCGGAGTGCTGATCAGAGTGGCAGCAATGGCTGCGCCCAACAGATGGGGAATGATGCGCATCGATGAATCCTCGATTTCATTTTTATTGATAGAGCCGCAATGAGAGGCGGCCGCTTTCTTACGAATGCTTCGACGGCGTCCTGATAGACACACGCCTTTGCCGAAGCGGTCGGTTCTTGAATGTAGAGCATGAGTCGTGCCAAACGTTATTTCGGCTTTAAGATGTTGAATTTTATGGTTTTTATCAGGATTAAGGGTTTGTGTGGCGTGCAGGTACGTCCGGGAAACCGAATAGCGCGCCAAGGCGCGTTCGGAAAGCCGAATGCAGTCGAATATTCAAGAAAGGCGAAGTGCGGGGGGATTGAAGCGCAGACCTGTTCGCCCGGTGAGGGGCGAACAGGTGAATGGCGTGAGTATCAGGCCGCTTCGATAGTGGCCTTGTTGCGTGCGACGGTGTCCAGATAGCTGCCTACCGCAGCCTGTTCTTCAGGCGTGGTAAACAGGCCAAGCTTGGTGCGGCGCCAGAGGATGTCTTTGATGTCAGTGGCCCATTCCTGATCGCACAGGTAATCAACCTCGCGGGTGTACAGCCCGGCACCCAAATGCTGACCGAGGTCTTCCAGGCTGTGCGCGCCTTCCAGCAAGCGCCAGCTACGGCTGCCATAGGTGATCGACCAGCGTTTGGCGATAGGCGCGGGCAGCCAGCTGTAGCGACCGGTCATTTCTGCTGCCAGGGCTTCTGGCGAGGTCATGTCTTCGCCGCCAGGCAGGGCAGCCTTGGCCGTCCAGCTCGGTTTCATCTGCTTGAAGAACGGTGCGAGTTGCGCCATCGCCGACTCGGCCAGCTTGCGGTAAGTGGTGAGCTTGCCACCGAAAACCGACAGGATCGGCGCTTCATCGCCGCTGCCCGACAACGACAGCGTGTAATCGCGAGTGATTGCCGATGGATTATCAGACTCGTCGTTACACAGCGGACGTACGCCGGAGAAAGTATGCAGCACGTCTGCACGGCTCAGCTGCTTCTTGAAGTGGTCGTTGGCCACCTTCAGCACGTAATCCATTTCGCCTTCGGTGATGTCGACCTTGTTCGGGTCGCCCTGATATTCGCGGTCGGTGGTGCCGACGATCGTGAAGTGCTCCAGGTAGGGGATGGTGAACACGATGCGCTTGTCTTCATTCTGCAGAATGAACGCGTGTTCACCTTCGTACAGCTTCGGCACGATCAGGTGGCTGCCCTGAATCAGGCGAATGCCGTAAGCCGAATCGAGCTTGAGGTCTTCACGGATGAACTTCGCCACCCACGGTCCTGCCGCATTGACCAGTGCCTTGGCATGGATCGAAAACAGGCTGCCGTCGCTGCGTTCCAGGTGCAGGTGCCACATGCCTTTGATACGGCGGGCACTGACACAGCGGGTTTGCGTATGGATGTGCGCACCGTTTTCACGGGCGGCCATCGCGTTGAGTACCACCAGACGGGCATCGTCGACCCAGCAATCAGAGTATTCGAAGCCGCGGGTGATGCTCGAATTGAGCGGGCTGTCTGCACCAAAACGAAGGGTCCGCGAGGCGGGCAGCTTTTCGCGTTTGCCGAGGTTGTCGTACAGAAACATCCCGGCGCGAATCATCCAGGCTGGACGCAGGTGCGGACGGTGCGGCAGGACAAAGCGCATCGGCTTGACGATATGCGGAGCCTTGGCAAGCAGCACTTCACGCTCTGCGAGTGCTTCACGCACCAAGCGGAATTCGTAATGCTCCAGGTAGCGCAGGCCACCGTGGATCAGCTTGCTGCTGGCTGAGGACGTGTGACTGGCCAAGTCGTCTTTTTCGCACAGAAAAACCGAAAGGCCGCGACCGGAGGCGTCTGCCGCAATGCCGACACCATTGATGCCACCGCCGATAACGGCAATGTCGTAAACCTCGAAGAGGGGCGGGGTTGGCACGGTAGCGTGGGGCATTGGTGGCCTCCTGGACAATTCTTGAGCTTAGCTCGAAAGGCGAATCTGAACATTAATGTTCATTTCCGAAAATCATAGCTCAATAAAATGACCCTTGCCAGCGCGTATCGATTGAAAATACTGATGAATGCGTGATGAAAACAACAAAAATGAACATTGTAGGGCGTGAGGTGGCGCGGGGATGGTCTTCCTGTCTGACGCTTCTCGTTCTGTAAGCGCCAGACCAGACACCTCTCGTTCCTCACGTTTCAGCGGGGATGCAGTTCGTGACGCTCCGCGTTGCGAAAGAGGACGCGGAGCGTCCGGAACGGCATGCGACGCGGAGCGTCGCACGATAGTCATGTTGAGATTATCGTTCGCGACGCCCTGCGTCGCACGATCGTGGCGGTGTTCTTCCAGACGCCTCTCGTGAGCTCATCGCAATCCGGTGTCTACGATCAAACCACTTCCAGACGAATCTTGTGCTGGATCAACAGTTGCTGCAGTGCCGGCACGGGCGGTTGGTCGGTGACCAGGCAATCGATCAGGGTGATCGGCCCCAGGCGTACCATCGCGTTGCGTCCGAACTTGCTGGAGTCAGCCGCCAGCAGCACTTTACGCGCATTGGCGATGATCGACTGGGAAACCCGCACTTCCTGATAATCAAAATCCAGCAGGCTACCGTCCTCATCGATTCCGCTGATGCCGACCAGCGCGAAGTCCACCTTGAACTGGCTGATGAAGTCGATACTGCCCTGACCCACGACACCGCCATCACGGCGCACATTGCCGCCTGCGATCAAAACCTCGAAATCATCCTTGGCACTGAGGATCGCCGCCACATGCAGGTTGTTGGTGATGACTTTCAGATTGTTGTGGTTGAGCAAGGCACGCGCGATGGATTCGGTGGTGGTGCCGATATTGATGAACAGCGAGGCATTGTCGGGGATCTGCGCGGCGATGGCCTCGGCGATCCGTTGTTTTTCGTCACGCATCTGATCCGCACGCATGGCGTAGGCGGTGTTTTCGATGCTTGAGTCATAGGCCGCGCCGCCGTGGTAGCGACGCAGCAGGTTCATTTCCGCCAGTTGATTGATATCGCGGCGGATGGTCTGTGGGGTCACGACGAACAGCGTCGCCATTTCCTCGATACTGACGTAGCCACGGTCACGGACCAGTTCGAGGATCTGTTGTTGGCGGGGAGGCAGGTTCATTGTTTTTCCTTGAGCGCCCTCTGCAAATGGCGCCCATCATGCCGCAGGAAAGTGTGGCCTGTCAGCCGGAATCCTGCTCCCCCTTACACAACAGCACACAACAGCGTTCATCACTCTTCGTTTTGGTGCGGTTCCCAGTCACGAGTGCGCGCTACAGCTTTCTGCCAGCCTTCGTACAGCTTTTCGCGATGTGCCTCTTCGCAAGCAGGCTCGAACACGCGCTCGATGACGGCCTTGTTGCGCAACTCGTCCAGGCTGCTCCAGAAACCAATCGCCAGACCTGCCAGGAACGCTGCGCCCAGTGCCGTTGTTTCACGCATTTGCGGGCGTTCAACATGGGTGCCGAGAATGTCTGCCTGGAACTGCATCAGGAAGTTGTTGGCGACCGCGCCGCCATCCACACGCAGCGACTTGAGGCGCTCGCCCGAGTCCTGCTGCATCGCGTCGAGCACGTCACGGGTCTGATAGGCAATGGATTCCAGCGCTGCACGGATGATGTGATCAACCTTCACGCCACGGGTCAGGCCTAACAGTGCGCCGCGGGCATACGGATCCCAGTAGGGCGCACCGAGACCGGTGAAGGCAGGCACCAGGTACACGCCGTTGCTGTCCTTGACCTTGCTGGCGAAGTACTCGGTGTCCAGCGCGTCGTTGATCAACTTCAGTTCGTCACGCAGCCACTGCACGGTCGAGCCGCCGTTGAATACTGCGCCTTCAAGTGCGTAAGCCACTTCGCCGCGTGGGCCGCAGCCAATCGTGGTCAGCATGCCATGCGCAGACTTGACGGCTTTCTTGCCGGTGTTCATCAGCAGGAAGCAACCGGTGCCATAGGTGTTTTTGGCCTGACCGGGTTCGACGCACATCTGGCCGAACAGCGCCGCTTGTTGGTCGCCTGCAATACCGGCAATCGGGATGCCACTCTCGCTTTGACCGTAGACCTCGGAAGAGCTTTTGACCTCAGGCAGGATCTCGCGCGGGATGTCCAGCACGTCAAGCATGCGCTGATCCCATTCCAGCGTATGGATGTTGAACAGCATGGTCCGCGAGGCGTTGGTGTAATCGGTGACGTGAACCTTGCCGCCAGTGAATTTCCAGATCAGCCAGGTATCGATGGTGCCGAACATCAGTTCGCCTTTGCGGGCGCGCTCGCGGCTGCCTTCGACGTGGTCCAGAATCCACTTGACCTTGGAACCGGAGAAGTACGGATCAAGCACCAGGCCTGTGGTGTCCTTGATGTACTCCTCAAGGCCGTCGCGCTTGAGCTGCTGACAGATTTCGGTGCTGCGGCGGCACTGCCAGACAACTGCGTTGTAGATCGGGCGGCCGGTGTCGCGTTCCCAGATGACGGTGGTTTCACGCTGGTTGGTGATACCGATGGCGGCGATCTGGTCGTGGTGCAGATCAGCTTGCGCCAGCGCCATGGTCATGCACGCAGTCTGGGTGGCAAAGATTTCCATCGGGTCATGCTCGACCCAGCCTGCCTGCGGATAGTGCTGCACGAATTCGCTTTGGGCCGTGCTCACCACATTGGCGTCGCGGTCGAAGATGATGGCGCGCGAGCTGGTGGTGCCCTGGTCAAGAGCAATGATGTAGTTCTTGTTCTGTGTGTCAGTCATGTCGATTGCCTTGCGTTGTTAAGTGGGATTCAAGATGAAGCCTGAACTTTGCCGCGAACCACTGGAGCTTCTTTTTCGTTTTCAACAGTAACGGTGCTCGGCAGATGACGCGCAATCAGCGCGCGATAGCCGGCAGCACCCAGGCAGGCACCCAGAATGGGTGCAAAAATCGGAACCAGGAAATAAGGAATGTCGCGACCGCCGGTGAAGGCTATTTCACCCCAGCCAGCGAAGAACGTCATCAGCTTTGGACCAAAGTCGCGTGCCGGGTTCATGGCAAAACCGGTCAGCGGGCCCATTGCGCTGCCGATAACGGCAACCAGCAGGCCGATCAACAACGGTGCCAATGCACCGCGCGGCAAGCCATTGTTGTCATCGCCCAAGGCCATGATCACGCCCATCAGAATGGTGGTGATGACCACTTCGACCAGAAACGCCTGACCCACGGAAATGGCCGGGTTAGGGTAGGTCGAGAACACCGAGGCGAGTTCAAGGCTCTGCTCGCTGCCGCGGATAATGTGATGCGCATGTTCGAAGTCGAAAAAGAGGCTGATATACAACAGGTACACAAGGCCCGCTCCGCAGAACGCGCCGGCGATCTGTGCAGAGATGTAAAACGGCAGTTTGCGTTTTTCGAAACCGGCAAACAGGCTCAGCGCAATGCTGACGGCCGGGTTGAGGTGGGCGCCCGAAATACCCGCGCTGAGGTAGATCCCCATGCTGACGGCCATGCCCCAGATGATGCAGATTTCCCACAAGCCGAAAGTGGACCCCGCGACCTTGAGCGCGGCAACGCACCCTGTGCCGAAAAAAATCATCAGGGCGGTGCCAAGAAACTCGGCCACACATTGCCCGGTGAGTGTCGGTTGTTTTAGTGCGATGGTCATTGGTACCTCATTTTTTGTTTTTGTCTCGGCACCCTGAGACAGGCATGGGTGCTCGTTATTCATGCGTATCAGAAAAACCCCATTTCTGATCGCTAGTGCAAGTTATACCGAAAAAGCGCTTTCGATAATATTCGTAAACGAAAAAATATAGACAAGAAACCCCTCTGTCAAAGGTCGGAACCGAACGGTCAAGAAATCCGCACGAGCCTGCAGAGGCGTTTACGCAGGCTTCAAGACGCGACATTCGGGCTGTTTTTAAAAGGCCATCAGTGTTGCAGGTCGCGTGAATCAAGGCACGTTCACTTTACTTCGCTTAAAGTGATGGTCGTCCCGAACCCCTTGGAGCGCCGCATGACACCCGCACTGGATTTGCTGAAGAAAAATCGCGCCGAACACCGCATTCACAGCTACGAACATGATCCGAAAGCGCCGTCATATGGGCTGGAGGCTGCGGAAAAACTGGGGCTGGAGGCCGTGCGGGTTTTCAAGACCCTGCTGGCCAGCACCGAAAAGGGCGAGCTGCTGGTTGCGGTAGTGCCGGTCGTCGGAACGCTTGATCTAAAGGCCTTGGCGAACGCTGCCGGGGTGAAAAAAACCGAAATGGCCGACCCTGCGGCCGCTCAGCGCTCCACCGGATACCTGTTGGGGGGCATCAGCCCGCTGGGTCAGAAAAAGCGCCTGCGCACCTTTATCGACGAGACGGCGCAGCTTTTTGAAAGCATTTATGTCAGTGCCGGGAGGAGGGGGCTTGAGGTGGAACTGACGGCAGCCTTGCTGGCCGAGCATACGCAGGCCAGGTTTGCCCCGATTGGTCGCGAATAAACCTGGCGTCAGCCGGCCGTGTGCGCAGCAACACTGCCTTGGGCGGCGAACAGCACCAGATGATCAGCCGCTACACGAATCCCGACTTCCTCGCCCTGGCGGTGGTCGGCATGGCTGGGGAAAATGGCTTCAAGCTGGCTGCCCGTGGGCAGTTGCAAGCGATACAAGGTCGATGCACCCTTGAATGTGCGGCCGATGACCCGCGCTTTAAGATCGCTGTCCGGTGCGTAGACGATGTCGTCCGGTCGCAGTAACACATCCACGGCGCTGCCACGCACACCCGCATAAGCGCGATTGCCGCGTAACACGCCAAGTTCGGTGTGCACCGATTCCGGCTCGATCATCTGCCCGCGTATGAAATAACCCTGGCCAATGAAGCTGGCAACGAACGCCGTCTGCGGTTCGTGATACAGGTTGTAAGGCGTATCCCATTGCTCCAGACGGCCTTCCTTGAACACCCCGACATGATCGCTGACAGCAAAGGCCTCTTCCTGATCGTGAGTCACCAGAATGGCGCTGGTGCCACGCGCTTTAAGAATGTCGCGCACCTCATGGCTCAGGCGCCGCCGCAACTCGCCATCCAGGTTGGAGAACGGCTCGTCGAGCAACAGCAATTGCGGCTCGGGTGCCAGCGCTCTGGCTAACGCCACACGCTGTTGCTGCCCGCCGGACAGCTCGTGAGGGTAGCGTTTGCCCAGCGCACCGAGGTTGACCAGCTCAAGCAATTCGCCGATCACCTGATCAAGGCGCGGGTGCTGGCGAATACCGAATGCAATGTTGTCGGCAACGCTCAGGTGCGGGAACAGTGCGTAGTCCTGAAACACCATGCCGATGCGGCGTTTTTCCGGTGCCAGGGTCCAGCCGGGACGGGAAATGACGTCGCCCGTCAGGGTGATCTCGCCTGCGTGTATCGGCTCGAAACCGGCAATCGCACGCAATGTGGTGGTCTTGCCGCAGCCCGACGAACCCAGCAGGCAACCGATATCACCCGCGTTGAGGTGCAGGTTCAGGTCCTGCACCACACGCTGGTTCTGGTAGCCGCAGGCCAGGTTACGCAGGTTCAGCAGCAACTGACTCATGCGGGCTGAAAGCACGGAGCGACGAGAAATTCCAGCAGCGCTTTCTGCGCGTGCAGGCGATTTTCGGCCTGATCCCAGGCGACCGACCGCGCGTCGTCCAGCAGGTCGACGCTGATCTCTTCGCCTCGGTGAGCGGGCAAGCAGTGCATGAACAACACGTCCTTGTCGGCCAGATCGAGCAGTGCGCGCGTTACCTGGAACGGTGCGAACAGCGCCTTTCGCCGAGCGGTTTCCTCTTCCTGGCCCATGGAGGTCCAGACGTCGGTGCTCACCAGATGGGCGCCAGCGACTGCTGCTTTCGGGTCGCGAACCACTGTCACCCGCTCGCCGGCCAGCGCGAGGAATTCGGGGTTGGGCTCGTAGCCTGCAGGGCAGGCAACACGCAACTGGAAGTCGAACTGAATCGCCGCTTCTATATAGCTGTTGCACATGTTGTTGCCATCGCCGATCCACGCCACGGTTTTGCCTTTGATAGAACCGCGATGCTCCAGAAACGTCTGCATGTCGGCCAGCAACTGGCACGGGTGCAGGTCATCCGACAGACCGTTGATGACCGGCACGCGGGAGTTGGCGGCAAATTCGGTCAGATTGCTGTGCGCGTAGGTGCGGATCATCACCGCATCGAGCATGCGCGAAATCACCTTTGCGCTGTCGGCAATAGGCTCGCCACGGCCCAATTGGGTGTCCCTGTGGGACAGAAAAATGGCTTGCCCGCCGAGTTGAATCATCCCTGCTTCAAAAGAAAGACGGGTACGTGTCGAGGATTTCTCAAAAATCATCCCCAGCACCCGGTTCTTCAGCGGTTCAAAAAGCACGCCGCGATTTCGCAGGTCTTTAAGCTCTACGCCACGACGGATCAAGCCCAGGAGTTCATCTGGGGTGTAATCCATCATCGAGAGAAAGTGCCTGGCGTTCATGATTAACTACCTTTTTTGCAACAGACCGCAGTTTATCAAAGCCGGTTTTTATCGGGAAAACGGGCAAGACCTGCGGCGGAAGCCGCACGAGGCGACGAATAAGAAAGGCGCGATAGTATAAAAAAATGTCGCGTCTTACCAATAGCATGCGAGTTTCGGAAAAGCCGGCTTCATCCGCGCTCCCTTTGCAGAGGGCGATGTGATTCTTTATTGACGGGCGAAAAATTGACTACGCTTAAGAGGCCAATAGCCATCTCTGATTTTTCCGAAGGCAGCATTTGTACACTGCTCAAATATCGCTTGGCAATTAATACCAATCCTGTAACAGTCACTGTTTGCATGGGTTTGCTTATGCGACGCACTTCACGGGCTGGAAACAGGGACCGTTTCTTTAATGCTGCTCGTGCGTTATAAATCGTTGCCGATACATTACTGAACGAGGGGTGGGGAATGGACTCAAAAGAGCGTCAATTAACGGAGTTACTCGGGCTGACGGCTCGCACGCTCACCCATCTGACCGCTTCGATGACCTCGATGTCCTTCGAGCTGCTGCGCAGCGAAGACGAGGTCACGCGTAACGCCGGGCGACGCATGATTGATCGCATGGCGACCATCAGCTCGGGTCTTGACGAGCACTGGCGCCTGATCGGCGACCTGACCGGTATTCACATGGCTCAGGAACAGGTCGAAACCGTGACCGAAATCCAGTTGCAGCGCAAGGTCGTTACGCCTATCGGCGGCTGATCCGGCCCGTTCATCGGCCCGCCTGATACACCCCGATTCACGAGACGAACGTCAGTGGCGCGGGTTATCGCAAGGCACCATAGTCATTGTTCAGCAATCCACCGGATTGCCATGACAAGACCTGAGGCTGCGATGACCCGGACTCAACACTTCCGCGCCTGCCACCTGTGTGAGGCTATTTGCGGCCTTGCCATCGAGACCGTGACCGAACCAGGCGCGGCCCCGCAGATCACTTCGATCAAAGGCGACCCGCTGGACACGTTCAGCCGCGGTCATATCTGCCCCAAGGCCGTTGCGCTGCAAGACATCCAGAACGACCCCGACCGCTTGCGCCAGCCAATGCTGCGCACAGGTGATCAATGGCAGCCGATTGAATGGCAGGCCGCGTTCGACCTGGTCGCCGAGCGGCTTTACGCCATTCAGCAGCAATACGGGCAAAACGCCGTTGCGGTTTATCAGGGCAATCCCAGCGTGCATAACTACGGGCTGATGACCCACAGCAACTACTTTCTCGGCCTGCTCAAGACCCGTAATCGCTTCTCGGCGACCTCGGTCGATCAGTTGCCCCATCACCTCACCAGTTTCCTGATGTACGGCCACGGCATGCTGCTGCCGATTCCCGATATCGACCACACTGACTTCATGCTGATTCTGGGCGGCAACCCGTTGGCGTCCAATGGCAGCATCATGACCGTGCCGGACGTCGAAAAGCGTCTGAAAGCCATCCAGCAGCGCGGCGGCAAGTTGGTGGTGGTCGACCCGCGTCGCAGCGAAACGGCGGCCATCGCCGATCAGCATCTGTTCGTGCGCCCCGGTGGCGATGCGGCGCTGCTGTTCGGGTTGCTCAATACCCTGTTTGAAGAGGGTCTGACCCGCGAAAGTCATTTGCCTGTCGATGGTCTTGATCACGTACGACACAGCATTACCGGTTTCAGTGCCGAAGCCATGAGCCCGCGCTGTGGCATTGCTGCAGTGCAGATTCGGCAATTGGCCCGGGATTTTGCAGGCGCTGACACGGCGGTGTGTTACGGGCGTATGGGCGTGTCCACCCAGACTTTCGGCACGCTGTGCCACTGGCTGGCGCAGTTGATCAATCTGGTGACGGGTAATCTGGATCGCGTGGGCGGCACGCTGTGCACGGAGCCTGCGGTTGATCTGGTCGGCTCGATCTCGGGCGGGCATTTCAATTTGTGGCAAAGCCGTGTGTCCGGCCTGCCGGAATATGGCGGCGAGCTGCCGGTGTCGGCGTTGGCCGAGGAAATGCTTGTGGAGGGGGAAGGGCAGGTTCGCGCTCTGGTCACCGTGGCCGGCAATCCGGTGTTGTCGACGCCCAATGGACGTCAGCTGGATCAGGCGCTCGAAGGGCTGGAGTTCATGCTCAGCATCGATCTGTACATCAACGAAACCACGCGCCATGCCGACTTGATCCTGCCGTCCACCTCGGCGCTGGAAAACGATCATTACGACACCACGTTCAATACCCTGGCGGTGCGCAACGTCACGCGCTTCAATCGGGCCATTTTCGACAAGCCCGAAGGCGCACTGCATGACTGGGAAATCTTCGTCGGCCTGGCCAGATCCTTTGCCGCCAAAGCCCAGCGCGAACTCAAGCCGACCCTGCCGCCGGCGCAGATGATCGATCGCGGTTTGCGCGCAGGCTGGTACGGCGCAGCATCGCCGCACAACCTGTCCCTGGAAACCCTCGCCAGCCATCCGCATGGCGTGGATCTGGGCGCCTTGAAGCCAAACCTCACAGACCGCCTGAAAACTGCCAATGGACGCATTCAGGCGGCACCAGAGGTGATCATGGCTGACCTTGTGCGCTTCGCAGCCGATGCAGGGCCAAGGTTCGGTGAAAAGGTAGGTGAGTTGTTGTTGATTGGCCGTCGCCACGTGCGCAGCAATAACTCGTGGATGCACAACTACCATCGGCTGGTGAAAGGCAAGCCGCGCCATCAGTTGTTGATGCACCCCGACGACCTGAGTCATCGCGGCCTGAATGACGGGCAGCAGGTCAGGGTCAGTTCGCGGGTCGGGGTGATTGAAGTCCAGGTGCTGGGCAGTCTGGACATGATGCCGGGTGTGGTCAGCCTGCCGCACGGCTGGGGCCATTCGCATTCGGGAGTGAAAATGGAGATTGCCCGCAACCAGCCCGGCGTCAGTGCCAATGACCTGACTGACGAACGGCAACTCGATGAGCTGTCCGGCAATGCGGCGTTAAACGGCGTGCCTGTGCAAGTGGCATCGTGTTAGGGCTCAAGACAGAGCGTCATGCTCGGGATTTAGTTACAATGCGCCACCGTGCCGACAACTGAGTCGGATATTTCAGCCGAGGTGCTCCATGGATATCATCGAAACAATCAAAGAGCAGATTGCCAGCAATACCATTCTGCTTTACATGAAAGGCGCTCCAAACGCTCCGCAATGCGGCTTTTCGGCCAAGGCTTCCCAAGCCTTGATGGCGTGCGGCGAAAAGTTTGCCTACGTCGACATTCTGCAAAACCCTGAAATCCGTGCCAACCTGCCAAAGTACGCCAACTGGCCGACTTTCCCGCAACTGTGGGTGGCCGGTGAACTGGTCGGCGGCAGCGACATCATCACCGAGATGATGGCTGACGGCTCGCTGCAGACTCTGGTCAAGGAAGCTTCGGCCGCCAAAGCCGAGTAAGGCCTTGCGCTCTGGCGTTATACACAAATCTGGTGGGAGCGAGCTTGCTTGCGAAGAGGCGTGGTAATGCCGATCACGACGCTCTGCGTCGCAAGAAGCGCTGAAGGTTTTACACGCAAGAAAAAGCCCGCTCTCGATTGAGGCGGGCTTTTTCATTGCGGCGCGATCGGTGAATCAGTCACCCATCTGCGACTGCAGGTAGTTCTCGATACCCACTTTGACGATCAGACCCAGTTGGGTCTCGAGCCAGTCGATCTGCTCTTCCTTGGGCTCAAGGATATCTTCCAGAAGCTCACGGCTGCCAAAGTCACCTACTGTCTCAAAGTGGGCGATGGCGGCTTTAAGATCGGCCAGGCCTTTCTGTTCGATCTTCAGGTCGCACTCCAGCATTTCCTTGGTGTGCTCGCCGATCAGGATCTTGCCCAGATCCTGAAGGTTTGGCAGCCCTTCAAGAAACAGCGTGCGCTTGATCAGCTTGTCAGCGTACTTCATCGCGTGGATGGACTCTTTGTACTCATGGCCGCCGAGCTTTTTCAGACCCCAGTCTTCGTACATGCGCGCATGCAGAAAATACTGATTGATGGCGACCAGCTCGTTACCGAGGATCTTGTTGAGATGCTGGATGACTGTAATGTCGCCTTTCATGTTCGAGGTCCTGCCGGTGGCTTGTGTATATAAGCGCCGAGTGTGAGCCGCAGCCAAACGCCTGTCAAACCTAAGTTGTTGAATAATAAGTGAATTTAAATAGGAATAAGAATGTTTGAGTTCCGCATCTTGACGCTAAGCGCTTGAATTACAGGCATAAAAAAACCGGACGGTGTGTCCGGTTCTTTAAAAGAGGGGGTTTAAGCGGCTGAAAATTCTGTTGAATAAGCCAACGCCGCATGACTGCTTTGCAGTTCGGTCAGCGTGTCGCGTACCACTTCCTTGGCCAGACAGGCGCATTTTCCACATTTACTCGCAACGCCCAGCGTTTCGCGGACCTCACGATAACTGCAGCAGCCCTCGAGA
The DNA here is from genome assembly GCF_000444135.1 of Pseudomonas avellanae BPIC 631. Taxonomy (GTDB): domain Bacteria; phylum Pseudomonadota; class Gammaproteobacteria; order Pseudomonadales; family Pseudomonadaceae; genus Aquipseudomonas; species Aquipseudomonas avellanae. Next base: position 19,546 of record NZ_ATDK01000239.1, read on the forward strand.
ATCGCTTCCCGGATTTGACCGTCTGTTACACCTTGGCAAAGACAAACATACATAAGCTATTGACCGTCGCTGGTTTATTGCTTGGTGCCGAGGAGCTTAATGTTAATGAGAATGCTTGTCAAAACTGTTTTGGGTTCGATTCAGCTACGGCGATGAGTGGTCGCCTGGCTTCGGCACTTTGCAGCAGGCATGAAAAAACCGGCACAAGGCCGGTCTGTTCACTGACCTGTCAGGCTTCAATCGTCGAAGTCTTCCCAGCCGCCCATCTCTTTCCAGCGGTTGACGATGCCGCAGAACAGCTCGGCGGTCTTTTCAGTGTCGTAGCGGGCCGAGTGGGCTTCACGGCCGTCGAAGTCGATCCCTGCGGCCTGGCAGGCCTTGGCCAGCACGGTCTGACCGTAGGCCAGGCCTGCGAGGGTCGCGGTGTCGAAGCTTGAGAACGGGTGAAACGGGTTGCGTTTCATGTCCATGCGGGCGACGGCGGCGTTGACAAAGCCCAGGTCGAAGCTGGCGTTGTGGCCGACCAGCACGGCGCGTTTACAGCCGTTGGCCTTGAGGGCCTTGCGCACGCCACGGAAGATGTCGTTCATTGCGGTTTCTTCGCTGACCGCCATGCGCAGCGGGTGGTCGAGCTTGATGCCGGTGAACTCCAGCGCGGCCGCTTCGATGTTGGCGCCTGCAAATGGCTCGACGCGGAAGAAATAGGTGTGCTCAGGGAACACGAAGCCTCGTTCGTCCATGCCGATGGTCACCGCAGCGATCTCCAGCAGGGCGTCGGTGGCGGAATTGAAACCGCCTGTTTCTACATCGACGACCACAGGCAGATAGCCGCGAAAGCGTGCTGCCATCGGGTGACGGGAACCGCCGCCACCGCCGTGGCCTTCGTGTTCGTCGTCAAAATGATCTTCACTCACGCGTGTTCCTCCAGACGCCAGCGCAGTGTTTCACCCGCGCGCAGCGGAATAACGGTCAACTCGCCAAACGGCAGGCTGGTAGGGGCGGTCCACTCGTCACGCACCAGCGTGATGGTGTCCTGATTGGCGGGCAGGCCGTAGAACGCCGGACCGTGAAGGCTGGCGAAGCCCTCCAGCTTGTCCAGCGCGTTACGTTGCTCGAAAGCTTCTGCGTACAGCTCGATGGCCGCATAGGCGGTGTAGCAACCGGCGCAACCGCAGGCGTTTTCCTTGGCGTGCTGGGCGTGCGGTGCCGAGTCGGTGCCCAGGAAGAACTTGCCGCTGCCGCCGGTGGCTGCGTCAAGCAGGGAAACCTGATGCGTATTGCGCTTGAGAATCGGCAGGCAGTAGAAGTGCGGACGAATCCCGCCGACCAGCATGTGGTTGCGGTTATAAAGCAGGTGGTGCGCCGTGATGGTCGCCGCGACGTTGGCCGAGGCTTCGTTGACGAACTGCACGGCATCGCCGGTGGTGATGTGTTCAAAAACCACTTTGAGGGTCGGGAAGCGTTCGACGACACGGCGCAGGTGCTCGTCGATGAACACTTTTTCGCGATCGAACACGTCGATCTCGCCGCGTGTCACTTCCCCGTGTACCAGCAGCAGCATGCCGACTTCGGCCATTGCCTCGAGGGCCGGGAAGATCTTGTCGATGCTGGTGACACCGGAATCCGAGTTGGTGGTCGCCCCGGCCGGGTACAGCTTGGCCGCATGGACAAAGCCGCTGGCCTTGGCCATACGAATGTCTTCGGGCGTGGTCTGGTCGGTGAGGTAAAGTACCATCAACGGCTCGAAGCGGCTGCCGGCCGGGCGTGCAGCCAGAATACGCTGGCGATAGGCGTCGGCTTGCTGTGCGTTGCGAACCGGAGGCACGAGGTTGGGCATGATGATTGCGCGGCCAAAAGTTCGCGCTACGTCGGCAACGGTATGAGGCAAAACAGCTCCGTCACGGAGGTGAATGTGCCAGTCGTCGGGACGCAGGAGGGTCAGGCGGTCAGACATTGGGGATTCCAGGCGGGTCAAACTCGCAGGGAATGCTACCGGAAAAGACTCTCTCAGGCATCCGCTATCAAGTTTTGCATGAAGTTACCGATAGACCCCTTGTAAGGAAGTATTTTTTGTTTCGCGTTCATTTCCAGTGGAGCCTCCCGTGCGCCAGCGATATTTAGCCCTGCTCAGCCTGTTTGCCAGCCTCCCTGCGATGGCTATCAGTTTCCAGACGCGTCTGGAGAGCATTGAGTGGAAGGTCGAAGGCGATCAGTTCGAGTGCCGCCTGACGCAGCCGATCACCGATTTCGGTGCCGGTGAGTTCGTGCGTCGCGCGGGAGAGCAGGCGACTTTTCGCCTCAAGGCTTCCTACAACATGCTGGGCAATGGTTCGGCGACCCTGCTGGCTGCCGCTGCACCGTGGCAGCCAGGTCGTGGCGATATCAACCTGGGATCGGTGCGCGTCAGCAATGGCGATATTCCGTTCAACACTTCCCAGGCGCAGGCCGGGCGTCTGATCAGCGGTTTGATGGACGGGCGCAGTCCGCTCATTCGTCACTACACCCGCGACGGCGGCCAGATGGAAGTGCGTCTGCTGCCCGTCAAGTTCAGCAAGGCCTTCAGCGACTATCAGGCCTGCACCGCCAAGCTTCTGCCCATGAATTTCGATCAGGTCAAACAGGCCGAAGTGGGGTTTCCTGGTGGCGGTATCGAGCTGGATGCCAACGCCAAGGCGCGTCTGGACAACATGGTGGCTTACTTGAAGGCCGACCCCACCGTCAACCGTATTGAGCTGGACGGCCATTCGGACAACAGCGGCAATCGCCTGACCAACCGTGACCTGTCCCGCCGTCGTGCGCTGGCGGTCATGGATTACTTCAAGGCCCAGGGCATTCCCGAGCAGCAGATCACCCTGCGCTTCCACGGCGAACGCTACCCGCTGGCGCCCAACACCAACAACGCCAATCGGGCGCGCAACCGCCGTGTGAACGTGCACCTGGAGCGCGTTGCGCCCGACGAACGCCCGGTGCCGGTCGCCTCTTCGGCGAGTGCAGCGCATACGTCCTGAGCCATCAGGCACGCCTTCGCCAAACGTCGCCTTGTCGTCACAAGCTGTCGCGCCCCTGTAAATTTGCTGGTTTGAACGGTAGAATCGCTGGTTTTCCGTACAACCCGGTGGAGTGATGGCATGGCGGACGTAAACAAGGTAGTTCTCGCGTATTCCGGTGGCCTGGATACTTCGGTAATCCTCAAGTGGCTGCAAGATACGTACAACTGCGAAGTGGTGACCTTTACCGCTGACCTGGGTCAGGGTGAAGAAGTCGAACCGGCACGCGCCAAGGCTCAGGCCATGGGCGTGAAAGAAATCTACATCGACGACCTGCGCGAAGAGTTCGTGCGCGATTTCGTGTTCCCGATGTTCCGTGCCAATACCGTCTATGAAGGCGAGTACCTGCTGGGCACTTCCATTGCTCGTCCGCTGATTGCCAAGCGTCTGATCGAGATCGCCAACGAAACCGGCGCTGATGCCATTTCCCACGGCGCAACCGGTAAAGGCAATGACCAGGTACGTTTCGAGCTGGGTGCCTACGCGCTCAAGCCGGGCGTCAAGGTGATTGCCCCGTGGCGTGAATGGGACCTGCTGTCGCGCGAAAAGCTGATGGATTACGCCGAGAAGCACAATATTCCGATCGAGCGTCACGGCAAGAAGAAATCCCCGTACTCGATGGATGCCAACCTGCTGCACATCTCCTATGAAGGCGGCGTGCTGGAAGACACCTGGACCGAGCACGAAGAAGACATGTGGCGCTGGACCAAGTCCCCTGAGGACGCGCCAAACGTTGCAACTTACCTCGAGCTGACCTACCGCAATGGCGACATCGTTGCGCTGGACGGCGTCGACATGACCCCGGCTACCGTACTCGCTACCCTGAACCGCATTGGCGGCGAAAACGGTATCGGTCGTCTGGACATCGTTGAAAACCGTTACGTGGGCATGAAGTCCCGTGGTTGCTACGAAACCCCGGGCGGCACCATCATGCTGCGTGCCCACCGCGCCATCGAATCGATCACCCTGGACCGCGAAGTCGCCCACCTCAAGGACGAATTGATGGTCAAGTACGCCAGCCTGATCTACACAGGTTACTGGTGGAGCCCTGAGCGTCTGATGCTGCAACAGATGATCGATGCGTCTCAGGTGCACGTGAACGGTGTTGTGCGCCTGAAGCTGTATAAAGGCAACGTGATCGTTACTGGCCGCAAGTCCGACGATTCCCTGTTCGACGCCAACATCGCCACCTTTGAAGACGACGCAGGTGCCTACGATCAGGCCGATGCAGCGGGCTTCATCAAGCTGAATGCATTGCGCATGCGTATTGCCGCGAACAAAGGCCGCAAGCTGTTCTGATTGCACCTCGCTGTTTGAAACGTGCAGCCCTTTGCAGGGCTGCGCGTTGAAAATCCGAATGGCCCACAAGGCGTTCCAATTTCAACATGGCGTACGCGCGGTCGCACGCCTATCTTTGTTGGGCGTGTCGCAAAGGGGGCGTGTGTTCCTCTGTTGTAAAACCCGGAAACGCCGGCGTCGGTATCAGAAAATTCAGGATATCGTCGGTTGTCACGCCGTGACGTGTCATTAACAACTTCAATCGCTTGTCAAAATCAAGTTCCTTGACAAGTTGCTCATTGCGCTTGAGTTCGTCAAGTCGTTGTTGCAGGGTTCTCAGCGTGTTTTCAGTATCGCGAAACTCTTTTAATATCGACATGGTGTGACCTGCTGGGCATTTGGATGTTGGGTGAGAAAACCGCTGGATTCAGTGCTTTTTTACGGACAGTGGCCGGTGTGTGTTCCCTGAGTTTTGAGTGCTAATGTAAATAAGCCTAACCCTGTTTTCCCGCAAATGATTGACGCGTACTGCGTGTCAAAAGGTTCGTGTGTCACAGGCTGTGTAGTCATTTATGGCTTTCTTACACTGCACGGCGAAAAGCGTATAGACAGCGTTGTGTTTTCCTACAAGGCCTGTCGAATATAAAAACAGCGTGATCGGCACTTTCTATAGAGTCGCTGGTATTTATCGCACGAGCACCGGTTTTGATGCCGAACGCTCAAGGCTTATCGCGTTCCCTCTGTTGCCTGAACTCGAATCGATAGGCTTTGCCGATATCCCATACCTGACGCAGACTCAGGTCCAGTACCTGAGCAATTTCCGACACGGTGTAGCCAAGCGCCGAGTAGTGCATGGCGTGGCCGGCGACCACATCATCGACATCCGTGGCGTCATGACGGGCCTCACGCCTGATCGCGAGCATCGGCTGACTGGACTGTATCCGCACGCCGTTTTCCGTGGCCAGTTGGCGAACATCCTTTTTAGTCATGCGTAATGAGTATTGCAGCGCTGTAACGCCTGCGCCTTTGGCGGCAAGGCACTTCAGTAATGCAACTTTGCCCGTGAGTTCGTCCCTGGCGTCTTCCGTCGGCAGGGCAGGAGTGGGTGGGGCGTTCATTGATTCTGCTGTTTCACCGTCAGGTATGACTGGGCGGTTTCAGAGGTTGAGTGCAACACCCGGCTATTGAGTTAGGGATGGACTCTCATGATGCTTGGACATCATTTCCGTC
>NZ_ATDK01000240.1 GCF_000444135.1 Pseudomonas avellanae BPIC 631
AAGACGGCATACGATATCGGTCTCGGCACCGGCGAAACACAGCCCCGGGCCGTCGCCGGTGCCGTGAGTGGCCCAGAAATTATCGACGTCTTCGATGCGCATCGGCTCAAGCTTGAAGCCGGCATCGCCCAGGCGCTGCATCATCACCGTCTGGCAATCGGCATCGACCGGCGTGACCGATGGTCGGCGGATCAGGTCGCAGGCAAGTTGGAGGGTGGGCGAGAGGTCGGCGGGGGCCGTCATGTACATAACTCCGGTAGCAAGACTTTGGGCGCGAAAAGGCGGATATCTTAAAGCAAAACGACGGCCTGGGGCCGTCGTTTATCGTGCGCTGTGGATAGGTCAGGTTGTGGGCTGTGAAGGGCGGTTTGCCCGAGCCGACAGGATAGCCATGATGACTGCCGCCAGGTAAGGGAGTGACTGTGCGCACAGCATTGCAATCCAGAAACCGGAATTCGTATCGATGTATGCCTTGTTTGTGAACAAAAGCACAATCGTGATCCAAGAGATCGCCAAGGTAGAGAGTTCTTCCCTTACATCGAGCAGGTTTTGTCCGATCCGGTTTGCAGAGGAATGTTTGGGCGTTCTGAAAAATGGCATCCCCGAGGTGACAAGGCCCGCCAGCACTGCCTTGCCCAGGGTCGGATAAAGCGCCATGCCGGCCAGTATCGCCGCCAGTGCCTCTTTGATGTTTGTGCTGACCACCTGCCGGTAGAGCACAACTATCTTGAGCGAGCGCAGGGCAAACATGAGTATCAATGGCGTAGAAAATATCCAGGGCAGAGGCCCGAAAGTCTCGGGCTTAAGGATCATTACCATCGACCAGGCCAACGCGGCCAGCGTCAACAGATAATTCATTCCTTCTGCCATCCACGGCATCCACCCCGCAACGAAATGGTAGCGTTGCATCGCGTTCAGGGACGCGCAATTTCCTGCAATCAGGCTTCCGGCGTGCCGCTTGACAATTTGCATAGCTCCATATGCCCAGCGATATCGTTGTTTCTTGAAGTCCATGAACGTATCGGGAGTCAGTCCTTTGCCATAGCTGGTAGCGGCGTAACCAGTGGAAAAACCATTTTCCAGCATACGCAGACCAAGTTCGGCATCTTCGCATATGCACCATTGCGCCCAGCCCAGCCGGTCCAGTGCTGATCGGCGGATTAGTGTCATGGTGCCGTGTTGAATGATTGCATCGTGATCGTTACGGATCACCATGCCGATGTTGAAAAAGCCTCGGTACTCGGCCTGACAGCAACGCTTGAACAGGCTTTCGTGACTGTCGCGATAATCCTGCGGTGATTGAATGACTGCAACCTTGGGGTCCGTAAAGTGCGGGACCATATGCTTGAGCCACTGTCGATGGACGCAATAATCAGCGTCGACGACCGCTACCACCTCTGCGTCTTCAGCGGTATGTCTCAACAGGTAGTTAAGTGCACCTGCTTTGAATCCGGGAAGTGGATTGACATGAAAAAACCGGAACCGAGGGCCGAGCTGCTGACAATATAGTTCGATAGGCTTCCAGATGGCCGGGTCCTGAGTGTTATTGTCGATGACCAGCACTTCAAAGTCCGGGTACTCCAGCTTTTGCAACGTGTCGAGAGTCCGTTTCACCATGTCCGCAGGTTCGTTGTAGCACGGGACATGCAGGGAAACTTTCGGGGCGGTGCCAACAGGGCAATGAAGGGGGTAGAAAGAGCGTGGGTCATCCGGTCCCCAGCAGGCTTCGAGGAACTCGTGCGTTTCGATACCTGTGTAAGTCAGTACGCAGGCAGCCCAGATAAAGGCAACAGGCAGCGCGAGCCAGACGGGCAGTGGCTGCGAGTAGTGCATGCCGAGCCCTGTCAATGCGTAACAAGCCAGAGCGATTATCAAGGCGCCTGAAGGCCACGATTCCGGTCTAAGGCGGGTGATAAGCCTGAGTAGTTCCGAAAGCACGTTGACCGGCATTTTTACCGGGCCGCTGACGTGCAGTTTTAATCTGCGCTTTGCATCGAATAAACCCCAATTAGGGCCGGGCAGGCCTTCTTCAGTCTTCCAGTGCTGGTCGAAGGCTTCTATCACATAATAGTCATAGCCGTGCTGATCGAGTAACGGAATCTGGTTGCGCAGGTATATCGAGTGCTCTGCATCAGAGGTTGTCATCCGCCGCTTTGCAATGGCCCTGCTTGGCCAGCCAATCTCGGAAAGTATGAGGGGTTTGTCAGGGAATCTCGCTCTCAGTTCGTTCGCGTGTGCCAGAACGATCACGCTCGCGTCCAGCGCTGAAACGCCTTCCCAGAAAGGCAATATATGAGCCGCAATGAAGTCGACATGCCTGACGAGTTCCGGCGTCTCGTACCATTGTGTCCATATCTCGGAGGTCGAAACAGGCACATTGACGGCACGTCGTGCGGTCTGCAGATAGTGAATAAGCAGATCGATGGGAACATCATCACGAAACAGGACTTCATTTCCCAGGACCAGGCGTTGCACGCTGGAGTAACGGTTGGCGAGTTCGATCCCTGCATTTATTTCCTCGATATTGTGCGTTTCATCCTCTGTTATCCACACGCCAAGCGTGACATTCATGCCCAGTGCTTCGGCGAGTTCAGGGATATGCATCAATGTCCCTTCCACCGAGTAAGTTCTTATATTCCGTGTCATGCTTCGAAGTAGCAGCAGGTCTTCTCTTATCTGATCACGCGTCGGAAAAATCTGTTTGTAGGGGCTTTGGCCCGGTCGAAAAGGGGCGTAGGCCACGCCAGAGATCATTGCAGGCCAGTCGGGCGGATGATTGAGTCTGGTTTTGAACAGTTTTGCCGGCCACGTGCCTGCCTTGCCTGAATCTTTATTCATGTCTGAACTGTGCTCCATGCGGTGTATCGATATCGCGACTTCCTGTCGCGTCTATTAACCCTAGCGGCATTGAGGTGCCAGGTGGTGCCGGCACTTAGACTCTTTTCTGCGTTGTCGCTGCTAAACAAAGGTTTTTTGCACCGTCAGCGCTGATCGCGACTGGGCAATAAGCCGGGTGTCTTAACCCTCGACAACCCCCTATAATGCGCGCCGGTTTTCGGGGTATTGATCATGAGCACAGACGATCCACGTTTCGCAGGCATTGCCCGTTTGTATGGCATTGAGGGGCTGGCACGCCTGCGCGCGGCTCATGTAGCGATCGTTGGCATCGGCGGCGTGGGCTCGTGGGCTGCGGAAGCCATGGCGCGCAGTGGCGTTGGCGAGATTTCGCTGTTTGACATGGACGACGTCTGTGTCAGCAACAGCAACCGCCAGTTGCACGCGCTGGACACGACCGTTGGGCGGCCCAAGGTCGAGGTGATGGCCGAGCGCATCCGGGCGATCAACCCTGATTGCGTTGTGCATGCGGTGTCTGATTTCGTGACGCGCGACACGATGGCCGAGTGCATCACCCCGGACATGGACTTTGTGATCGACTGCATCGACAGCGTCAATGCCAAGGCTGCGCTGATCTCCTGGTGCAAACGACGCAAGATTCAAATGGTCACCACCGGCGGGGCGGGCGGGCAGATCGACCCGACGCTGATCCAGATCGCTGACCTGAACCGCACGTTCAATGACCCGCTGGCTTCCAAGGTGCGTTCCACTTTGCGTCGCGACTACGGCTTTTCACGCACCCCGAACCGCCACTACAGCGTGCCTTGCGTGTTTTCCACCGAGCAACTGCGCTACCCGAAGCCTGACGGCAGCATTTGTCTGGAAAAGAAGTTCATCGGTGATGGTGTCAAGCTGGACTGCGCCGGTGGCTTTGGTGCGGTCATGATGGTCACCGCCACGTTCGGCATGGTCGCCGCCACTCGCGCCGTCGACAAACTGGTTGCCGGCACACGGCGGCCGTCCGAACGTGCAAAACCGGCGGCTGTTGCGGCTGATCAGGCTTGAGTCAATTCACGCATCTTCTGCAGCACGGCATTCAGGCCGTTGCTGCGCGAAGGTGAAAGCTGGCGTCCGAGGCCCAGTTGATTGAACCAGTCAGGCAAGTCCACGGCTTGCAACTCCTGGGCTGACAGCCCGTTCACGCGGGCGAGCAGCAGCGCCACCAGCCCGCGAATCAGCCTTGCGTCGCTGCTGGCCCGAAAGCGCCAGCCATCGGTGCCGATCTCGCCAGTCAGCCATACTTTGCTTTCACAGCCATGCACCAGATGCTCGTCCGATTTCTCGGCGTCGCTTAGGGGCGGCAGACGGTCGCCCCATTGCATGAGCAGGCGCGCGCGCTGTTCCCAACTCTGCGGTTGCGCGAAAGTTTCCAGAGCGGTCCGGGCCTGCGCAGGAAGACTCATCGAAGCAGCTCCAGCGCCTGATCCAGTGCGCTGAAGAACCGCAGCAGGTCATCCGAATCGTTGTACAGCGCCAATGAAACCCGAATTGCGCCAGGCAAGCCGAGCGTCTCGAGCAGCGGCATCGCGCAATGATGACCCGCGCGCACGGCGACGCCCTGTTCGGTCAGTAAATGGGCAAGATCGGCATTGTGTACGCCGTCCACGACAAAGCTGACCAATGCCAGGTCCGGAGCGCCCAGCAGTTGTATACCATCGCGCTGTTGCAAGCCTTCCAGCAAGCGGCGGTGCAGCCCGGCTTCGTGTTCAGCGACCGCCTGATGATCGAGGCTGTCCAGATAGCCCAGCGTGGCACCCAGGCCGATCACGCTGGCGATGGGCGGCGTGCCCGCCTCGAAGCCCAGCGGTGCAGGGCGAAATTTTGCGTGCTGGTAGTCGGCAGTCAGCACCATTTCTCCGCCGAACTGCCAGTGCGTCAGGCTCGGCAACGCGTCGTTGCGCCCGTACAGCACGCCGAGTCCTTCCGGGCCATAAAGCTTGTGGCTGGAAAATACATAGAAGTCACAGCCCAGTGCCGTCACGTCATGACGACCATGAACTACGCCTTGCGAGCCGTCCACTACCGTCAGTGCACCTTGTGCTTTAGCCAGGGCGATCAGGCGCGCCAGCGGTTGCCAGGTGCCGAGCACATTGGAAAGCTGGCTGACCGCTAGCAGGCGCGTGCGTGGCCCTATAAGGCTGGCTGCGGCGTCAAGGTCAATCACGCCGTCGAGGTCAAGCGGCAGAATCACCAGTTTCAGGTCGCGGCGCTGAGCCAGTTGCTGCCATGGCAACAGGTTGGCGTGGTGTTCCAGAGCGCTGATGGCGATCTCGTCGCCCGCGGTAAATTCATGCTCCAGCCCGTAGGCGAGCAGGTTCAGCGCAGAAGTGGCACCGTGGGTGAAGATGATCTGCCCGCTTTCGCCAGCATTAAGCCAGTGGGCAGCCTTGATGCGGCTGGCCTCGAACGCCTGGGTAGCGTGCGCGCCTGGCAAATGCTGGGCGCGATGTACATTGGCGGCACCGTTGGTGTAGTAATGAGTCAGGGCATCAATCAGCGCCTGCGGTTTTTGCGTGGTAGCGGCGTTGTCCAGATACGTCTGGCCTTGCCTTTGCAGTGCGGCGATGGCCGGAAAATCGGCGCGCCAGGGAGAGAGGAGGGGCATTGTTCGTCCAGACTGTGGGGGCGGACTCAATGCTTGATAGCGTTGAGTCCGCGCACAGCATCAGTTATGAGCGTGCAGTGCTTCGTTCAGCTCGATGGCCGACTTGTGGGTTTTACATTCCACGGCGCCGGTCTGCGAGTTGCGACGGAACAGCAGATCATTTTGACCCGCCAGCTCGCGGGCCTTGACGATCTTGACCAGCGCGTTGTTTTCATCGAGCAGCGCGACCTTGGTGCCTGCGGTCACGTACAGGCCCGATTCAACGGTGTTGCGATCGCCCAACGGGATGCCGATACCGGCGTTGGCACCGATCAGGCAGCCTTCGCCGACCTTGATGATGATGTTGCCACCACCGGACAACGTGCCCATGGTCGAGCAACCGCCGCCCAGGTCCGAGCCCTTGCCGACGAATACGCCTGCGGAAACGCGGCCTTCGATCATGCCCGGGCCTTCGGTGCCGCCATTGAAGTTGACGAAGCCTTCGTGCATCACGGTGGTGCCTTCGCCGATGTAGGCACCCAGGCGCACGCGAGCGCTGTCGGCGATGCGCACGCCACTTGGCACGACGTAGTCGGTCATTTTCGGAAATTTATCGACCGAGAACACTTCCAGCAGCTCGCCCTTGAGGCGTGCTTCAAGTTGGCGTTCGGCCAGCTCGGCCAGATCAACCGCGCCCTGACTGGTCCAGGCAACGTTAGGCAGCAGCGGGAAGATACCCGCCAGATTCAGGCCGTGCGGCTTGACCAGGCGATGCGACAGCAGATGCAGCTTTAGGTACGCCTCGGGAGTCGATGTCAGTGTTGCGTCTTCAGCCAGCAGCGTCGCAACCAGTGGCTTCTGGCTTTCAGCCAGGCGAGTCAGCAGTGCGGCCTGGGTCGCGTCTACCGGTTTTACCGCTTCGGCCAGCTTGTAAGCCATATCGACGTTGAAGGTGATCGCCTTGTTGCCGTCTGTGTAACCCAGAACAGGTGCGATGGCCGCGACCAGCGCTGCCGACGGGTTGATCAATGGCTGGGCGTAGAACACTTCCAGCCACGCGCCTTGACGATTTTGAGTGCCGACGCCGAAGGCCAGGCTGAACAGAGTAGTGGACATGCAAATACCTCTTAGCTTTATCAAGGGGCTTTCAGAAGCGCTTGGGCTTACTGTAAAGCCGCTGCATACAGGTCAGGTTTGAAGCCGATCAGGGTTTTATTGCCCAGATCAAACACCGGGCGCTTGATCATGGACGGCTGCGCGAGCATCAGTTCGACGGCTTTCGCTTGGTCGAGATCGGCCTTTTGTCCGTCATCGAGCTTGCGAAACGTAGTGCCGGCGCGGTTCAGTACGACCTGCCATCCATGTTCATCGCACCATTGCGTCAGGTGTTCGCGATCAATGGCCTGTGTCTTGTAATCATGAAATTCGTAGCTCACGGAATGCTCGTCGAGCCAGGTACGGGCTTTTTTCATCGTGTCGCAGGCTTTGATGCCAAACAGAGTGTAAGTCATTGTTTTAAGGCGGGGTGGCTGATCTTGCTCGATACTCCCCACTGCTTCTCCTTGCAATTTAGCCGGACATTATGCCACGTCATTCGACTCAACGCTGCGCTGCGTGGATCTGGCGTCGGAATGAGCATAGGTAACATCAATAACTATCATTAAGAAAGTTTCACCGTCATCAGCTTGAGTGATAAGCCGCGTCGGATAATGATGACGTTCAACTTTAATACTGGGTCGCGTTATGTCTGAACAAGATAAGAAGCGTCAGGAGGCGCTTGTCCGGCAGCGCTATTACAGGGAACGTCAGCGTGCCGAGGGCTTCAAGCAGAGCACTATCTGGATTCACGCCCAGGCCGAGGTGGAGGGCAGGCTGGCAGCGCGCGAAGGCAAACCGCTGATGCCCATGCAATCCCACGACCCCGTAAGCTGGGCGGTCGGGTGGGTGGCGGAAAGGATGCGAACCCGCCAGTAACCCTGGGTTTACAGAAGCCGTCGCGCCACACTTCACTGATGGAAGTACGTGGCGCTTGATTGCTTGCAGGTTGTTGCTGTCAGTCTCACAGATTCATTTATGGCGTGTCGAATTTCGAATTGGTGCGATCCGGGTAGATAGAACTCATCACTTCGATGTCTTTCGGGCTGAGCGTCTTGCCGACGTTGATGATCTCGAAGTCGCCGAGGCTCAGGCCGTTGGGGATATCGAAATGCATGACGGAGTCGCGGTCGTAAGCGGAGTAATGGAAGTCAGCGGCCTCGTATCGATCCAGAAAGTTTCTGCTGATCAGCTCATCGCTGTAGCCAGCTTGCAGTAAAAGCGTGCGCAGAAGCGGCTCGTTCCAGGGGATGTTGGCCTGGGGGTGCTGATGCTCGTGTACCGCGCCCAGGGCATGGCCGAACTCATGCAGCACGATGCGTGCAAGTTCCGGTTTTGCTGTCAGGTCCGGGGCGTACAGCTCATTGAAATTGAATTCCATGGTGGCCTGATCCTGAGGCACCAGAAGGGCGTCGGTGCCCAGCTCACTCCAGTTCAGGTTCGTATTGAAACCGATGCGAATGTCGCTTGCGCCATCAGTCACGAATTCGAACTTGAGGTTCACGTGAGGCAGCCATTTTTTCGCAGCTTCTACAATCGGGTCGGTCATGGCCGCCGGCGGATTCTTTTGGAAGAAAATCTTCAGGGTTCGTCCGCGTGCCCAGTATTTGGTAAACGACACCAGAATTCTTGGCTGACGCTCTGATCCTTCAATGTCGTAGCCGGTTTCTGATTCGTAGGTGGGTGTGATGGTCGCATTGGCCGGGTTTTCCTGGATCGCTACCTCATAGGATGCGTGATAGTCCGCGGCGTCTCGCATCGAGCAGGAGAACGGCAGCTTTACGGTTTGACTGGATGAAGCGGGCATAGGTGTTCCTTCGTGATAATGGGCTCGCTGTTTGGCAAGCATAAAAATGAGTCACGAAGGTACGGTCATGCGGGGTGCGGCAGGTGGTAACTAATTACCCCGCCGCACATTGCATGCGGCGGGGCGAGTGTTTTACTTGAGCACGAATGCGCGGATGCGTTCGGCAGCCTCGATACACTCGGCCAGCGGCGCTACCAGCGCCAGGCGCACTCGGCCAGCCCCCGGGTTGACGCCGTCGACTTCCCGCGAAAGGTACGAGCCCGGCACTGCGGTGACATGCTGATCGACGAACAGGTCGCGACAGAATGCAGCGTCATCGGTGCCGACATTCGGCCACAGGTAGAAGCCACCGTCCGGGCGTTGTACATCCAGCACCGGGGCGAGAATGTCGAGCACGGCATCGAATTTCTCGCGATACAGGTCACGATTGGCGCGAACATGCTCTTCGTCGTTCCAGGCGGCGATGCTGGCCAGCTGGGTTTGTACCGGCATGGCACAGCCGTGGTAGGTGCGGTACAGGAGGAAGGCCTTGAGGATCTCGGCGTCGCCCGCCACAAACCCAGAACGCAGGCCCGGCAGGTTGGAGCGCTTGGACAGGCTGTGGAACACCACGCAGCGTTTGAAGTCCTGGCGACCCAGCTCGACGCAGGCGCTGAGCAGGCCCGGCGGTGGGGTCTGCTCGTCGAAGTACAGTTCGCTGTAGCACTCGTCTGCGGCAATGATGAAGTCATGTTCGTCAGCCAGCGCGATGAGTTTTTTCAGGGTTTCAACCGGGATCAGCGCGCCGGTCGGGTTGCCCGGCGAGCACAGAAACAGGATCTGGCAGCGCTTCCAGATATCCACGCTGACTGCATCGAAATCAGGGTTGAAGCCATTATCGCTCAGGCATGGCAGATAGTGCGGTTGAGCACCTGCCAGAAAAGCCGCGCCTTCGTAGATCTGATAGAACGGGTTCGGGCTCACCACCAGGCCGTCATCGCTGCGATTGACGACTGTCTGGGTAAAGGCGAACAGGGCTTCGCGCGTCCCGTTGACCGGTAATACGTTGCGCGCTGGATCGATCCAGCCCTGCGGCACGCCGAATCGACGGTTGCACCAGCCGGAAATGGCCTCGCGCAGCGCGGGAATGCCCAGTGTGGTGGGATAAACCGCCATCTGATCAAGGTTGTCTGCCAGAGCCTTGGCAACGAAATCGGGTGAGCGATGCTTCGGCTCGCCAATGGATAGCGCCACCGGGCGTTTTTCCGGGTTGGGCGTTACGCTTCCCAGCAAAGCGCGCAGCTTCTCGAAAGGGTAGGGCTGAAGCAGTTGCATGGCGTTATTCATGGAGCGTGTTCCTCAATGAGCTGCGTTGAGTCGATTCGGTTGGCCTGGGGTCTGCTCCCGTTTCATCGCCACTCGCGATGAGACGGGGGGCGGCCCCCAGTGTTCATATGCTGATCCGCAGGTCGCCGCCGGGCTCTGAGTTGACGCTCAGTTGCTTGACGATGGCCTCCTGCAGCTGGCTGCACAATTGCGGATCGGACAACGGCTGATTGTTGGCGTCGGTGATGAAGAAAACGTCTTCCACGCGTTCACCCAGGGTTGCAATCTTGGCGTTCTGCAACGACAGGTCAAACTCCAGGAAAATCTTGCCAATGCGTGCCAGCAGGCCGGGCCGGTCGGGTGCCAGCAGTTCGAGCACCGTTACCGGGCGCTGGGCGTCGTTGTGAATGGTGACCTGCGGAGCGAAGGCAAAGTGCTTGAGCTGGCGGGGCACGCGGCGCTTGATGATCGTCGGGTAATCGTCCGGGTTGCGCAGCGCCTCGGTCAGGCCATCGCGGATGTCCTGAATGCGTTCAGGATTGTTGCCGATCGAGCCGCCCTCGTGATCCAGCACGATGTAGGTGTCGAGTGTGAACTGGCTGCTGGACGTGATGATGCGCGCGTCATGAATGTTCAGGTTCAACTGGTCCATCGCGGCCACGGTCACGGCGAAGAAGTCGTGCTGGTCCGGCGCATAGATGAATATCTGGGTGCCGCCCTCGAATTCACGCTGCGTGGTTTCCTTGATCAGCACCAGCGGGCCACCATCGGCAGGCTGCTGCAAAATCGCGTCACTGTGCCAGGCCACATCGCCTGCGGTGTGGCGCAGAAAATAGTCATCGCCCAACGCTGACCAGAGCTGCTCTACGTCATCAGGGTCTGTACCGCTGCGCACCAGAATGTCCAGCGCGGCCGTCTGGGTGCGGCGAATCTGCTCTTCGCGGTCAACCGGGTTTTCGAGGCCGCGACGCAAGGCACGCTTGGTCTCGGTGTACAGCTGGCGCAACAGGCTGGCGCGCCATGAATTCCAGAGGGTCGGGTTGGTCGCATTGATGTCGGCGACGGTCAGCACATACAGGTAGTCCAGATGCACTTCATCGCCCACGAACTGGGCGAAATCGTGGATGACCTGCGGATCGGAAAGGTCCTTGCGCTGCGCAGTGGTGGACATCACCAAGTGGTTGCTCACCAGCCAGACGATAAGCCGGTTGTCCCATGCTGGCAGGTGATGGCGCGTGCCAAAGGCCTGTGCGTCGACGGCACCAAGCTCCGAGTGGTCGCCGCCACGGCCCTTGCCGATGTCGTGGTACAGCCCGGCGAGGTAGATCAATTCCGGTTTCGGCAGGCGGGCCATGATTTTGCTGGCCAGCGGAAATTTCTCGGAGACCTCGGTGTACTGCAGCTTGCGCAGGTGCTTGATGAGATTCAGCGTGTGCGCATCGACGGTATAGATGTGGAACAGGTCATGCTGCATCTGCCCGACGATGTGGCCGAACTCCGGCAGGTACAGGCCGAGAATGCCGTAGCGGTTCATACGACGAAGGTTGCGATGGATACCGATTTCGCACTTGAACAGCTCGATGAACAGGCTGGTGTTGCGAATATCGTTGCGGAAGTCATCGTTGATCAGGTGCCGGTGCTCGCGCAACAGGCGAATCGTGTCGGCACGCACGCCCTTTATCTCCGGGTGCTGGGCCATCAGCACGAAAATCTCGAGCATGGCGAACGGCGTGCGTCTGAAGACGTTCGGGTTCGTTGCTTCTATATAGCCGTCGTGCAACTGGAAGCGCGAGTTGATCGGCTGGGGTGTGCCGTCGTCGTCGGAGAGAATCACTTCTTCAAAATGCTGAATGATCAGATCGCTCAGCTCCGCGATGCTCATGACCACGCGGTAGTACTTCTGCATGAAGCGCTCGATGGCCAGTTTGGCATCGTTGTCTTCATAGCCTAGCAGCCCGGCGATGCGAACCTGATAATCGAACAGCAACCGGTCTTCGGATCGTCCGGCCAGCATGTGCAGGGCGTAGCGCACTTTCCAGAGAAACTCCTGAGAGGAGGCCAGCAGTGCGTTTTCGCTGCCCAGCAGAAAGCCTTCGCCTGCCAGCGCGTGCAAGTTGAGGGTGCCGTACTGGCGCCGCGCCACCCAGAGAATGGTCTGGATATCGCGCAGGCCACCGGGCGAGCCTTTGACGTTGGGTTCGAGGTTGTACTCGGTGTCGTTGTACTTGTGGTGGCGCTTTTTCTGCTCTGCGTGCTTGGCCAGGAAAAATTCCTTGCTCGGCCACATGTGCTGTGTGCTGGTGACTTCCAGCATGCGCTGACGCAGATGCTCGGGGCCGGCGATGGTGCGGCTTTCCATCAGGTTGGTGATCACCGTCAGATCGGCTCGGCCTTCCTGCGCGCACTCATCGACGGAGCGTACGCTTTGCCCCACTTCCAGGCCGATATCCCACAGCAGCGTCAGAAAACGCTCGATAGGTTCGCGGAACACTTCGTGGTCATCGCTTTCCAGCAGGATCAGCAGGTCGATGTCCGAGTACGGGTGCAGCTCGCCGCGACCGTAGCCGCCGACTGCCAGCAGGGCGATGTCGGCGTCTTCACTCCATTCGAACTGATCCCAGGCCTGTTGCAGGATGTTGTCCACGAACCAGGCACGATCCTCGATCAGGCGACGGATATCGCGGCCCGACCTGAACCGGTTGTCGAGGACGTCTCTTGCTCTGCGGATCGCTTTCTTGAACGCCGCGATGGGGCTGGCCTTCAAGGCCAATTCGGCCTGAAACTGGCCGCGATCGAACAGGTCTGGATCTACTTGCGGCATGGAACGGCATTCCTCGTGTCGAGCTGTGCGAGTGTGATATCGAGCGTTCGGCCACGCAGGCTGGGGTCAGGGAGCCTTTTGTGCAATGGTATCGTCGCTGCGTAAAGTGAAGATTTCGTAACCGTCGGCCGTGACCAGCAGCGTGTGTTCCCATTGCGCCGAGAGCTTGCGGTCCTTGGTGATCGCGGTCCAGCCGTCACCCAGGATCTTGGTTTCCGCGCGGCCCTGGTTGATCATCGGCTCGATGGTGAAAGTCATGCCTTCCTTGAGCTGAATACCGGTGCCGGCCTCGCCGAAATGCATGACTTGCGGCTCTTCGTGAAACACTTTGCCGATACCGTGCCCGCAGAATTCGCGAACCACAGAGAAACCATTCTTTTCAGCGTGTTTCTGAATGACCGCACCGATGTCGCCCAGATGGGTGCCGGGTTTGACGATCTCGATGGCCTTGTACAGGCATTCCTGGGTCACTTTCGACAGGCGTTCAGCCCACACCGGGACGGTGCCGACGTGAAACATTCTGCTGGTGTCGCCGTGGTAACCGTCCTTGATGACTGTGACGTCGATGTTCAGCGAGTCGCCGTCCTTGAGCTTCCTGTCGCTGGGGATGCCGTGGCAGACCACCTGATTGATCGAGGTGCAGATCGACTTGGGAAAGCCTTTGTAGTTCAGCGGAGCCGGGATCGCCTGCTGCTCGTTGACGATGTAGTCATGGCAGATGCGGTCCAGTTCTTCGGTGGTGACGCCCGGTTTGACATGGGGCGCGATCATTTCCAGAACTTCGGCGGCCAGGCGGCCGGCGATGCGCATTCTTTCAATGTCTTCCGGGGTTTTGAGGGTGATGGTCATACTGGATCTCTCGACGTGTCCGGCACGCGGCTGGTGCGCAAAGGCGCGATTCTATCAGACCGCCCGCGCCGGGTGATCATCGCTTCCTTCTATAGGCTATAGGCAATCGATGCCTCTCTAAAAGCGCGGCAAAACAAGAACTTGATGGGAGTTCCGTTCTCTTCCCTTTTGTGATATAAAATGCGCCGCTTTCCAAGGTCCGTCCTTGAAGCACAAACCCACACACGTGTCGACACGATGACCTGGGTGCCCTTGGCAGATGCCACTGGTTGGTCATTGGGATACGTGGAGGCCTAACCCGACTTATCAAGGAACTATCATGTCCCAAGTCAATATGCGCGATATGCTGAAGGCCGGTGTGCACTTCGGTCACCAAACCCGTTACTGGAACCCGAAAATGGGTAAATACATTTTCGGCGCGCGTAACAAGATTCACATCATCAACCTTGAAAAAACCCTGCCTATGTTCAACGAAGCTCTGACTTTCGTTGAGCGCCTGGCGTCGGGCAAAAACAAGATTCTGTTCGTCGGCACCAAGCGTTCCGCTGGCAAGATCGTTGCTGAAGAAGCAGCACGTTGCGGTTCGCCGTACGTCGATCATCGCTGGTTGGGCGGCATGCTGACCAACTTCAAGACCATCCGTCAGTCGATCAAACGTCTGCGCGAGCTGGAAGTACAAGCTGAAGACGGTACTTTCGCCAAGCTGACCAAGAAAGAAGCCCTGATGCGCACCCGTGATCTGGAAAAACTGGATCGCAGCCTGGGTGGTATCAAGGACATGGGCGGTCTGCCAGACGCACTGTTCGTTATCGACGTTGATCACGAGCGCATCGCGATCACCGAAGCCAACAAGTTGGGCATCCCGGTTATCGGCGTTGTCGATACCAACAGCAGCCCGGAAGGCGTTGACTACATCATCCCGGGCAACGATGACGCAATCCGCGCCATCCAGCTGTACATGGGTTCGATGGCTGACGCTGTTATCCGTGGTCGTAACAATGTTGCTGGCGGCACCGACGTATTCGTCGAAGAAGCTCCAGCTGCAGCTGCTGTAGAAGGCTGAGTACAAACGCCTGGCGTTTACTCAGTACGCGAAAAGGGGGCTTAGCCCCCTTTTTGCCACCTAGGAAATGATTTGTCGGTCTGTAGCCATGACCTTGCTGTCATGTGTTGCTGCCACCCTGATTTTTCCAGAATTGCACGCCCGGCGAGCCGGGTGGAATGGTTGAAGACCTATCCAAGAGGATTTTGAAATGGCAGAGATTACTGCAGCGTTGGTCAAAGAACTGCGCGAGCGTACCGGCGAAGGCATGATGGATTGCAAAAAGGCCTTGACCAAGGCTGGCGGCGACATCGAAAAAGCAATCGACGACATGCGTGCTTCCGGCGCGATCAAGGCCGCTAAAAAAGCAGGCAACGTTGCTGCTGAAGGCGCCATCGCTATCAAGGACGACGGCAAAGCGGCTGTCATCATCGAAGTCAACTCGCAGACCGACTTCCTGGCCCTGCAGGACGATTTCAAGAATTTCGTTGCTGCAAGCGTCGAAAAAGCTTTCGCTGACAAGCTGACTGATGTGGCTCCGTTGATTGAAGCTCAGGAAGCTGCACGTCTGGTACTGGTCGGCAAGGTTGGCGAAAACGTCAACATTCGTCGCCTGAAGCGCATCGAGGGTGATGTTGTAGGTAGCTACCTGCACGGCAACAAGATCGGTGTGGTTGTTACCCTTAAAGGCGGCAACGTCGAGCTGGCTAAAGATATCGCCATGCACGTCGCGGCAAGCAACCCTGAGTTCCTGTTCCCTTCGGAAGTTTCGGCCGAAGCGATCGAGCGCGAGAAGAATGTCTTCCTGCAGTTGAACGAAGACAAGATCAAAGGCAAGCCAGCTGAAATCGTCGAGAAGATGGTTGGCGGCCGTATCACCAAGTTCCTGGCTGAAGCCAGCCTTGTTGAGCAAGCGTTCGTCAAGAACCCGGAAATCAAGGTCGGTGATCTGGCCAAGAAAGCCGGCGCTGAAATCGTTTCTTTCACTTACTTCAAAGTAGGCGAAGGCATCGAGAAGCCAGTTGACAACTTCGCTGACGAAGTTGCTGCTCAACTGGCTGCTGCCAAGCAGTAAGACGGTTTTTCAACTGTCGCCCCGAAGAGGCTGCCCGCTCACGCGTGCGGCCTCTTTGTCGAAAGAGAAAGGGAAATTTTCCCTGGAGATTGGGCTCACAAGGCTGCATTCTCCCGACGCTCGTCGAGCGTCAAGCTAAAGTAAGCGCAGGCTTGAGATAGCCAGCACAGATTTTTTTCAGAAAACGCCGCAGGAGAGATTCGCAATGGCTCAGCAGGGCAGTGGTTATCAGGCTCGCTATAAACGCATTCTACTCAAGCTCAGCGGTGAGGCCCTGATGGGCTCGGAAGAGTTCGGCATTGATCCCAAGGTGCTGGACCGCATGGCGCTGGAAGTCGGCCAGCTGGTCGGTATTGGTGTTCAGGTCGGTCTGGTCATCGGCGGCGGTAACCTGTTCCGTGGTGCGGCACTGAGTGCTGCGGGCATGGACCGGGTAACAGGCGACCACATGGGCATGCTGGCCACTGTGATGAACGCCCTGGCAATGCGCGATGCGCTGGAGCGCGCTAATATCACCGCTATTGTGATGTCGGCCATTTCGATGTTGGGTGTGACGGATCATTATGATCGTCGCAAGGCCATGCGCCACCTCAGCGCCAAGGAAGTGGTGATCTTCGCTGCCGGTACTGGTAACCCGTTCTTCACGACCGATTCGGCTGCCTGCCTGCGCGCGATTGAAATCGACGCCGATGTAGTGCTCAAGGCCACCAAGGTAGATGGTGTGTATACCGCAGATCCGTTCAAGGACCCGAATGCCGAGAAGTTCGATCATCTGACGTACGATGAAGTGCTGGATCGCAAGCTGGGTGTGATGGATCTGACTGCAATCTGCCTGTGTCGCGATCACAAGATGCCATTGCGCGTCTTCAACATGAACAAGCCGGGTGCCCTTCTGAATATCGTCCATGGCGGCGCTGAAGGAACCCTGATCGAGGAAGCCCAACAATGATCAACGAAATCAAGAAAGACGCTCAGACGCGCATGCAGAAGAGCCTCGAGTCGCTGGCTCACGCGTTCACCCGCATCCGTACCGGCAAGGCTCACCCAAGCATTCTGGGTGGCGTCATGGTCCCTTACTACGGTGCCGACACCCCGCTGAGCCAGGTTGCCAACGTGACCGTCAAAGACTCGCGCACCCTTCAGGTCGTGGCCTTCGAGCGCAACATGCTCGCGGCGGTCGACAAGGCTATCCAGAGCTCCGGTCTGGGCTTCAATCCGACCAACCTGGGCGAGCTGCTGCTGATCTCCATGCCTGCGCTGACCGAGGAAACCCGCAAGGGCTTCACCAAGCAGGCGCGTGATGCTGCCGAAGACGCCCGTGTTGCCGTACGCAACATTCGTCGCGACGCGCTGAGTCAGTTGAAAGACCTCGTCAAGGACAAGGAAATCAGCGAAGACGAAGAGCGCCGTGCTGCTGACGACGTCCAGAAGCTGACCGACAAGTTCGTGGCGGAAATCGAAGTTGCGGTCAAGCAGAAAGAAGCTGATCTGATGGCTGTTTAAGGTTTCGGACGCTTTCATGGAAAAAATAAAATCGGCCGGGCCGTCTTCGGTACCGCGCCACGTCGCGATTATCATGGATGGCAATAATCGCTGGGCCAGAAAACGCCTGTTAACGGGTGTGGCTGGCCACAAGGCTGGTGTCGACGCTGTGCGGGCTGTTATCGAGGTCTGCGCCGAAGCCAAGGTCGAAGTGCTGACATTGTTCGCGTTCTCCAGCGAGAACTGGCAGCGCCCGGCCGAAGAGGTCGGTGCGTTGATGGAGCTGTTTTTCACGGCATTGCGCCGTGAAACCAAGCGCTTGAACGAGAACGACATCAGCCTGCGGATCATCGGTGACCGTTCGCGCTTTCATCCTGAGCTTCAGGCTGCGATGCGCGAGGCGGAAGTGCGGACGTCTGGCAATAGCCGCTTTGTGCTGCAGATCGCTGCCAACTACGGCGGGCAGTGGGATATCGCGCAAGCGGCCCAGCGACTGGCGCGCGAGGTTCAGGCAGGGCATCTGCAGCCGGAGGACATTACCCCCGAGTTGTTGCAGACCTGTCTGGCGACGGGCGATCTGCCGCTGCCTGACCTGTGCATTCGCACTGGTGGCGAGCATCGCATCAGCAACTTTCTGCTTTGGCAGCTGGCTTACGCCGAGCTGTATTTCTCCGACCTGTTCTGGCCGGACTTCAAACACGATGCCATGCGCGCCGCGCTGGCAGATTTCGCTTCTCGCCAACGTCGCTTCGGTAAGACCAGCGAACAGGTAGAAGCTGGAGCCCGGGCTTAATGCTGAAACAACGGATCATCACGGCACTCATTCTGTTGCCAATCGCCCTGTGCGGCTTTTTCCTGCTGACCGGCATGTACTTTGCGCTGTTTATCGGCGTAGTGGTCGTGCTGGGTGCCTGGGAATGGGCGCGGTTGGCGGGCTTTGCTGCCCAGTCGATGCGTGTGGGGTATGCGGCCCTGGTCGCTGTGCTGCTGTTTTTCATGTACCTGCTGCCGGGTCTTGAACCCTGGGTATTGGTCGCGGCAGTCATCTGGTGGGGCGTTGCGACCTTCCTTGTTCTGACTTACCCCGATTCCAGCAGTCACTGGGCCAGTGCTGCCTGCAAGCTGGTGATCGGTCTGCTGATCCTGCTGCCTGCGTGGCAGGGGTTGGTGCTCATCAAGCAATGGCCGCTGGGTAACTGGCTGATCCTCGCGGTGATGGTGCTGGTGTGGGCGGCTGACATCGGCGCGTATTTCTCCGGCAAGGCTTTCGGCAAGCGCAAGCTGGCTCCCAAGGTAAGCCCCGGTAAAAGCTGGGAAGGCGTGTACGGCGGTCTGGTGGTCAGTCTGGGTATCACCGCGGCAGTCGGTGTTTCTCGTGACTGGACCGTCGTCCAGTTCATCGCCGCGCTGCTGGGCGCTGCTGTGATCGTATTCATTTCCGTGATCGGTGACCTCACCGAAAGCATGTTCAAGCGCCAGTCCGGGGTCAAGGACAGCAGTAATCTGCTGCCTGGACACGGCGGCGTACTGGACCGCATCGACAGCCTGACGGCGGCCATTCCGGTATTTGCCGTGCTGTTGTGGGCCGCTGACTGGGGTGTCATGTGAGTGGGCCGCAACAAATAACAATTCTGGGTGCAACCGGCTCGATTGGTCTGAGCACGCTGGATGTCGTTGCACGTCATCCGGCTCTTTATCAGGTTTTTGCGCTCACCGGCTTCAGTCGTCTGGATGAGTTGCTGGCACTGTGCATCAAGCACACGCCGCAATACGCGGTAGTGCCCGAGCAGGTTGCCGCTCGAAAATTGCAGGATGACCTGGCGGCGGCCGGGCTCGATACCCGAGTGCTGGTGGGCGAGGGCGGTCTGTGCGAAGTGGCGGCGCATCCTAGGGTTGACGCAGTCATGGCGGCCATCGTCGGCGCGGCAGGTTTGCGTCCGACACTGGCTGCGGTCGAGGCGGGCAAGAAGGTGTTGCTGGCCAACAAGGAAGCGCTGGTCATGTCCGGCGCCCTGTTCATGGAAGCTGTGCGCCAGAGCGGTGCAGTACTGCTGCCCATCGACAGCGAGCACAATGCAATTTTTCAGTGCCTGCCCGGCGATTTTGCTCGCGGCCTGGGCGCTGTCGGTGTGCGGCGCATCATGTTGACTGCGTCAGGCGGGCCGTTTCGCGAAACGCCGCTGGAGCAGTTGCAGGATGTGACCCCGGAGCAGGCCTGTGCTCATCCGGTCTGGTCAATGGGGCGCAAGATTTCGGTCGATTCGGCGACCATGATGAACAAGGGGCTGGAGCTGATCGAAGCCTGCTGGTTGTTCGACGCACGCCCTGATCAGGTCGAGGTGGTGATTCACCCTCAAAGCGTGATCCACTCGCTCGTCGATTACGTTGATGGCTCTGTGCTGGCCCAGCTGGGTAATCCCGACATGCGTACGCCCATTGCCAATGCACTGGCGTGGCCTGCACGTGTAGACTCTGGCGTCGCGCCACTGGATCTGTTTCGCATTGGTCAGCTGAATTTTCAAGAGCCCGACGAGGAGCGCTTTCCTTGCCTGAGGCTGGCGCGTCAGGCTGCCGAGGCTGGCGGCAGTGCGCCCGCCATGCTCAACGCCGCCAATGAAGTGGCTGTGGCGGCATTTCTCGATGGGCGTATCCGTTACCTGGAAATCGCCGGTATCATTGAGGAGGTTCTGAATCATGAGCCTGCGACTGTGGTCGAAGGGCTCGATGCGGTATTTGCAGCGGATGCGAAGGCGCGTTTGCTGGCAGGCCAATGGCTCGAAAGAAACGAGCGATAAGCGCCAGACAACACGCCAGAATATGAATGAAAGGGTTGATGTGGTGCGTCAAGGGTGGGCCTCGCGGCTTGCGATGATTAACACACTGGCCGAGCAGTCGGTACCCGGAGAAGGCTGATGAGCGCTTTATATATGATTCTCGGCACCCTTGTTGCGCTGGGCGTGCTGGTGACCTTTCACGAGTTTGGCCACTTCTGGGTGGCCAGGCGCTGTGGCGTCAAGGTGCTGCGTTTTTCGGTAGGCTTCGGCACGCCGTTGCTGCGCTGGAGTGATCGTCAGGGGACTGAGTACGTCGTCGCTGCGATTCCTCTGGGCGGCTACGTGAAGATGCTCGACGAGCGTGAAGGCAATGTTCCGCCGGAGCTGGCTGATCAGTCTTTCAACCGCAAGACCGTAGGGCAGCGCATTGCGATCGTGATCGCAGGTCCTACCGCCAACTTCCTGTTGGCCATCGCGTTCTTCTGGGTGCTGGCGATGATGGGCAGCGAGCAGGTTCGCCCGGTCATCGGTGCCGTCGAGTCCGGCAGTATTGCTCAGCAAGCCGGTTTGACTGCCGGGCAGGAAGTTGTCGCTGTCGATGGCGAGCCGACATCGGGCTGGGCCGGGGTCAATCTGCAACTGGTCCGCCGCCTGGGCGAAAGCGGTACCATCGCGCTCAAGGTCAGGGATCAGGGCTCGACGGTCGATACCTCTCGCGAGCTGGTACTCAGCGACTGGCTCAAGGGCGCTGAAGAGCCTGATCCGATCAAATCTCTAGGCATCCGTCCGTGGCGTCCGGCCTTGCTGCCGGTGCTGGCAGAGATCGACCCGAAGGGGCCGGCTCAGAGCGCCGGGCTTAAAACAGGTGATCGCCTGATTTCGATGGACGGCCAGCCTCTCAGTGAGTGGCAACAGGTTGTTGATCGGGTGCGCGAGCGTCCCGAAGCCAAGGTTTCAATGCGCATCGAGCGTGACGGCGTGCAGGCGGACATACCTGTTACCCTTGCAGTCCGAGGCGAAGGCAAGGCTGCCGCAGGTTACCTGGGTGCCGGTGTCAAAGCTGTCGATTGGCCACCGGAAATGCTGCGCGAGGTCAGTTACGGGCCTTTCGCCGCGATGGCCGAGGGTGTAAAGCGCACCTGGACCATGAGTGTGCTGACCCTGGACTCGCTCAAGAAAATGTTGTTCGGCGAGCTCTCGGTAAAAAACTTGAGTGGACCGATAACCATTGCTAAAGTGGCGGGCGCTTCGGCCCAGTCAGGCCTTGGAGATTTTCTGAATTTCCTCGCCTACCTGAGCATAAGCCTGGGTGTTCTGAATTTGCTGCCCATTCCTGTCCTGGACGGGGGGCATTTGTTGTTTTATCTGATCGAGTGGGCGCGTGGTCGTCCCCTTTCGGAAAAGGTTCAAGGTTGGGGGGCGCAGATCGGTATCAGTCTGGTGGTGGGCGTAATGTTGCTCGCGCTGGTCAACGATCTGGGCCGACTGTAACGCTTTGCCGAAAAGCCTTACCGAGTTGCGAATCTGCCGCATTTTGCGGCAGTTTGTTTATTGCCAGTTGGAATAAGAAAGGACTTCATGAAACGTCTGCTGCTAACTGCGGTTCTTTCCGCACTGATGATCGCTGAAGTTCACGCCGAGTCCTTCACCATCTCCGATATCCGCGTCAATGGCCTGCAGCGGGTTTCCGCCGGCAGCGTCTTTGGTGCGTTGCCGCTGAACGTAGGCGAGCAGGCGGATGACGGTCGTCTGGTCGATGCTACCCGTTCGTTGTTCAAAACCGGTTTCTTTCAAGATATCCAGCTGGGTCGCGATGGCAACGTGCTCGTCATCAACGTCGTCGAACGCCCGTCGGTTGCGAGTATCGAAATCGAGGGCAACAAGGCCATCTCCACTGAAGACCTGATGAAAGGGCTGAAACAGTCCGGTCTGGCCGAAGGTGAAATTTTCCAGCGTGCGACCCTCGAAGGCGTGCGTAACGAGCTGCAACGTCAATACGTTGCCCAGGGTCGTTACTCCGCCGAGGTCGACGCCGAGGTTGTTCCTCAGCCACGCAACCGTGTGGGCCTGAAGATCAACATCAATGAAGGCACCGTTGCCTCCATCCAGCACATCAACGTGGTGGGCAACACGGTCTTTTCCGACGAAGACCTGACCGACCTGTTCGAGCTGAAGACCAGCAACTGGCTGTCGTTCTTCAAGAACGACGACAAGTACGCCCGCGAAAAGCTCTCGGGTGACCTTGAGCGTCTGCGTTCGTACTACCTCGATCGCGGCTATATCAACATGGATATCGCCTCGACCCAGGTGTCGATCACGCCTGACAAAAAGAACGTGTACATCACGGTCAACGTCAATGAAGGCGAAAAATACAGCGTCAAGTCGGTCAAGCTGAGCGGCGACCTCAAGGTGCCGGAAGATCAGGTCAAATCCCTGTTGCTGGTGCAGCCGGGCCAGGTGTTCTCGCGCAAGGTCATGACCACGACCTCCGAGCTGATCACCCGTCGTCTGGGTAACGAAGGCTATACCTTCGCCAACGTCAACGGCGTGCCGACCCCGAACAACGAAGATCACACTGTCGACATCACCTTCGTGGTCGATCCCGGCAAGCGTGCTTACGTTAACCGCATCAACTACCGTGGCAACACCAAGTCGGAAGACGAAGTGCTGCGCCGCGAAATGCGTCAGATGGAAGGCGGCTGGGCTTCGACCTACCTGATCGACCAGTCGAAAACACGTCTGGACCGTCTGGGCTTCTTCAAGGAAGTCAACGTCGAAACGCCACCTGTGCCAGGCACCGACGACCAGGTTGATGTGAATTACGCAGTAGAAGAGCAGGCTTCCGGCTCGATCACCGCCAGCGTCGGCTTCGCGCAAAGCGCCGGTCTGATCCTGGGTGGTTCGATCAGCCAGAACAACTTCCTCGGTACCGGTAACAAGGTCAGCATCGGCTTGACCCGCAGCGAATACCAGAGCCGTTACAACTTCAGCTACGTCGATCCGTACTACACGCCGGACGGTGTCAGCCTGGGTTACAGCGCGTTCTACCGCACCACCAACTACGATGACCTCGACGTTGATGTTGCAAGCTACGCGGTAGACAGCCTGGGGGCCGGTATCAACCTCGGCTACCCGATCAGCGAGACTTCGCGCCTGACCTACGGCCTGACCGTGCAGCAGGATGAGATCAAGACCGGCCGTTACACTGTCGATGAAATCTTTGACTTCGTTAACCGCGAAGGCGACAAGTACCTGAACTTCAAAGGCTCGGTGGGCTGGTCTGAATCGACGCTGAACAAAGGCGTATTGGCCACCCGTGGTCACTCGCAAAGTCTGGTGTTTGAAACTACCCTGCCGGGCAGCGACCTGTCGTTCTTCAAACTGGATTACCGTGCGCAGTACTTCCACCCGATCACCGATAATTACACCCTGCGTCTGCACACCGAGCTGGGTTATGGAGACGGTTACGGTTCGACCTCGGGTCTGCCGTTCTACGAGAACTACTATGCCGGCGGTTTCAACTCGGTTCGTGGCTTCAAGGACAGCACACTTGGTCCTCGCAGTACGCCGAGCCAAGGTACCAACCCTGGCACCATCGCAGACCCTGACCAGGATCCACTGCCGTTCGGCGGCAATGCTCTTGTACAAGGCGGTGTAGAAGTCATGTTCCCGCTGCCGTTCATCAAGGATCAGCGTTCCCTGCGCACCTCCGTGTTCTGGGACGTCGGCAACGTGTTTGATACCAAGTGCGATTCCAACAAGACGACAGCCAGCGGCAAGAAAGTCGAGTGCAACAACATCGACCTGTCCGGCATGGCCAGCTCTGTGGGTATCGGCGTCACCTGGATCACCGCGCTCGGTCCTCTGAGCTTCGCCTTGGCGATGCCGATCAAGAAGCCGGACGACGAAGCAGAAACCCAGGTCTTCCAATTCTCCCTGGGTCAGACTTTCTAAGCGTCTGACCTTTGATAACGCAACGAATTTTGTAGGAGTTGTATTGTGCGTAAGTTGACTCAATTGGTACTGCTGGCCACCGTTCTGGTCGCAAGCCCTGCATTTGCCGACATGAAAATTGCGGTACTGAACTATCAGATGGCCTTGCTGGAATCTGACGCTGCCAAGAAATACGCCGTTGATGCCGAAAAGAAATTCGGCCCGCAACTGACCAAGCTGAAAAGCCTGGAAAGCAGCGCCAAAGGCATTCAGGACCGTCTGGTCAGTGGTGGCGACAAGATGGCTCAGCCTGAGCGTGAGCGTCTGGAGCTTGAATTCAAGCAAAAGGCTCGTGACTTCCAGTTCCAGTCCAAGGAATTGAACGAGGCCAAAGCCGTTGCTGACCGTGAAATGCTCAAGCAGCTGAAGCCGAAACTGGATCAGGCTGTCGAAGAAGTCATCAAGAAAGGTGGTTTCGATCTGGTCTTCGAGCGCGGTGCTGTGATTGACGTCAAACCTCAGTATGACGTTACTCGCCAGGTCATCGAGCGCATGAACCAGCTGAAGTAACCATGAGCATAACCATCAAGCTCGGCCAGCTGGCCGAGTTCCTTGGCGCTACGCTACGTGGCGACAAGGACAAGGACATTATCGGGCTGGCCGCTCTGGAAGAGGCCGGCCCTGGTCAAATCAGTTTCCTGGCAAAACCTCAATACCGTAAATACCTGGTCGATACCCAGGCCGCTGCCGTGCTGCTCAAGCCTGCAGATGCCGACGGTTACACCGGCGATGCGCTATTGGTGCCGGATCCTTATCTGGCCTACGCGCGCATTTCGCATTTTTTTGACCCCAAGCCCAAAAGTAGCGCAGGCGTTCATCCGACAGCCGTGATTGCCGAGGATGCGCAGGTTGATCCTGCGGCCAGCATCGGCGCGTTTGCTTTGATCGAGAGCGGTGCCCGTATCGCAGCCAATGTCACCATCGGTGCGCATTGCTTCATCGGCGCCCGTAGCGAGATCGGTGAAGGTGGCTGGCTGGCTCCGCGTGTGACGCTTTACCACGACGTGCGCATTGGCAAACGTGTGGTCATTCAGTCGGGTGCGGTGCTGGGCGGCGAAGGCTTTGGCTTTGCCAACGACAAGGGTGTCTGGCAGAAGATTGCACAAATCGGTGGCGTCACCCTGGGTGACGACGTCGAGATCGGCGTCAATACCGCGATCGATCGTGGTGCACTGGCTGATACGCGAATTGGCAATGGTGTGAAACTGGACAACCAGATCCAGATTGCCCACAACGTGCAGATTGGCGATCACACGGCAATGGCTGCGTGTGTCGGCATCTCCGGAAGCACCAAAATCGGCAAGCATTGTATGCTGGCCGGCGGCGTCGGGCTGGTGGGGCATATCGACATCTGTGATGGCGTTTTCATCACCGGCATGACCATGGTGACCCATTCCATCACCGAACCGGGTTCCTACTCGTCGGGTACGGCAATGCAGCCAGCTGCCGAATGGCGCAAGAGTGCAGCTCGTCTGCGCAAGATCGATGACATGGCGCGACGTCTGCAAAAGCTCGAAAAGGCTGTCGAGACGGTGACCTGCGCCGATAATCGCTCATCTGATGGCTGATACCTTTTTAATATCAAGCGTGCACAGTCGATAAACTGCCTCCTTGATGTAGAGGGGTGTTGCGCAGTCGCGACGCACTCCTAATCTTTACTACAGGCTTCCTCTCGAAATGATGGACATCAACGAAATCCGCGAATACCTGCCTCATCGTTACCCGTTCCTGCTGGTGGACCGCGTGACCGAGCTGGATATCGAGAACAAGAACATTCGCGCCTACAAGAATGTCAGCGTCAACGAGCCTTTCTTCAACGGTCACTTCCCCCAGCATCCAATCATGCCGGGCGTTCTGATCATTGAGGCCATGGCTCAGGCAGCGGGTATTCTTGCTTTCAAGATGCTCGACTCCAAGCCATCCGACGGCACGCTCTATTATTTCGTGGGTTCGGACAAGCTGCGCTTCCGCCAACCGGTTTTTCCGGGTGACAAACTGGTCCTTGAAGCAACGTTCCTGAGCAGCAAACGCCAGATCTGGAAGTTTGAGTGCAAGGCCACCGTTGATGGCAAAGCGGTATGCTCTGCCGAAATCATCTGTGCGGAACGCAAACTATGAGTTTGATTGACCCTCGCGCAATCATCGATCCGACGGCCATTCTGGCCGACAACGTTGAGGTCGGCCCTTGGTCGATCATCGGACCTGGTGTGGAAATTGGCGAGGGTACAGTTGTCGGTCCTCATGTTGTCCTCAGGGGGCCAACGAAGATCGGCAAGCATAATCGCATCTACCAGTTTTCATCGGTGGGCGAGGACACGCCAGATCTCAAGTACAAGGGTGA
Source organism: Pseudomonas avellanae BPIC 631 (assembly GCF_000444135.1). Lineage (GTDB taxonomy): Bacteria > Pseudomonadota > Gammaproteobacteria > Pseudomonadales > Pseudomonadaceae > Aquipseudomonas > Aquipseudomonas avellanae. Next base: position 26,064 of record NZ_ATDK01000240.1, read on the forward strand.
GGAAACCCGTCTTGTCATCGGCGATCACAACGTGATTCGCGAAGGCGTGACCATTCACCGCGGGACCGTTCAGGACCGTGCCGAGACGACGCTGGGCGATCACAACCTGATCATGGCCTATGCGCACATCGGCCACGACAGTGTGATCGGCAACCACGTGATACTGGTCAACAACACCGCGCTGGCAGGCCATGTTCATGTGGATGACTGGGCCATTCTGTCCGGTTTTACCCTGGTGCATCAGTTCTGCCACATCGGCGCGCACAGTTTCTCCGGCATGGGCACGGCCATCGGCAAGGACGTTCCGGCGTTTGTAACGGTGTTCGGTAACCCGGCCGAGGCGCGCAGCATGAATTTCGAAGGCATGCGCCGTCGTGGTTTCTCCGAAGAAGCCATTCATGCTCTGCGCCGGGCCTACAAGACCGTCTATCGCCAAGGGCTGACTATCGCTCAGGCGCTGGCTGATCTGGCTGAACCTGCGGCGCAGTTTCCTGAGGTCGCAGTGTTTCTGCAGTCCATTCAAACGTCGACTCGCGGCATCATTCGCTAACCATGACCAGCCCCTTACGTATCGCACTGGTCGCTGGCGAGGCATCCGGTGATATCCTCGGATCCGGCCTGATGCGTGCCCTGAAAGCACGTCATCCCGATGTTCGTTTCATCGGCGTGGGCGGCCCGCTGATGGAAGCCGAGGGCATGCAGTCCTATTTCCCGATGGAGCGTCTGTCGGTGATGGGGTTGGTGGAAGTGTTGGGGCGGCTGCGCGAGCTGCTGGCCCGACGCAAGCTGCTGGTCCAGACCCTGATCGATGAAAAACCCGATGTGTTCATCGGCATCGATGCCCCGGATTTCACGCTCAACATCGAGCTGCAGCTGCGTCGCGCCGGTATCAAGACCGTGCACTACGTCAGCCCGTCGGTCTGGGCCTGGCGTCAAAAGCGTGTGCTGAAGATCCGCGAAGGCTGCGACCTTATGCTCACGCTGCTGCCTTTCGAGGCGCGCTTTTACGAAGAGAAGGGCGTGCCGGTGCGTTTTGTCGGCCATCCGCTGGCAGACACCATCCCCCTTGAATCCGATCGTGGTGCTGCCCGTGCCGAGCTGGGCCTGTCGGTCGACGGTCCGGTTGTTGCGTTGATGCCGGGTAGCCGGGGGGGCGAAGTCGGTCGTCTGGGCGCGCTGTTTTTTGATGCCGCCGAGCGCCTGCTGGTCGAGCGTTCTGGCCTGCGTTTCGTGCTGCCCTGCGCCAGCCCACAGCGCCGTGCTCAGGTGGAGCAGTTGCTGCAAGGTCGCGATCTGCCGATCACTTTGCTCGACGGGCGATCGCATGTGGCGCTGGCCGCCTGCGATGCGGTGCTGATCGCCTCTGGCACTGCCACGCTGGAAGCCCTGCTTTACAAGCGCCCGATGGTGGTTGCCTACCGCATGGCACCGCTGACGTTCTGGGTGCTCAAGCGGCTGGTCAAAAGCCCTTATGTGTCGCTGCCCAACCTGCTGGCCCAGCGCTTGCTGGTGCCTGAACTGCTACAGGATGATGCAACCCCCGAAGCGCTTGCACGGACGCTGTTGCCGCTGATCGAAGACGGCCACGCGCAGACTGAAGGTTTTGATGCCATTCACCGCATCCTGCGCCGTGATGCCTCCAATCAGGCCGCCGATGCAGTGTTGAGTCTGCTCGGCGCGCCACTTTCACTGTGAGTTCGCCAACCATGCAAACAGGTCTGGATTTCACCCTTGTCGAGGACCTGGTCGCAGGCGTTGACGAAGTCGGTCGCGGCCCGTTGTGCGGCGCAGTGGTGACCGCTGCAGTCATTCTTGACCCCGCCAGGCCTATTCTCGGGCTCAATGACTCCAAGAAACTGACCGAAGCCAAACGCGAAAAGCTGTTTGTCGAGATTCAGGAAAAAGCCCTGTGCTGGTTTATAGCCCGGGCTGAGGTTGAAGAAATCGACCAGTTGAACATCTTGCATGCCACGATGCTGGCCATGAAGCGCGCCGTCGAAGGGTTGAGCATCACCCCGAAACTGGCCCTGATCGACGGCAATCGCTGCCCGCAACTGTCGGTGCCCTCAGCGCCGGTGGTCAAGGGTGACTCCAAGGTGCCAGCCATTGCCGCCGCATCGATTCTCGCCAAAGTGAGCCGCGATCGTGAAATGGCTGCGCTCGAGCTGATTTATCCGGGTTATGGCATCGGTGGGCACAAGGGTTATCCTACGCCGGTGCACCTTGAGGCGCTGGCCCGGCTCGGGCCTACGCCTATTCATCGGCGTTCTTTCGGGCCAGTGCGTGCGGCCCATGAAGCGCGTGCGGCCATCATGCTCGGCGGTTCGATCCCGTTACCGGTCGGTCTGTTGCAAGACTGACGTTTCATCTCGGGCCAGCTACAATCCTGCCCTTCGTTTTTTTGTATTTTCGCGTTTTATAGGATCACCATGCCGGCTTCTTTCGTTCATCTACGCCTGCACACCGAGTACTCGCTGGTTGACGGTCTGGTCCGGGTCAAACCGTTGATCAAGTCGCTGACCAGCATGAACATGCCTGCCGTGGCGGTGACCGATCAGAACAACATGTGTTCGCTGGTCAAGTTCTACAAGGCCGCTCAGGGCTCCGGGATCAAGCCGATCTGTGGCGTCGATCTGTGGCTGGCCGGCCGCGACGAAGACGCCGCGCTCAGTCGCATCAGCCTGCTGGCCATGAATGCCCAGGGCTACCGCAACCTGACCGAGCTGATTTCCCGTGGTTTCATCGAGGGTCAGCGCAACGGTCAGATCGTCATCCAGCGCCAGTGGGTCGCGCAGGCCAGCGAGGGGGTGATTGCCCTGTCTGCAGCCAAGGAAGGCGAGATCGGCATGGCGCTGCTCGGTGGCAACCCCGCAGAAGCGGACGAGTTGCTGCGCGAATGGCTGGCCGTGTTTCCGGACCGCTTCTACATCGAAGTGCAGCGTACCAATCGCGCCAATGATGAGGAGCATCTGCACGCCGCGGTTGCCTTGGCCGAGCGCCACGGTGCACCGCTGGTCGCGACCAACGATGTGCGCTTCATCAATCAGACCGATTTTGAGGCGCACGAGACCCGCGTTTGCATCGGCGAAGGCCGTGCGCTGGACGATCCGCGGCGCTCGCACAACTACAGCGATCAGCAGTACCTGAAAAGCCCGGAAGAAATGGCCGAGCTGTTCAGTGATCTGCCCGAGGCGCTGGAAAACACGGTCGAGATTGCCAAACGCTGCAACATCGACGTCAAGCTGGGCACTCACTTCTTGCCCAACTTCCCGATTCCCGATGGCATGACCATCGATGAGTATTTCCGCAAGGTGTCCTTCGACGGTCTGGAGGAGCGGCTCGCCGTCCTGATGCCCAGGGACACCACTGAAGATTACGAAACCAAACGTCAGGTGTATGTCGATCGGCTGAATTTTGAGCTGGATATCATCATCCAGATGGGGTTTCCCGGTTACTTCCTGATCGTTATGGACTTCATTCAGTGGGCCAAGAGCAACGGCGTCCCGGTGGGGCCAGGCCGTGGTTCGGGTGCCGGGTCGCTGGTGGCTTATGTGCAGAAGATCACCGACCTTGATCCGCTGGAATACGACCTGCTGTTCGAGCGGTTCCTGAACCCGGAGCGGGTTTCCATGCCCGACTTCGACGTCGACTTCTGCATGGACGGTCGTGATCGGGTCATCGAATACGTGGCCGAAAAGTACGGGCGCAATGCGGTCAGCCAGATCATCACGTTCGGTTCCATGGCGGCCAAGGCGGTGGTGCGCGACGTGGCGCGAGTGCAGGGCAAGTCCTACGGGCTGGCGGATCGTCTGTCGAAGATGATCCCCTTTGAAGTCGGCATGACCCTCGAAAAGGCATACGAACAGGAAGAGATTCTCCGCGACTTTCTCAAGGTCGATGAAGAGGCCGCTGAAATCTGGGAAATGGCGCGCAAGCTTGAAGGCATTGTGCGTAACGTGGGCAAGCACGCCGGGGGCGTGGTAATCGCCCCGACCAAGCTGACCGACTTCTCGCCAATCTATTGCGACGAGGCCGGTGACGGTCTGGTAACCCAGTTCGACAAGGACGATGTCGAGGCAGCGGGGCTGGTGAAGTTCGACTTCCTCGGTCTGCGCACCCTGACCATCATCGACTGGGCGCTCAAGACCATCAACCGCGAGCGCGCCAAGGTCGACGAAGCGCCGCTGGACATCGCGTTTATCCCGCTCGACGACCTGCCGACCTATCAGTTGTTGCAGCGCGCCGAAACCACGGCGGTGTTCCAGCTTGAGTCGCGCGGCATGAAAGAGCTGATCAAAAAGCTCAAGCCCGACTGCCTGGAAGACCTTATCGCACTGGTGGCGTTGTTCCGTCCCGGCCCGCTGCAATCGGGCATGGTAGACGACTTCATCAACCGCAAGCACGGTCGCGCCGAGTTGTCCTACCCGCACGTCGACTACCAGTACGAAGGCCTAAAGCCAGTACTGGCGCCGACCTACGGCATCATTCTGTACCAGGAACAGGTGATGCAGATTGCTCAGGTCATGGCCGGTTACACCCTCGGCGGTGCGGACATGCTGCGCCGTGCGATGGGCAAGAAAAAGCCCGAGGAAATGGCCAAGCAGCGCGGCGGTTTTATTGATGGCTGCAAGTCGAACAACATCGAGCCGGATCTGGCCGGTAACATTTTCGACCTGGTGGAAAAATTCGCCGGTTACGGTTTCAACAAGTCTCACTCGGCAGCCTACGGGCTGGTGTCGTATCAGACGGCCTGGCTGAAAACCCACTACCCGGCGCCGTTCATGGCCGCCGTGTTGTCGGCGGACATGCACAACACCGACAAGGTCGTGACCTTGATCGAAGAGGTGCGCACGATGAAGCTGCGCCTCGACGCACCGGACGTGAACACCTCGGAGTTCAAGTTCACGGTAAGCGACGACGGCCGCATTCTCTACGGGCTGGGCGCAATCAAGGGTGTGGGTGAGGGGCCGGTCGAAGCCATTACCGATGCGCGTCAAAAGGGGCCGTTCAAGGACCTGTTCGATTTCTGTGCGCGTGTCGACCTCAAAAGAATCAACAAACGAACGCTGGACGGCCTGATTCGCAGTGGCGCGCTGGACCGTCTGGGCCCGTACTTCGAGCTGGAGCCCAAGGCCTATCAGGCCAGTATCGACCGTAACCGTTCGGTATTGCTGGCAGCGCTGGAAGAGGCCATTCAAGCCGCCGAGCAGACCGCCCGCAGTCACGACAGCGGCCATTCGGACCTGTTTGGCGGCCTGTTCGTCGAAGCGGATGCCGACGTTTACGCCAATCATCGCAAGACCCGCGAGTTGAGCCTCAAGGATCGTCTGCGCGGTGAGAAGGAAACCCTGGGGCTGTACCTGACCGGGCACCCGATCGATGAATACGAAGGCGAGATCCGCCGCTTCGCCCGGCAGCGAATCATCGACCTCAAGCCCGCCAGGGACACTCAGACGGTTGCAGGCCTGATCATTGCCTTGCGCGTGATGAAAAACAAGAAGGGCGACAAGATGGGGTTCATCACCCTGGACGATCGCTCGGCGCGTATTGAAGCGTCTTTGTTCGCCGAAGCGTTTCACTCGGCCCAGTCACTGTTGCAGACCGATGCTATGGTAGTGGTCGAGGGCGAAGTCAGTAACGATGACTTTTCCGGTGGCCTGCGGTTGCGCGCCAAACGGGTGATGAGCATCGAAGATGCGCGCACCAACCTGGCCGAGAGCCTGCGCGTGACGGTGCATGCCGACGCGCTCAAGGGTGATCGACTGCGCTGGCTCGGCGATTTGTGCAAGCGCCATCGCGGTGCTTGTCCGATCACCGTGGATTACACCGGGCAGGACGCCCGGGCATTGCTGCAATTGGGAGAAGCCTGGCGTATTGATCCCGCAGACAGCTTGATTCAAGCTCTGCGTGACCAGTTCGGACGTGAGAACGTCTTTCTCCAGTATCGTTGAACGCCGCAGGCTTGATCTGCGCTCAACCCTGAATTTTAATTTCGACCTGACCGCGCCTGTTCCGAACAGGAAAGGCGCAGACGGATCAACCGGCCGGCCTCTTGGCCGTCGACCCAAGACGGATGCCTATGAACCCGAATTTTCTTGATTTCGAACAGCCTATCGCTGACTTGCAGGCCAAAATCGAAGAACTGCGCTTGGTGGGCAATGACAACTCGCTGAACATCGGCGACGAGATCTCCCGGCTGCAAGACAAGAGCAAGACGCTTACCGAAAGCATTTTCGGCAACCTGACCAGTTGGCAGATCGCGCGCATGGCGCGTCATCCGCGTCGTCCGTACACGCTGGACTACATCGAAAACATTTTTACCGAGTTCGATGAGTTGCACGGCGACCGTCACTTCTCCGATGACGCTGCCATCGTTGGCGGCATTGCCCGTCTGGACAACCAGCCGGTGATGATCATCGGCCACCAGAAAGGCCGTGAAGTACGCGAAAAGGTTCGTCGCAATTTCGGCATGCCGCGCCCTGAAGGCTACCGCAAGGCTTGCCGTCTGATGGAAATGGCAGAGCGCTTCAAGATGCCGATCCTGACGTTTATCGACACCCCGGGCGCTTATCCGGGTATCGATGCGGAAGAGCGCAACCAGAGCGAAGCGATCGCCTGGAACCTGCGCGTCATGGCGCGACTGAAAACCCCGATCATCGCCACCGTTATCGGTGAGGGCGGTTCCGGTGGTGCATTGGCCATTGGCGTCTGCGACCAGTTGAACATGCTGCAGTACTCGACTTACGCCGTGATCTCTCCGGAAGGCTGCGCGTCGATTCTGTGGAAAACCGCCGAGAAGGCGCCCGATGCTGCTGAAGCCATGGGCATCACGGCGGACCGCCTGAAAGGCCTGGGCATCGTCGACAAGGTCATCGCCGAGCCTCTGGGCGGCGCGCATCGCGACCCGGTTGCCGCCGCTGCATTGATTCGTGAAGAGCTGAGCAGTCAGTTGGCGATGCTCAAGGCATTCGATAACGACGCGCTTTTGGCCCGCCGTTATGATCGCCTGATGAGCTACGGTCTCTAACGTCGTTTCTCGTGCTGATACATCCCGCTTGGGATGTATCAGCCGGGGCATCGACTTCGCGAGCACGCGAAGCTGAGTGAAAACACCAGTGACCACCTCCATGCACAGCGGTCATGATCTTTGCGCCAGGCTTCTGCAAGCCCTGGCGCCCTGGCGCACTGCGCCAACCTGGTACGTCGGTTTCTCTGGCGGCCTGGATTCCACCGTGCTGCTGCATCTTCTGGCTGAACTCGCCACCCGCGAAAACCTCCCTGCGTTACACGCTATCCACGTTCATCACGGCCTGCAGGCCGTTGCCGATGCGTGGCCGGAGCATTGTCGTCAGGTTTGTCAGGCGCTGGATGTGGCGTTTGAGCTGGTTCGGGTAACGGTCGAGCCCGGTGCAAGTCTGGAGCAGGCCGCTCGGCAGGCGCGTTACACCGCGTTCACTGACAGGCTGGGCGAAGGCGATGTATTGCTGACCGGCCAGCACCGTGACGATCAGGCGGAAACCCTGTTGTTCCGCCTGCTGCGCGGTGCCGGTGTGCGCGGTCTGGCGGCCATGCCCGAGCAGCGCAGGCTCGGTCGAGGGCATCTGGCAAGGCCGTTGCTGGGAGTGTCGCGAGTCGAACTGGAAAGCTACGCCCGCCAGCAGGGCCTGAGATGGGTTGAAGACCCCAGCAATGACGATCAGCAGTTCTCGCGCAATTTTCTGCGCAGCCAGGTGCTGCCACTGCTGACGTCCAGATGGCCGCAGGCGACTGCCAGTCTGGCGCGCACCGCTGGTCATCTCGCTGAGGCTCAGCAACTGCTGGACGAACTCGCGGCGCAGGACGTTGCCAGTGCGCAGGCGACAACGCCGTTTGCCTGGCTTGGCTTGCCGGTGCTGAGCCTGGGGCCTATTGCCCGGTTGTCTGGCGCGCGGCAACGCAACGTCATGCGTCACTGGCTCGCGCCGCTGACCCGCCTGCCGGACACCGATCACTGGGCTGGCTGGGAAGCGCTGCGCGACGCCGCTCAGGATGCTCGTCCATTGTGGCGGCTGGCCGATGGGGCTTTGCACCGGGCGCAGGGTTGTATCTGGTGGCTACCCGCTGGCTGGGAGCAGGCGGGCAGCGAGGCAGTGAACTGGGCCGACCCGCGCGCGCCGCTGGACCTTCCCGAAAACGGTCAGGTGAGCCTGGAAGGTGAAGCGCCGTCAGGCGGCCTGAGTGTCCGCTATCGTCAGGGCGCTGAGGTGATGCACCTCAGCGGGCGTGGCAGCCGTGATCTCAAGCGGCTGCTCAATGAGCACGCGGTGCCGGCATTTCTGCGCGGCAGATTGCCGCTGCTGTACCGGGATAACGAGCTTCTGGCCGTCGCCAACCTGCCCGGACTGGACGGTTCACCCAATGAACGCTGGCGTTTGCGCTGGGTTGCACCGACCGGCGACCAAAGTTTGAGCTGAAAGCCCCTTTCCGGTAGACTACGCTCCCTTCTTGATACAACTTCTGTTGGTTCTTTTGAAACAACGCAAGTTGCCGGTTACCAACCAGTGTTTACTGGGTAATTCTTAAAATGTAGCGCACACCTCGCTGGCTTCGGCCGGTCGGTTTCAACGCAGCAGTTTCGGGAGTGCACCGTGAATTTTGTCGGTAATCGGGGGCTTCGGCCTTCCTTCGCTTTCCCCGGCGGCTCCGACCGCTTTAACGCAGACTTCTAGGGTTTTTCATGACGCGCTACATCTTCGTCACGGGCGGTGTTGTTTCTTCATTGGGGAAAGGCATTGCCTCGGCTTCACTGGCGGCCATCCTGGAGGCGCGGGGACTCAAGGTCACCATGCTGAAACTGGACCCCTATATCAACGTGGACCCAGGCACCATGAGTCCGTTCCAGCACGGTGAGGTGTTTGTCACCCACGACGGCGCTGAAACCGACCTCGACCTTGGTCACTACGAGCGGTTTATCCGCACCACCATGACCCAAAACAACAACTTCACCACTGGCCGTGTGTACGAACACGTCCTGCGCAAAGAGCGCCGTGGTGATTATCTGGGCGCGACCATTCAGGTCATTCCGCACATCACCGACGAAATCAAGCGCCGCATCATCAAGGGTGCTGGCGATGCCGACGTGGCCCTGGTCGAAATAGGCGGTACGGTCGGTGACATCGAGTCGCAGCCGTTTCTTGAAGCCATCCGCCAGTTGCGTTTTGAAGTCGGCGCCCGCCGCGCGATGCTCATGCACCTGACACTGGTGCCGTACATCGCCACGGCCGGCGAGACCAAAACCAAGCCAACTCAGCATTCGGTCAAGGAATTGCGCTCCATCGGTCTGCAGCCGGATGTACTGGTCTGCCGCTCCGATCACCCGATCGACATTTCCTCGCGCCGCAAGATCGCTCAGTTCACCAACGTCGAAGAGCGCGCAGTCATTGCCCTCGAAGACGCCGACACCATCTACAAGATCCCGGGCATCCTGCATTCGCAGGGGCTGGACGATTTTGTCGTCGAGCGCTTTGGCCTGCAGTGTGGTGGTGCCGACCTGTCCGAGTGGGACAAGGTGGTCGATGCCAAGCTCAACCCGGAACACGAAGTCACCATCGCGATGGTCGGCAAGTACATGGAACTGCTCGACGCCTACAAGTCGTTGATCGAAGCCATGAGCCACGCCGGTATCACCAATCGCACCAAGGTGAACCTGCGTTACATCGACTCAGAAGACATCGAAAACCAGGGCACCGGCCTGCTTGAAGGCGTGGATGCGATTCTGGTTCCAGGCGGCTTTGGTCTGCGCGGCGTTGAAGGCAAGATCACCGCCGTTCAGTTCGCACGTGAAAACAAGGTTCCGTACCTGGGCATCTGCCTGGGCATGCAAGTGGCGGTCATCGAGTTCGCCCGTAACGTGCTGGGCTGGAAAGACGCCAACTCCACCGAATTCGACCGCACCAGCGCGCACGCTGTGGTTGGCCTGATCACCGAGTGGGAAGATGCTACCGGCGCAGTCGAAACCCGCACCGAAAGCTCCGATCTGGGCGGCACCATGCGTCTGGGTGCACAGGATTGCCAGCTTGAAGCCGGTTCGCTGGTGCACGATTGCTACCGCAAGGACGTGATTGTCGAGCGTCATCGTCATCGCTACGAAGTGAACAACAACCTGTTGCCGCAACTGATCGAGGCTGGCATGAAGATTTCCGGTCGCTCCGGCGACGGCGCGCTGGTTGAAGTGGTCGAAGCGCCGGATCATCCGTGGTTCGTCGCGTGCCAGTTTCACCCGGAGTTCACCTCCACGCCGCGTGACGGGCATCCGCTGTTCAGCGGTTTCGTCAAGGCGGCGCTGGCTCAACATCAGAAAAATTCCTGACAGGGACTTCACACATGGCTCAGAAAATCATCCGCACAGGTTCGATCGAGATCGCCAACGACAAGCCGATGGTGGTGTTCGGCGGCATGAACGTACTCGAATCCCGGGATATGGCCATGCAGGTCTGTGAAGAGTACGTAAGGGTGACCGAAAAGCTCGGTATCCCTTACGTGTTCAAGGCCAGCTTCGACAAGGCCAACCGCTCTTCGGTGAATTCCTACCGCGGGCCGGGCCTTGAAGAAGGCATGCGTATTTTCGAAGAGATCAAGCGCACCTTCAACGTGCCGCTGATCACCGACGTGCACGAGCCTCATCAGGCTGCCGTGGTGGCTGAAGTGTGCGACATCATCCAGCTGCCGGCGTTTCTGTCGCGTCAGACAGACCTGGTCGTTGCGATGGCGAAGACCGGCGCAATCATCAACATCAAGAAAGCCCAGTTTCTCGCACCGCAGGAAATGAAACACATCCTGACCAAGTGTGAAGAGGCGGGTAACGATCAGTTGATTCTTTGCGAGCGTGGTTCCAGCTTCGGTTACAACAACCTGGTGGTGGACATGCTCGGCTTCGGCATCATGAAGCAGTTCGAATACCCGGTGCTGTTCGACGTCACTCACGCGCTGCAGATGCCGGGTGGTCGCTCCGATTCTGCCGGTGGTCGTCGTGCCCAGGTGCTGGATCTGGCCAAGGCCGGCATCAGCCAGAACCTGGCCGGTTTGTTCCTTGAAGCGCATCCCGATCCTGACAACGCCAAGTGCGATGGCCCATGTGCCTTGCGTCTGGACAAGCTGGAGCCGTTCCTGGCCCAGCTCAAGTCACTGGATGAACTTGTGAAAAGTTTTCCGATCGTAGAGACCGCTTGATCAGGGTTCTCCGGTAAAGTGCGTTCCCCGTCATTCGTGACGGGGTTGTCGCATTCGGGCCTGCCTTTTTCTGCGCCTGACTGCGAGCATTGTTTCCCCAGCTGCGTCGTTTTCGTCAATCTTGGAGTGTTTACAACAATGGCAAAAATCGTCGACATCAAAGGTCGTGAAGTTCTCGACTCCCGTGGCAATCCCACCGTGGAAGCAGATGTGCTCCTCGATAACGGCATCATCGGCAGCGCCTGCGCGCCGTCCGGTGCTTCAACCGGCTCGCGCGAAGCGCTGGAGCTGCGTGATGGCGACAAGAGCCGTTACATGGGCAAGGGTGTTCTGAAGGCTGTTGCGAATATTAACGGTCCGATCCGTGATCTGCTGCTGGGCAAAGACCCGGTTGACCAGAAAGCGCTGGATCACGCGATGATCGCGCTGGACGCTACCGAGAACAAGGCAAGCCTGGGCGCCAACGCGATCCTCGCCGTCTCCCTGGCGGCGGCCAAGGCGGCTGCACAGGATCAGGACCTGCCGCTGTATGCGCACATCGCCAACCTCAATGGCACCCCGGGCGTTTATTCCATGCCGGTTCCGATGATGAACATCATCAACGGTGGCGAGCATGCCGATAACAACATCGACATCCAGGAATTCATGATTCAGCCGGTCGGCGCCAAAAGCTTCGCTGAAGCGCTGCGCTGGGGCACCGAGATTTTCCATCACCTCAAGGCCGTGCTCAAGGCGCGTGGCCTGAACACCGCGGTCGGTGATGAAGGTGGTTTCGCCCCGAACCTGGCTTCCAACAAAGAAGCACTCGACGCTATCGCCGAGGCCGTTGCCAATGCAGGTTACACGCTGGGCACTGACGTGACCCTGGCGCTGGACTGCGCGGCGAGCGAGTTCTACAAGAACGGCAAGTACACGCTCAGCGAAGAAGGCGAGTACAGCTCTGCCGATTTTGCCGAATACCTTGCCGAACTGACCCGCAAGCACCCGATCATCTCCATCGAAGACGGTCTGGACGAGTCCGATTGGGACGGCTGGAAAGTCCTCACCGACAAGATCGGCGAGAAGGTCCAACTGGTCGGTGACGACCTGTTCGTGACCAACACCAAGATCCTGAAAGAAGGCATCGACAAGAACATCGCCAACTCGATCCTGATCAAGTTCAACCAGATCGGTACCTTGACCGAAACGCTGGAAGCCATTCACATGGCCAAGGCTGCCGGTTACACCGCCATCATCTCCCACCGCTCCGGTGAAACCGAAGATTCGACCATCGCCGACCTGGCTGTGGGCACCTCTGCCGGTCAGATCAAGACCGGGTCGCTGTGCCGTTCCGACCGTGTTTCCAAGTACAACCAACTGCTGCGCATCGAGGAGCAATTGGGCTCCAAAGCTGTGTATCGTGGTCGTGCCGAGTTTCGCGGCTGAGCCATAGATGGTAAAAGACGCAGAGTGCTGCATCAGGTCGTGCTTCATGGCCCGCCCTTGCAGTTGCGATGCTGACGCTCCGCGGTAATCTGGAGTGATTGAGCCTGGCTTATGTCAGGCTCAATGCCCTCGGTCATTTGTTCTTCACGTTGGCTCTGCTGTCTTTTTTACTGGGTACCTGATATTTCAATGCGCAGTCCTAACTGGTTGTTCCTTATCCTGCTCTTGTTGCTGGCTGGCTTGCAGTACCGCCTTTGGGTTGGTAACGGAAGCCTTGCGCAAGTGGCCAGCCTGACTCAGCAGATTGCCGACCAGCATGCTGAAAATCAGGTGCTGCTGGAGCGCAACCGTGTGCTCGATGCCGAGGTCATGGAATTGAAAAAAGGTCTGGAAACCGTCGAAGAGCGCGCCCGGCACGAACTGGGCATGGTCAAAGAGGGCGAAACCCTTTACCAGCTCGCGCAATGATCAAGTGGGTGCGATGACTGACTTTCTTCCTGCCTTCTGGGCAGTGATACCTGCGGCGGGCATCGGTGCTCGCATGGCAGCTGACCGTCCCAAGCAATACCTGCAACTGGGCGGCCTGACAATTCTTGAACACAGCCTGCTTTGCTTTCTCGATCATCCAAGGCTCAAGGGCCTGGTGATCAGCCTGGCTGTGGACGATCCATACTGGGCTGCGTTGCCCTGTGCGCATGACTCGCGTATCCAGCGGGTAGACGGCGGGCGCGAGCGTTCCGGCTCGGTGCTCAACGCGCTGCTGCATCTGCATGCGCAGGGGGCAAGTGACGACGACTGGGTGCTGGTGCATGACGCTGCGCGCCCGAATCTGGCGCGCAGTGATCTGGACAACCTGCTCGGTCAGTTGGCAGGCGACCCGGTCGGAGGGCTGTTGGCCGTGCCGGCGCGCGACACCCTCAAGCGTGCCGACAGCGATGGCCGGGTGGTTGAGACCGTTGACCGAAGCCTGATCTGGCAAGCGTTCACGCCGCAGATGTTTCGCCTGGGTGCCTTGCACCGCGCCCTAACCGACAGCCTGGTGTCGAATGTCAGCATCACTGACGAGGCATCGGCCATCGAGTGGGCGGGGCAGTCGCCGCGTTTGATCGAAGGGCGCTCGGACAACATCAAGGTCACTCGCCCTGAAGACCTGGAATGGCTGCGCCAGCGTCGCAGCGAATTTGGCCGTTAGCGGCCGCTACTGGCGATATTCATCCTGCATCGCCAGCCCTTCTTTCAGATAATCCACCAGTTTGCGCACTTTGGGCGACAGGTGACGTTGTTGCGGGTAAAGCGCCCACACGGCCGTGTTGGGTGGTTGATGCGCTTCCAGCAATGACACCAACGCTCCTTCTTTGAGGTGCTTTTGCACGTAATAATCGGGCAGTTGACACAGCCCGACCCCTTGCAATGCGGCATCCAGCACGGCCTGCCCGCTGTTGCAGCGCCAGTTGCCTTGTACTCGTTGGGAAAACTCGCGGCCGTTCTGTTGCAACTGCCAGGTATCGCTGCCCCCGATCAGGCAATTATGGCGGCTCAGTTCCGACAGGCTGTGCGGTCGTCCATAGCGTTCGAGATAGGAAGGCGATGCGCACAGGTACATTTGCCGTGGCGCAAGGCGCGTCGCGACCATGCGCGAATCCTGCAGTCGGCCCAGACGAATCGCCAGGTCCATGCCCTCATGAACCAGATCCAGCGTGTCATTGCTCAGTTCGATATCAACGCGCAGCTGCGGATACAGCTCAATGAAGCGGGTCACCAAGGGCGTGATAAAGCGCTCGCCATACGCCACTGCGCAGGTCATGCGTAACAGGCCTTTCGGCTCGCTGGCCAGATCACCGACCGCGCGCAAGGCTTCTTCGCGACCGTCCTGCAGGCGCTGACAGTGATGCAGAAAAGTCTGGCCTGCCTCGGTCAGTGCCACCTTGCGCGTGCTGCGATACAGCAGGCGAGTCTGCAAGCGTTCTTCAAGGCGCACGATCTGGCGGCTGACGTGTGACGAAGAAACGCCCAGTCGTAGCGCTGCCGCCGTGAACTGCCCGCATTCAGCGACTGCGACAAACTCGTCCAGACCTTCCCAGCGATTGGTGTACATCGATTATCCCTGTACAGCATTAATGTTTTGCTTTTGGTCGTATTACTCGTCAATTGGCACTGTACTACACTGCAAACCTTGTTTTTACTCGTCGGAGAAGATTGATGATCAAGTCACGCGCCGCTGTCGCCTTTGAAGCCAAAAAGCCACTGGAGATCGTTGAAGTCGATGTCGCCATGCCCAAAGCGGGAGAAGTGCTGCTCAAAGTAGTGGCATCCGGCGTCTGCCACACCGATGCGTACACGCTTTCCGGAGCCGACCCTGAGGGGATCTTCCCGTCGATTCTCGGCCATGAAGGCGGCGCGATTGTCGAAGCCATTGGCGAGGGCGTCACCTCTGTGGCGGTCGGTGATCACGTCATTCCGCTGTACACCCCGGAATGCCGTCAGTGCAAATTCTGCCGGTCGGGCAAAACCAACCTGTGTCAGGCGATCCGTTCGACTCAGGGCAAAGGCCTGATGCCGGATGGCACCACGCGCTTCTCTTATAAGGGCGAGCCGATTTTCCACTACATGGGCACCTCGACCTTCTCCGAGTACACCGTGCTGCCGGAAATCTCGGTGGCCAAAATCGACAAGAAAGCCCCGCTGGAAAAAGTTTGCCTGCTGGGTTGCGGCGTCACCACCGGTATTGGCGCAGTGCTCAACACCGCCAAGGTCAAGCCGGGCGATACCGTAGCGATCTTCGGTCTGGGCGGTATCGGCCTCTCGGCGGTGATTGGCGCAGTCAAAGCCAAGGCGGCGCGAATTATCGCCATCGACATCAACCCGGCCAAGTTCGAGATCGCCAAACAGCTCGGCGCGACCGATTGCGTCAATCCGAAGGACTTCGACCGTCCGATCCACGAAGTCATTGTTGACATGACTGATGGCGGCGTCGACTTTTCGTTCGAGTGCATCGGCAATGTGCAGCTCATGCGTTCAGCGCTGGAATCCTGCCACAAGGGCTGGGGTGAGTCGGTAATCATCGGCGTGGCCGGTGCCGGTCAGGAGATCTCGACCCGTCCATTCCAACTGGTGACCGGGCGCGTCTGGCGCGGTTCGGCGTTCGGGGGCGTACGTGGTCGTACCGAATTGCCAAGCTACGTCGACATGGCGCAGACCGGCGAAATCCCGCTGGACACGTTCATTACCCACACAATGGGCCTGGAAGACATCAACAAGGCATTCGACCTGATGCATGAAGGCAAAAGCATCCGCACCGTCATTCATTTTTGAGGAGCAGCGGCAAGCTTCAAGCGGCAAGCGAGCTTTGCGCCCGCTTTTAGCTTGCTGCTTGAAGCTTGCCGCTAATTGCTGGAGACCCTTCTATGCCTTTGGAAAATATTTCGTGCCAGAAAAGCTTCGGTGGCTGGCACAAGCGTTACAAGCATCACTCTCAGGTGCTGGGCTGCGACATGGTGTTTGCCGTTTACCTGCCGCCACAGGCAGAGCAGGGTGGCAAGCTGCCCGTGCTGTATTGGTTGTCGGGCCTGACCTGCACGGACGAAAACTTCATGCAGAAAGCGGCGGCCCTGCGATTTGCAGCCGAGCTGGGCATTATCGTCGTGGCGCCTGATACCAGCCCGCGCGGTGCTGATGTACCGGACGACCCTGAGGGTGCCTGGGACTTCGGTCACGGCGCAGGTTTCTACCTCAATGCCACCGAACAGCCGTACGCACGGCATTATCAAATGCACGATTACGTGGTCAAGGAGTTGCCCGCACTGGTCGAAGCGCACTTTCCGGCCTCACAGGCCCGCAGTATCAGTGGCCATTCGATGGGCGGTCACGGCGCGCTGGTGTGTGCCTTGCGCAATCCGGGTCGTTACAAATCGGTGTCGGCATTTTCGCCGACCAGCAGTCCGATCGATTGCCCGTGGGGCCAGAAGGCATTCTCGCGTTACCTGGGCGAAGACCGCTCGCGCTGGCGTGAATGGGATGCCAGCGTGTTGATTGCCGAGGCTGCGGAAAAACTTCCGACACTGGTCGATCAGGGCGATCGTGACGATTTTCTGCTCAATCAACTCAAGCCTGAAGTACTGGTCCAGGCCGCGAAAGCTGCGCAGTACCCGCTCACACTGCGGATGCAGCCTGGCTACGACCACAGCTATTTCTTCATCTCCAGTTTCATCGAAGACCATCTCAGGCATCACGCCGCAGCCTTGAACAGCTAACGCGCGCCAAAGCAGGTAGAATCACGCCCTGACTTTTTTCAGGGCGTTTTTTTATGCGTATTGGCCATGGCTATGATGTGCACCGTTTCGCTGAAGGCGATTTCATTACCTTGGGCGGCGTGCGGATTGCACACGGGTTCGGCCTGCTGGCCCACTCCGATGGCGATGTCCTGCTGCATGCGCTGAGCGATGCGCTACTGGGCGCGGCGGCGCTGGGCGACATCGGCAAGCACTTTCCGGACACAGACCCACAATTCAAAGGCGCTGACAGCCGCGTATTGCTGCGTCATGTGCTCAAGCAGATCCACGAAAAAGGCTGGAAGGTCGGCAATGTCGACGCCACCATTGTTGCCCAGGCACCGAAAATGGCACCGCACATCGACGCCATGCGTGCGTTGATCGCCGAGGATCTGCTCGTGGAGCTGGACCAGGTGAACGTGAAAGCGACGACCACGGAAAAACTCGGCTTCACCGGCCGTGAAGAAGGCATTGCGGTGCATGCTGTCGCGTTGTTGCTGCGCGCATGAACGAACTCGAACTGCTGGGCCCGCGGGCCTACGGCGATGCACTGGGCCGTGCTGCCCTAAAGGCGACAGCCGAAGACTTTCAGGTTGACGAGGTGCTCGATATCCCGCTGTCCGACGATGGCGAGCACTTGTGGCTGTGGGTCGAAAAGCGCGGCCTGAACACCGAGGAAGCCGCTCGCAGGCTGGCACGTGCCGCAGGTGTTCAGTTGCGCACGGTCAGTTACGCCGGATTGAAAGACCGCCAGGCGCTGACCCGCCAATGGTTCAGCATTCAGCTGCCGGGCAAGGCCGATCCAGACCTTTCGGCCGCGCAGGACGCTACGCTGCAGATTCTCAAGAGCGGGCGACACAAGCGCAAATTGCAGCGCGGTGCCCACGCCGCCAATGGTTTCACGCTCAGGCTGACCCAGCTGGAGGGTGACAAGGAGGCGTTGAATCAACGCCTTGAAACCATCGCCCTGCAGGGCATACCCAACTATTTCGGTGTGCAGCGTTTCGGCTATCAGGGCGGCAATCTGGGCGAGGCGCGCGATTACGCAGGCCGTAAGGCGCTGCCTGAACAACGTGCAGTGCGTTCGCGGCTGTTGTCCACCGCGCGCAGCTACCTGTTCAATCGGGTCTTGGCAGTGCGTGTTGCCGATGGCAGCTGGCAGAAGGCTCAGGTAGGCGATTTGCTGGCGTTCACTGACAGCCGCAGCTTTTTCCCGGCTGATGTTGATGAATGCAGCGACCCCCGACTGGCCATTCTCGACCTCCATCCCACCGGCCCGCAGTGGGGTGAAGGCCCATCGCCAGCTGGTGGTGCCACCGCAGCGCTGGAAAACGCCATCGCCAACGATGAGTCGGTGCTGCGCGACTGGCTGGTCCGGGCCGGTATGGAGCACGAACGTCGCATCCTGCGACTGCCCATTGGGCGGCTGACGTGGCATTATCCCGAGCCTGACATTCTGCAACTGGAATTCGTCCTTCCGCCCGGATGCTTTGCCACTGTTTTGGTGCGCGAACTCGTTGATCTGGTGCCGGTTGGGCAGACGGACAGCCCATGCGTATTCTGATATCAAATGATGACGGGGTGAACTCGCCCGGTCTTGCAGCGCTCTATGCGGCGCTGGCGGACTATACCGAGTGCGTGGTGATCGCGCCTGATCAGGACAAGAGTGGTGCCAGCAGTTCGCTGACACTTGATCGGCCGTTGCACCCGCAAACCCTGGCTAATGGCTTCATCAGTCTCAACGGTACGCCGACCGACTGCGTGCACCTGGGGATTCACGGGCTGCTGGAGCGAGAGCCCGGGATGGTGGTTTCAGGCATCAATCTGGGTGCCAATCTGGGCGACGATGTACTGTATTCCGGAACGGTCGCCGCAGCGCTTGAAGGGCGTTTTCTGCAGCGTCCCTCGTTTGCTTTTTCGTTTTTGTCCCGTCAGCCGGATAACCTGGCGACGGCGGCGCATTATGCGCGTTTGCTGGTCGAGGCCCACGAGCAATTCGACCTGCCACCCCGCACGGTACTGAACGTGAATATTCCGAACCTGCCGCTGGAGCATATCCGCGGCATTCAACTGACCCGATTGGGCCACCGTGCCCGCGCTGCGGCGCCGGTCAAGGTGGTCGATCCGCGGGGTCGCGCCGGTTACTGGATCGCTGCTGCCGGCGACGTCGAGGACGGCGGTGCCGGGACCGACTTTCATGCGGTCATGCAGGGTTATGTGTCGATCACCCCGCTACAGCTGGATCGCACCTGTCAGGACGGCTTCAGCAGCCTGAACAACTGGCTGGAGGGGCGGCGCTGATGTCTCGCGAGCAGGATGATCTACTACGACGCGGGATCGGGATGACCTCGCAGCGAACCCGCGAGCGCCTGATTCAGCGCCTGTGCGAAGAAGGCATCGCCAACGAGCGTGTGCTTGACGTTATCCGCAAGACGCCCCGGCACCTGTTTGTCGATGAAGCGCTGGCGCATCGCGCCTATGAAGACACTGCGCTGCCAATCGGCCACAACCAGACCATTTCCCAGCCTTACATGGTTGCGCGGATGAGCGAGCTGCTGCTGGCAGCCGGGCCGCTCGACAAGGTCATGGAGATCGGCACGGGTTCCGGCTATCAGACCGCCGTGCTGTCGCAACTGGTGGAGCGGGTGTTTTCGGTCGAGCGCATCAAGGGCCTTCAGGACCGCGCCAAGGAACGGCTGGTCGAACTCAACCTGCGCAACGTGGTTTTCCGCTGGGGCGACGGCTGGGAGGGGTGGCCGGCTTTGGCGCCCTACAACGGCATCATCGTGACGGCGGTCGCGACCGATGTGCCGCAGGCGCTGCTCGATCAACTGGCACCTGGAGGACGGCTGGTCATACCGGTGGGTGCTGGCGAGGTTCAGCAACTGATGCTGATCATCCGTGAAGAAAACGGGTTTTCCCGGCATGTACTCGGTGCTGTGCGCTTCGTCCCGCTGCTCAATGGGCCGATTGCGTAAAGATTGTCTGCACCCGCGAGTGAATTCTGGCGTCAGTCCTCGGTCTACAGCGCGCGGCCCGAAATGTTAAATGGCCTGATGGCATCATTTCATGTAGCTGATTGATACATAAAACGTTTCAGCGCTTAATCACTGGCTGCCCGTCGCTATTACGGCACAATAGGCATCTTTTTGAATTCAGTCACCAGTAAAAGGGAGTGGCGGGTGAGTCTCACAGTCATTCAGCAGCTCAGGTCTTCAAGAAATTTTCAGCGTCTGGTGATTGGCATTGCTCTCAGTGTCCTTTTGGTCGGCTGCTCCAGCTCGCCCTCGGGCGGTGTTCGCGTGGTCGATCGCAACGGCAACACCGTAGCGCAACGTCCGACAGTGACCACCGGTCAGTACGTCGTCAGGCGCGGTGACACGCTCTTTTCGATTGCATTTCGTTACGGCTGGGACTGGAAAGCGCTGGCGGCCCGCAATCAGATCCCGGAGCCGTTTACCATCAAGCCAGGTCAGACAATTCGCTTTGATGGACGCTCCTCTTCAACACCCGAGGTCGCTTCAGGGCCTTCCGGTACACGTCCAGTGACGACGACATCGACCAGCACGAGCAGCTCGGGCTCGGTCAAAACCACGGTTATTTCCAAGCCGATCACGGTTGTACCTGTGGTGATACCACCCTCCGCAACCACCGGCACAGGCCCGGCGGGCAAGTCTCCGACGGGTTGGACCTGGCCTTCGAGTGGCATTTTGATAGGTAAGTTTTCCTCAAACGGCAGTTTGAATAAAGGAATTGATATCGCTGGTGATTTGGGACAGCCTGTTTTGGCAGCGTCTGATGGTTCAGTTGTTTACGCCGGAAGTGGATTACGGGGCTACGGCGAATTGATCATCATCAAACACAGCGATACCTACGTCAGTGCCTACGGTCATAATCGCAGGTTGTTAGTACGGGAGGGGCAACAGGTCAAGGCAGGGCAGACGATTGCCGAGATGGGGTCAACAGGAACTGACCGGGTGAAACTGCATTTTGAGATTCGCCGCCAAGGGAAACCTGTAGATCCATTGGGATTCTTGCCACGCCGTTGATAGTTGCCAGCCTGTTCCTGACGTAAATAGGAACAGGCTCACGTGTTGCCATGGAACCAGGCGGCACTGGAGCTTGAGGTCGAACTCACCAAAGGACTAAAACAATGGCTCTTGGCAACGAAGCGCCGGAGTTTGACATCGATGATGAAGTGCTCCTTATGGAAGCCGGCATTGTCCTGAAGGAAGCGTCAAACGAGAAGCAGCCTGCTGCTGCCTCGGGACGCACCAAGGCCAAGCAATCAACGTCGCTCAAACAACACAAATACATTGATTACACGCGGGCGCTCGACGCTACCCAGCTGTACCTCAATGAAATCGGGTTTTCCCCTCTACTGTCTCCGGAAGAAGAAGTGCATTTTGCGCGGTTGTCGCAAAGTGGAGATCCGGCCGGGCGCAAACGCATGATTGAGAGCAATCTGCGGCTGGTGGTTAAAATCGCCAGGCGTTACGTCAATCGTGGTCTGTCATTGCTGGATCTGATCGAGGAGGGCAACCTTGGCTTGATCCGCGCCGTTGAAAAGTTCGATCCCGAACGCGGCTTCCGCTTCTCTACCTATGCCACCTGGTGGATTCGTCAGACCATTGAGCGTGCGATCATGAATCAGACCCGGACCATCCGGTTGCCGATTCACGTGGTCAAAGAGCTGAACGTCTACTTGCGTGCAGCCAGAGAGCTGACCCAGAAGCTTGATCACGAGCCATCCCCTGAAGAGATCGCCAACCTGCTGGAAAAACCGGTAGGGGAGGTCAAGCGTATGCTGGGCCTTAACGAGCGCGTATCGTCGGTGGACGTCTCTCTGGGGCCTGACTCGGACAAGACCCTGCTCGATACCCTGACCGATGACCGTCCGACCGACCCGTGCGAGTTGCTGCAGGACGATGATCTGTCGCAAAGCATCGACCAGTGGCTGTCCGAGCTCACCGAAAAGCAGCGTGAGGTCGTTATCCGCCGCTTCGGTCTGCGCGGGCACGAAAGCAGCACGCTTGAGGATGTAGGGCTTGAGATCGGTCTGACGCGCGAGCGTGTCAGGCAGATACAGGTTGAGGGGCTGAAACGCCTGCGTGAGATCCTCGAAAAGAACGGCCTGTCCAGCGAGTCACTCTTCCAGTAACCCACCCACCGCGTAAACCCGAAGCCGATATAACACATGATGTGTATATCGGCTTTTTTGTATGTTTTGCGTCATTTCAATACGTCGAGGCCTTTTGCCAGGTGAAGCCTTTGTTGCTGGCGGCAGAGGGCGTGACGAGGTGGGCGGTGTGCAAACCTTGTAAGTCATCGCGCACGCGTGCTGTAAGTTATCTAGGTATCGAAGGTGAGACTTGTCGTCATTCAGTCGTTCTTTTGTTGGCAAGCTGATGATTTAAAGCATTTTTATTTTTAAGGCGTGCTGCTGCGGAAATATTCTGGATCGTTTCGGGTGTTGCTCTGTGAGGTTAAATCTCTACTATCGAAGCTGTGCCAACGGACAGGCACAGGCCATCAAGGATGACGGTCAGGACATCGCGGGAAGCGATTCATCAGGACGATGACAAGGGAATACAGGGATTAAGGACAAAATGTGGGCGGGTCATACCGCCCCTTTTTTTCGTCTATGCAAAAGTGAATTTAAAAAAAAGGCCCTTCAAAGGGCCTTTTGTCTGTCTGGAGACTAGCGTTCCAGATCTTGGATCTTGCCTTTCTTGCCATCCCATTCGGCAGCATCGGGCATGCTGTCTTTCTTCTCGGTGATGTTGGGCCACACCTCGGCAAGTTCGGCGTTGAGCTCGATGAAGTTCTCCATACCGGCCGGGATCTCGTCTTCCGAGAAAATGGCCACAGCAGGGCATTCAGGCTCGCAGAGCGCGCAGTCGATGCATTCGTCCGGGTGAATCACCAGGAAGTTCGGGCCTTCGTAAAAGCAGTCCACCGGACAGACTTCTACGCAGTCGGTGTACTTGCACTTGATGCAGTTGTCGGTGACGACGAAGGTCATTTCTAATTTTCTCCTCAGGCGGCTGCGGTAGAGCCCTTCCAGACAGGGTTGCCAGGTTCGGGAGGTTTCCCGGCCCTATGAAAACACGTGCTTTTGGTGGGTGACCTTGAGGCAGTCGGACTGCGTCGCCTGCCACCTACCCTTGGTTCGCTGCGTTTTCACGCGGCTCGAAAAGCAGCCCGGCCAGGCTAAAAGCCGGGAGCATCCCAAACCGCGCGGGATTCTAACAGTATGTAACGCTTCGCGTCACAGGCGAGTTTGCAATGTATAGAGCAAATCCAGCGCTTGTCGCGGGGTCAGGTCGTCGACCTTGATCTTCGACAGTTCGTCGAGTACCGGGTGCGGCAGGCTTGCGAACATATCGCTCTGTTGCGGGATCGCGGGTTTGCCGGGTTTTGCGCGCGGTTGTTCGTGCGGCAGGCTGGTGGTTTCCAGGCGCTGCAAGTGCTCTTTGGCGCGCGTGATGACTTTCCCCGGAACGCCCGCAAGCTGCGCAACCGCCAGGCCGTAGCTCTGGCTGGCCGGCCCCGGCAGCACTCTGTGCAGGAACACGATTCGCTCGTTATGCTCGGTGGCATTGAGGTGCACGTTGTTCACCAGCGGCTCGCTTTCCGGCAAAACCGTCAGCTCGAAATAGTGCGTCGCGAACAGCGTGTAGGCACGCAGTTGTGCCAGGCATTCTGCCGCCGCCCAGGCCAGCGACAGACCGTCGAAGGTGCTGGTGCCGCGCCCGACTTCATCCATCAGCACCAGGCTTTTATCGGTGGCATTGTGCAGGATGTTGGCTGTTTCGCTCATTTCCACCATGAACGTCGAGCGTCCGCCGGCCAGATCGTCACTGGAGCCGATGCGGGTGAAGATCCGGTCAACCAGCGACAGCTCGCAGCTGGCGGCGGGCACGAAGCTGCCAATATGGGCCAGCAGGACGATCAGCGCCGTCTGGCGCATGTAAGTGGATTTACCGCCCATGTTCGGGCCGGTGATGATCAGCATGCGTGTGCTGTCGTCCAGTGCCAGATCGTTGGCCACGAAAGGCGTACTCAGCACCTGCTCGACCACAGGGTGGCGGCCTTGTTCGATGCGCATGCACGGCTCGGCGACGAAGCGCGGGCAGTTGAGGTCCAGGTTCAGCGCGCGCTCTGCAAGGTTGCTCAGTACGTCCAGCTCGGCCAGTGCAGCCGCTGTGTCCTGCAGCGGCGCAAGGTGGCCGATCAGGTCTTCGAGCAACGTCTCGTAAAGCATCTTCTCGCGAGCCAGTGCGCGACTTTTTGCTGACAGCGCCTTGTCCTCGAACTCTTTGAGTTCCGGCGTAATAAAGCGCTCGGCACCCTTGAGGGTCTGGCGGCGAATGTAATCGGCGGGCGCCTGTTCGGCCTGTTTGCTCGGCAGCTCGATGAAGTAGCCGTGCACGCGGTTGTAGCCGACTTTCAGATGGCTCAGGCCGGTGCGGGCTTTTTCCCGGGCTTCCAGATCAATCAGGAACTGACCGGCGTTTTCGCTCAGCGATTGCAGGTCGTCCAGCTCGGCGTCATAGCCGGTCTTGAGCACGCCGCCGTCACGAATCACGGCAGGCGGGTTATCGTTGATCGCGCGTTGCAGCAGGTCAGCCAGTTCCGGGTAGGTGCTGGCGGTCTGTGCGAGCTGTTGCAGGTGCGGCGCATCCAGGTCATTCATCGCCTGTTGCAACTCAGGCAAAGCGCTCAGCGCATCGCGCAGGCGGGCCAGGTCGCGTGGTCGCGCATTGCGCAGACCGATCCGCGCCAGAATCCGTTCGATGTCGCCGATTTCCTTGAGTTGCGGTTGCAGGTTCTCGAAGCGATAGCGTTCCAGAAAGCAAGTGATGGACGTCTGACGAGCCAGAAGAATGCTCAGGTCGCGCAGCGGACGATTCAGCCAGCGGGTCAGCAGTCGTGTGCCCATCGCGGTCTGGCAGCGGTCCATGACCGATTGCAGCGTGTTATCGCGGCCACCGGACAGGTTGGTGTCCAGCTCCAGGTTGCGACGGCTGGCGGCATCAAGGATCACTGTGTCGTCGAGGCGCTCGTGACGCAGGCTGCGCAAATGCGGCAGGGCAGTGCGTTGGGTTTCTTTCGCGTAACCGAGCAGACAGCCGGCAGCACCAATGGCCAATGTCAGGGTTTCGCAGCCAAAGCCTTTCAGGTCTTGGGTTGAAAATTGCTGACACAGACTTTTATGCGCCGAATCACGCTCGAAATCCCACGGCGCGCGACGCCGGGCACCACGACGTTTTTCAGCGGGCAAACCTTGCGGCCAGTCATCGGGGATCAACAGCTCGACCGGATTGATGCGCTCAAGCTCGGCCAGCAGGTTCTCCCAGCCTTTGATCTCCAGCACGCTGAAGTTGCCGCTGGTGATGTCCAGTACAGCCAGGCCGAACAGGCGTTCGTCACCGAGGACGGCAGCGATCAGGTTGTCTCTACGCTCATCCAGCAAGGCTTCATCGCTGATGGTGCCGGGCGTGATGATCCGTACGACCTGACGATCCACCGGGCCTTTGCTGGTGGCCGGGTCGCCGATCTGTTCGCAGATGACTACCGACTCGCCCAGCTTCACCAGCTTGGCCAGGTAGCCCTCGGCCGCGTGATAGGGAATCCCGCACATGGGAATGCTTTGCCCGGCCGACTGGCCGCGGGCGGTCAGGGTGATGTCCAGCAGCTTGGCGGCTTTCTTGGCGTCTTCGTAGAAGATTTCATAGAAATCGCCCATGCGATAAAACATCAGTTGATCCAGGTGCTGGTTTTTGAGTTTCCAGTACTGCTGCATCATCGGTGTATGTGCTGAGAGGTCGGAAATTGCTTTATTCATCAGTGGCTTAGGCAAGTTCTTGAGAAGAGTTGGGCAACCTTGAGGCATGACGGTTGATCCCTCTTTGAATCGAGGGGGCGTATGCCGGGTCTGTGTGATGGGCGCAAGGTTATCACGCACGGCAGCGTGGTGCAGTGGCGGCGTGGCCGCTGCTTATTGGTGACCAGGCGTTTCCTGGCAGCCATGAAGACCGATTTGCCGTATAGACTTTCCATCGCTGCCACCCGATAACCGGATGGCAATTTATAAAAAGGGACTTTTATATGAAAAACAAGCGAGCAAGGGACTCTGTCAACGGGCGCTTTATCCCCTTGGACGAAGCCAGAAAAAGGCCGAGAGAAACCACGGTGGAAACGGTCAAAAAGCCCGAGCGCAGGAAAAGCGACTGATCGGCCGGCCATTGCAGAGCCGCCGAACTGTGCTGGCGATCACCTTACAAACCTTGTGCATGAACAGGAGAACACTGTGGATCAGATAACCGGGCTTGCCGACACCCTGGGCAAGCTTCTCGACGCAATGAACGCTCAAGTGACCACGGCCGAATCCTGCACCGGCGGCGGTATCGCTGAGGCGATAACACGCATCGCCGGCAGTTCGGCGTGGTTCGAGGCAGGATACGTGACCTATTCCAATGCCCAGAAGACCAGGCAGCTGGGTGTTTCAGAGGCGTTGTTCGCGCAGGTCGGGGCAGTCAGCCAGCCGGTCGTCGAAGCCATGGTCAGCGGCGCGCAACGTGAAAGTGGCGCGCGCTTCGCTGTGGCGGTCAGCGGTGTGGCTGGGCCTGGCGGCGGTTCGGTCGACAAGCCGGTCGGTACGGTGTGGCTGTGCTGGGGTGACGGTCATGCGCTTGTCGCCCACTGTCGCCGGTTCGATGGCGACCGTGATCAGGTCCGTCGACAAACGGTCGAAGCCGCGCTGCAAGGGCTGATACAGCTTGCGCGTGGAGAAATGCCAAATCAGGGGTAGGCGCGCGCTCATCGCTGTGGAATAATACTGTCTACTTATACAGGTGTTGTGGCCATCAAGGCCCTAATTGAATTTGATTACGTGAGGACTTCAATGGACGACAACAAGAAGAAAGCCTTGGCTGCGGCCTTGGGTCAGATCGAGCGTCAGTTCGGTAAAGGTGCCGTGATGCGCATGGGCGACCATGATCGCCAGGCAATTCCTGCCATCTCTACCGGTTCGCTCGGTCTGGATATCGCACTCGGTATCGGCGGTCTGCCAAAAGGCCGGATCGTGGAAATCTACGGTCCTGAATCTTCCGGTAAAACCACGCTGACCCTGTCGGTCATCGCGCAAGCCCAGAAAATGGGCGCTACTTGTGCGTTCGTCGATGCCGAGCACGCACTTGATCCTGAATATGCCGGCAAGCTGGGCGTCAATGTAGACGACCTGCTGGTCTCGCAGCCGGACACCGGTGAGCAGGCACTGGAAATCACCGACATGCTGGTGCGCTCCAATGCCATCGACGTCATCGTTGTCGACTCCGTTGCGGCCCTGGTGCCCAAGGCAGAGATCGAAGGCGAAATGGGTGACATGCACGTGGGTCTGCAGGCCCGCCTGATGTCGCAGGCGCTGCGCAAGATCACCGGTAACATCAAGAACGCCAACTGCCTGGTCATCTTCATCAACCAGATCCGCATGAAGATCGGCGTGATGTTCGGCAGCCCGGAAACCACCACCGGTGGTAACGCACTGAAGTTCTACGCCTCGGTACGTCTGGATATCCGTCGCACCGGTGCGGTGAAGGAAGGTGACGAGGTTGTCGGTAGCGAAACCCGCGTCAAGGTCGTGAAGAACAAAGTGGCTCCGCCGTTCCGTCAGGCCGAGTTCCAGATTCTCTACGGCAAGGGTATCTACCTGAACGGCGAAATCGTCGATCTGGCCGTTCTGCACGGTTTTGTCGAGAAGTCGGGTGCCTGGTACAGCTATCAGGGCAGCAAGATCGGTCAAGGTAAAGCCAACTCGGCCAAGTTCCTGGCAGATAACCCGGAAATCTGCAAAGCGCTCGAGAAGCAGATTCGCGACAAGCTGCTCACGCCTGGCGTTGACACCAAAGCTGTCGGTTCCCGTGAAGCCGTTGTTGCCGATGACGTGGCCGAAGCAGACGCTGATAGCTGATATCCATGCCTGCTGTGCTTGATACACCTGTCGCCGTACGGCGAACCGCAATGGACCTGCTCGCACGCCGCGAGCACGGTCGAGTCGAGCTGACGCGCAAACTGCGTCAGCGCGGCGCTCCTCCTGAACTTATCGAAGCGGCTCTTGATCGACTGGTCGAGGAAGGGCTTCTGTCTGAATCCCGTTACCTTGAAAGTTTTGTTTCCTATCGGGCGCGCTCGGGCTATGGCCCTGCTCGCATCCGGGAAGAGCTTAATCAGCGTGGCTTGCAACGCGCTGACGTCGAACAGGCGCTCAAGGAATGCGGCGTGAACTGGCAGGAGAAACTTCAGGAAGTCTGGCAGCGCAAGTTTGCCGGAGAACTGCCTGTCGATGCTCGTGAGCGCGCCAGGCAGGGGAGGTTCTTGAGTTATCGAGGCTATCCACTGGATATGATCGGCCGCTTGCTAAGCGGCCGTGGTGGAGATGACTGATCGCTCAAAGCGTCTGTTGTGGCGCTTGATCCTGCGTGGCATCTCTTACTGCTGAGGCATCTGCCCAGTGTTCCTTCACGTTGATGTAGTCCGCCAATTCACGAAGCCTGCCCTGATTGCGCCCTGTGAAGGTAAACGCAAGCCGCGTCAGGTGGCTGAATTGCACTTCATCGTGCTCTTCACCCTGATAACCGTGCTGGTGGAAGTTTTCATTGATGCACAGGTCGGCGAACGCTGCCTGCATATGTTCAAGCGCCTGCTCACTGAGTGCATGATGCATGCGGATCACGAATTTATTCTTCAGCCAGCGGCTGGAGTGGAAGTTGCGGTAAAACTGGTTGATCTCTTCCACTGCCTCGTCGGGGCTATAAACCAGTCTCATCAGTTTCATGTCGGCTGGCAGGATGTAGTGGTTGTCCTGTAGCTGATTCTTGATGAAGTCCAGCGCGCCTTGCCAGAAGCTTCCGCTAGGGGTGTCCAGCAACACGACCGGCACCAGCGGGCTTTTGCCGGTCTGTATCAGCGTCAATACTTCCAGCGCTTCATCCAGTGTGCCGAACCCGCCTGGGCAGAGCACCAGTGCGTCGGCTTCCTTGACGAAGAACAGCTTCCGAGTAAAGAAGAAATGGAAGGGCAGCAGGTTTTCAGTGCCTTCCACGGTCGGATTGGCGTGCTGCTCGAAGGGCAGCGTGATATTGAAACCCAGGCTGTGTTTGAGGCCAGCGCCCGCGTGGGCTGCTGCCATGATGCCGCCGCCTGCGCCGGTGATAACCATCATGTCGGACTGGGCCAGTTTTTCGCCCAGTTCTCTGGCCTGTGCGTAAAGCGGATGCTCCATGGGCGTACGGGCAGAGCCGAACACGGTGACTTTGCGGCGGCCCTTGAAGCGTTCCAGTACCCGAAAGGCTTTGTCCAGTTCGCGCAGGGTCTGCAGCGTAATCTTGACGTCCCAGCGGTTACGGTTGTCTTGGGCCATACGCAGCACCGTGAGCATCATGTCTCGGTACAACGGTAGATTTCGTGTGCCGGGGGCCACCTCGTTGATGTGCGCTTCAATCTTGCCGGTCAGTTCGAGACCGTTGCTTTGAAAGTGTCGGGATAGAAGATCGTCAGGTACATAAGGCATTCGGGATTTCTCCTCCTGCAGAGTCAATGGCCCACTGGGCGCGTTGAATCGATCATGTGCCGGTTCGCAGAGAAAGGCTACCCGTTCTCGGTTCGTTTGCAGGCTTGATAAGTTTCAGAATGTCTATGGCCGGTTGGCCGAGCGCGCCTGGTGGTCAGGCGCGCGGGAAGGGCGCTGCGTATAGGTGCAGCTTACTTCTTGGCTTTTACAGTGCAATCCGAAGCCTGAAAGGTCTGGGTCGCGACCGGGCGATTGGTCTTGTACTCGGTGAACTGATACTTGAGTACCGCGCCCTTGGTCATCAACTGGCGAAAGCCGTTGTTATGACAAACGCTGTTGCCCAACTGATTGCGCATCACGTCCGGGTTGGCACGCATCTGCTGCGCCTGACCTTCACGCACGCTGAGGTGATTGATCAGCTGGTTGCCGCTGACGGTGTAGCCCTGATCGAGAATGTCTTCGTTGATCGCTCTCGGCGTGCCGACACTGCTTTCCTTCGCGACTTTTTCCAGCATTTTGCTGAGTTCGAAGTCCTGTTTCGACGCCGCTTGGGCGCACAGTGGAGCAACGAGCAAAAGCGTGAGGGTAGGGACGATAAGGCGCAGCATTAAACTCTCCTGATTAAGTGGCTGGCCGTTGGACCAGCGACTTCAAAGTGCGTTCCGGGCAAACCGCCAATAGCACGGGTTGCGGTGGCGCAGCAGTATAGAGCAGGAGTCTCCACAGAGCCTAGGCTCTGTACATAAAGTGGCTGCGCTCGGTGATGCTGCGTTAAAAACAGGCTCGTGCGCGAGTCCGATCGGAATGCTCATTTACAACACGTAGAGTCGAACGCGACCCCGGCCGTTCCTCGCCTGTTTTTGCCTTGCCTGACCTTCGCTCGCCGACTTTTCGTACAGACCCTGAGGCTCTGATAAACTGCGCACACTTTAACCCTGCCGAGTTTTTCTGGTGTCGATGTACTTCCTGTATTGGCGTGACCTGCAATGAACCATGCCGTTTCCCGCCTGCGCGATGAGCGTTTGGCTCGCAGCACCAAGCCGTTTATTGCGCGTGGCTCCCGCGCTCCACGCTGCCAGCAATGCCGGGTCATCGACAGTTATTGCCTGTGCGCGTGGCGGCCGACGGTGGTCGCCGAGTCGGGCATGTGCCTGCTGATGTACGACACCGAACCGATGAAGCCGACCAATACCGGCTGGCTGATCGCCGATGTCATCAAGGACACGTATGCCTTTGGCTGGTCGCGAGTTGAAATCGACCCGCACTTGCGGGCCTTGCTGGAAGACCCGCAGTGGCAGCCTTACATCGTCTTTCCCAGCGAGTTTGTCGCCCAGGAGCGTGTGGTCTCTGAGGTGGCGCGCGAAGACGGCAAGCGTCCGCTGTTCATCCTGCTTGATGCCACGTGGAACGAAGCGCGCAAGATGTTTCGCAAAAGCCCTTACCTGGAAAAATTTCCGGTGTTGAGCCTGGCACCTGAGCAGATTTCGCGTTACCGCTTGCGTCGATCCAAGCGCGACGATCATTTCTGCACCGCTGAAGTTGCCGCCTTGTGTCTGGAGCTGGCAGGGGACGTGAGCGCCAGCGGCGTGCTGGATGCTTATCTGGACGTGTTCAGCGCCCATTATCTGGGGGCGAAATTTCAACGTCCGATTGATCCGGATGACATGGCGCACACTTATTTAAAAGCTTTCATTTAGAGGCTTTTCAGTCGCGGGGCGGTGCGGGTCTGCGCGTGCTGGGCTAATTGCCATCCCCGTTCACAGACAACCGCGCTTCGCGCTTGACCGTCATGGTGTTGCTGGGCATGCTTGGCGCCGCCTGGAAGCCGATTCATCTGGTCTGGCGTTGCACTGCTGCCGTCGTTGAATGACGATGAGTGCAGTGCGAGTTGCCAGCCTTGCTGCGCGGCCGGTTTTGCCGGCCACTCACTATAAAAACGGGATCATTACATGACCTACGACATCCTGATCGCTGATGATCATCCCCTGTTTCGCAGCGCGCTGCGTCAGGCGTTGACCATTGGTCTTGGGCCTGAAGCGCGGCTGGTCGAGGCTGAAAGCATTGCCCAGCTGGAATCGCGTCTGGGGGAGAAGGCCGATTGGGATCTGGTTCTGCTGGACCTGAACATGCCGGGAGCGTATGGCTTCTCCGGGCTGGTCCTCCTGCGCGGTCAGTACCCGCAAATACCGGTGGTGATGGTTTCGGCTCAGGAAGAAGCGTCGATTGTGGTGCGTTCCAGGGAGTTCGGTGCCAGCGGGTTCATTCCCAAGTCTAGTTCGCTGGAAGTCATTCAGCAGGCGGTGCGCACCGTGCTCGATGGCGATGTCTGGTGGCCACCGCAGGTCAACGAATTCGTCAGTGTGTCAGATGAGGCCAAAGCTGCCAGTGCGGGCCTTGCCAGCCTGACACCGCAGCAGTTTCGCGTGCTGACCATGGTCTGCGAGGGCTTGCTGAACAAGCAGATCGCTTCCGAACTCAGTGTGTCCGAGGCCACTATCAAGGCACACGTCACCGCTATTTTCCGCAAGCTGGGCGTACGCACACGGACCCAGGCAGCCCTGTTGTTGCAACAGCTTGAATCCATTTCGTCCAGTTAAGGGCTATTCAGGTAACAAGGCTTCACGCTTTTTTGACCTTTATTGCCTTAGCTTTCCTCATCTTTTTTACACAGCAGTCTTTCTATGTCGCCCTTCAAAGGCCAAACCGGTCTGAAACGTATCCTCAATGCCGCAGGTTATTCCCTGGACGGCATGTCCGCTGCCTTCAAAGGCGAAGCAGCATTCCGTCAGTTGGTACTGCTTAACGTGGTACTGATTCCGCTGTCGTTTTTCCTGCACGTCAGCAAGGCGGAGCACGCTTTGCTGGTTGCCGTGTGCCTGTTGGCATTGATCGTGGAGTTGCTTAACTCCGCCGTCGAGGCGGCCATCGATCGCATTTCTCTGGACCTGCATCCGTTGTCCAAGAACGCCAAGGACATGGGCAGTGCTGCGCAGTTTATTGCGCTGAGCATGATCGGCCTGGTGTGGGCGATCGTTCTGCTGGGCTGATTCAGTACAGGCTCGGCAGTACGATCTCGTCGCTACGCTGTACCCCGGCGGTAAAGGCGCGGCACAGTTCGAGAAACTCGCGCATGGCAGAGGTCTGGTATTTCTGCTTGTGCCAAATGAAATAGAACTGACGCGACAGATCCAGCTCTGGCGTGGCCAGTTCGACCAGATTGCCGCGACGAAACGCATCGCGCAGCGCCAGTCTGGAAATGCAGCCAATGCCCAGCCCTGACTCGACCGCTCGCTTGATGGCTTCGGTGTGCTCCAGCTCCAGCCGCACATTCAGGCCGTTGCGATGATGACGCATGGCCTGATCGAACGTCAGGCGGGTGCCGGAGCCTTGTTCTCGCAGGATCCATGCTTCGCGGGTCAGTTCTTCCAGGGTCACCTGCGCGCGCTTGGCCAGCGGATGCTGGGGTGCACAAAACACCACAAGCTCATCCTCGACCCAGGATTGCACTTCGATGTCCGGGTGACTGCAATCGCCTTCGATCAGGCCCAGGTCAATCTCGTAATGGGCAACCTGCTGGACGATGTGCGCGGTATTCTGGACGTGCAGTTTGACCTGGCTTTCCGGGTGGCGCTGCATGTAGCCGCCGATGAGCAGGGTCGCCAGGTAATTGCCGATGGTCAGTGTGGCCCCGACGGCCAGCGAGCCAAAGCCTGATTTGCCATTGAGCAGGTCTTCGATTTCCTTGGCCTGATCCAGCAACGCCACGGCCTGTGGCAACAGCTGCCTGCCGGTGGCGTTGAGGCTCAGCCGTTTACCGGCGCGATCGAACAGCTGGCAGCTCGACTGGCGCTCAAGTTCGGTGATGGAGGTGCTGGCAGCCGACTGCGACAGCGAAAGCAGCACCGCCGCTTTGGAGACGCTTTCCTGCCGGGCTACGGCGACGAACACTTGAAGCTGGCGGAGAGTAAATCGCATATCTATATAACCGATAACCTATATCTTGATAATTCATTTAACAGATATTGTGTCTGCCACTAGAATGTCGCGCAATAGCGCAGTGCTTCTGCGCGCACTATTTTTTCAGGAGTCCTCACGTACATGAGCAACATGAACCACGAGCGTGTCCTCAGCGTCCACCATTGGAACGACACCCTCTTCAGTTTCAAGTGCACCCGCGACCCTGGTCTGCGTTTCGAGAACGGTCAATTCGTCATGATCGGTCTGCAGCAACCCAATGGTCGTCCGCTCATGCGCGCTTACTCGATTGCCAGCCCGAACTGGGAAGAGCATCTGGAGTTCTTCAGCATCAAGGTGCCTGACGGCCCTTTGACCTCGCAGTTGCAGCACCTCAAGGAAGGCGACGAAATCATCATCAGCAAGAAGCCTACGGGTACGCTGGTGCTGGACGACCTCAAGCCGGGCAAGCATCTATACCTGCTGAGCACCGGTACAGGCCTCGCGCCGTTCATGAGCGTCATTCAGGACCCGGAAACCTACGAGCGTTTCGAGAAGGTCATCCTGTGCCACGGCGTGCGTTACGTGAACGAGGTCGCCTATCGCGAGTTCATCACCGAGCACCTGCCGCAGAACGAGTTCTTCGGTGAGTCGCTGCGCGACAAGCTGATCTACTACCCGACTGTCACCCGCGAGCCGTTCGAGAACGAAGGTCGCCTGACCGATCTGATGCGCAGCGGCAAGCTGTTCAGCGACATCGGCCTGCCACCGATCAACCCTCAGGACGACCGCGCCATGCTATGCGGCAGCCCGAGCATGCTCGACGAAACCAGCGAAGTACTGAACAGCTTCGGCCTGACCGTGTCTCCGCGCATGCGTGAGCCAGGCGATTATCTGATCGAGCGTGCATTCGTCGAGAAGTAAATCAGGCTGACAAGACCCGCCTTTTCCTTGACCGGATCAGGCGGGTTTTTAGTGCGCGGGATTTGTTGCAGACATCGTTTCAGGCGCGCAGCACTTCAAGCACACAAATAACGCCCGCTTGCGGGTAGTGCCAGCGCACATCCACATCCCAGAACCGGACACCGTAGCGGCGTTCCGGCGTAGGCAACTGATAAGCTGGACGCGGGTCCTGCGCCAAGCACTGTTCGATCAGCTCGACCAGCGGCTCACCCAGGCGCAGCGCGTGTTCACGGGCCTGTAGAAGGGCGGCGTCCTGCCATTGCACCGGTATCAGGGCCGGCGCAGCACTGGCGATTTGGTTGGTCGCCTCGGCAATGACATCGGCGTAGGGCACATAAGGCTTGATATCCAGCACCGGCGTGCCATCCAGCAAATCGATGCCCGACAACCACAGCCGGCCTGCTTCGACCTTGTCCAGCTTGACCACAGACTGGCCGATGCCATTGGGGCGATGCGTTGCCCGAGTGGCAAATACGCCCATCGATTGATTGCCGCCCAGGCGTGGCGGGCGCACCTTCAAACGTGGCTTGTCTTCCAGTGCCAGATGGAACAGAAAAAGCAGCCAGACATGACTGACCTGTTCCAGCCCCTGAACGGCCTCACCTTGATCGAACGGCGCGACCAGCTCGAGCACTCCACGAGCGGCCGGAGCCAGCTGTGGCTGGCGCGGGATGGCGAACTTCTCCTTGAAACAGGAGCGCACGAAGCCGACAGGGGTGACGTTGTAACTCATGATGTCAGCCGGTTCAGCCACGTACACGCAGGGTCAGACCCTTGAGGAAGTTGCGCAGCAGTTGATCGCCGCACGCGCGGTAGTTGGTGTGCCCGACCTTGCGAAACAGTGCGCTCAGCTCTGGCTTGGAAACCGGAAATTCTGCAGCTTTGAGGATGGCGTGCATGTCGTCTTCTTTCAGTTCGAAAGCTACGCGCAGTTTTTTCAGAACGATGTTGTTGGTGATCGGCAGATCGATCGGCTGCGGCGGACGGCTTTCGTCCTTGCCACGCTTGAAGTACACCAGCCCATCAAGGAAATGCGCCATGATTTCATCGCTGCAATCCAGATAGCCTTCTTCTTCCTCTTTCTTCATGAAAGCGATGACATCGCTTTTGGATACTTCAAAACCGGTCAGGCCGATGATCTCGACAATCTTGCTGTCGCTGATATCGAGCATGTAGCGCACGCTGCGCAGTACGTCGTTGTTCATCATGAGGCGTGTTTCCTGATAAGTCGTATGGCGGCGCATGACGGTGACCATGCGCGCTGTAAATAGGTGGGGGGTGACGAAGGCGTTAGAACTTTTCCTTGGTCGTCATGTAGCGCCACTGGCCTTCGGGCAGTTTGCCCATGGACACGCCGCCGATGCGGATGCGGCGAATGGCGACGATTTTCAGGCCGACGGCCTCACATAAAAGGGCGATGATGCCGGGCTGCGGGTTTTTCATCGCAAAACGCAGGCGGTTCTCGTTCTGCCAGCTGGCCTTCACGGCGGGCAGTTCCTTGCCCTTGTAGGTCAGGCCGTGGTTGAGACGGTTCAGGCCGTGAGCAACCATCTCGCCCGAGATTTCCACCACGTATTCCTGCTCGATCTTGCTGCGGTCGTCGGTGAGCTTGCGCAGGATTTTCCAGTCCTGGCTGAACACCATCAGCCCGCTGGCATTGGCTTGCAGGCTCGAAATCGCCTCAAGGCGCATGAAATGGCCTTTGAGCGGACGCTTGCTGTAGCTGTGCTCTGCAGAAAGGGTGCCCGGGGTAATCATCTGCAAGGCGCTTTCGGCGCTGGCCGAGGCAGGCTTGTGCAGAATGATAGTGACCGATTCCGGCGAATCGGCCTTGGCGTCCGGGCTCAGTTCGATTTTCTGGGTGCTGACCTTGAAGTGCGGCTCGTCGATAACCACGCCATCCACTGTGACCCAGCCACCCTCGATAAACAGTTCGGCCTCCCGGCGGGAGCAACCGACCAGCTCGATAAGGCGTTTGGAAAGGCGAATGGGGTCTGTCATGACAAAAAAGCCGCTTACTGATGAGAAAGGAGCCATTGTAACCGCCAAAGCCCGGTTAATCGCGGCAACATTGCAATTGCTCTGCAATCGACGTCATGGCGGGCTGATCAGGCGCATTCTGAGCATGGGGTAAGGCTGGCCAAGACCATCGACTTCGGAGCGGCTGACAACCTCAAACCCGTGCTTGCAATAAAAGCCGAAGGCTCTGGGGTTTTGCTCGTTCACGTCCAGTTCGGTAATGCCGAAGTGGCCGACAGCATGTTGCAAGAGCTGTGTGCCCAAGCCTTGATGGCGGTACTCCGGAGCGATGAAGAGCATGTCCAGCCGGCCACGGTTGACGCCGGCAAAGCCTGCGATGTTCTGCTCGTCGGTGCGCAGGCAGAACAACGTGACGCTGTCCAGGTACTGGGTGAGCAATCCCTTGAGCCGGATAACGTAAGCGTCCGGCATAAAGTCATGGGTGGCGCGTACCGAGCGCTCCCACACTTCAACCAGTTCCGGGTAATCCTTTGTGTCCGGTGCACACAACTGCATAGCGCGTCCTCTTTGTCATACCAGTCGTCGGTAGACACCATCCGCCGACAAAAAAGCCCTGCCGTGTGAAGGGCAGGGCTTTTTGATGACGCGTGGCCGATGTCAGAGCATCTCGGCCCACAGGTCATATTCGTCGGCGTCGGTGACGCGACACATGATCTTGTCGCCCGGCTGGACGGTGCTGCCGTCTTCAAGACCGATGAACACGTTGCCATCGATTTCCGGCGCATCGAAGAAACAACGGCCTACCGCGCCGCGATCATCGACTTCGTCGATCAGCACTTCGATTTCCTTGCCGATCTTCATCTGCAGGCGGGCTGCGCTGATGGCCTGTTGATGAGCCATGAAGCGATCCCAGCGATCCTGTTTGACGTCATCCGGCACAATGGCGGCGTCCAGCAGGTTGGCAGGAGCACCTTCTACCGGCGAGTACTGGAAGCAGCCGACGCGGTCCAGCTGGGCTTCGGTCAGCCAGTCCAGCAGGTATTGGAAGTCTTCTTCGGTTTCACCAGGGAAGCCGACGATGAACGTCGAACGAATGATCAGATCAGGGCACTGCTCGCGCCAGTTCTTGATACGTGCCAGGGTCTTGTCTTCAAAGGCCGGGCGCTTCATCAGCTTGAGGATTTTCGGGCTGGCGTGCTGGAAGGGGATATCGAGGTACGGCAGGATCTTGCCCGCCGCCATCAGCGGGATCAGCTCATCGACGTGCGGGTACGGGTAGACATAGTGCAAACGAACCCAGACCCCCATCGAGCCCAGCGCCTGACACAGCTCGGTCATGCGGGTCTTGACCGGCTGACCGTCCCAGAAACCGGTGCGGTATTTGACATCGACGCCGTAGGCGCTGGTGTCCTGGGAAATCACCAGCAATTCCTTCACGCCGGATTTGACCAGACGCTTGGCCTCATCCAGCACATCGCCAACCGGACGGCTGACCAGCTTGCCGCGCATCGACGGGATGATGCAGAAGCTGCAACTGTGGTTGCAGCCTTCGGAAATCTTCAGGTACGCGTAATGGCGCGGAGTCAGCTTGACGCCTTGCGGCGGCACCAGATCGATCAGCGGGTTGTGATCCTTGCGTGGCGGCACGACATCGTGCACGGCATTGACCACCTGCTCGTACTGCTGCGGGCCGGTCACCGACAGCACACTCGGGTGTACGGCGCGAATCACGCTTGCATCGACGCCCATGCAGCCGGTGACGATGACCTTGCCGTTTTCCTTGATCGCTTCGCCGATCACTTCCAGCGACTCGGCCTTGGCCGTGTCGATGAAGCCGCAGGTATTGACCACAACCACGTCGGCGTCCTCGTAGGTCGCAACGACTTCGTAACCTTCCATGCGCAGTTGGGTCAGGATGCGTTCGGAGTCAACGAGCGCCTTGGGGCAACCCAGAGAAACGAATCCGACCTTGGGGGCGGATGGCGTGGTGACGGTGGACATGGCAAACCTCGGCGTGAAGGGCACCTGAACGCAACGCGCAGGCACTGACTGGGCGCTCGGTGCGCCTCTGATCAAAAAGTGCGCAATTCTAGCGGTGAGTGGCCGGGATGACCAGCGTTTGGGTGAGAATAACGATGGGTGTCAGGCGTGGAGTTGATCAGCAATGGCAATGACGATTGATTTTATACCCAAATGGGAATATATTTTTGGGTGTCTGTCGTAGGGAAGCGAGTAGGTTGTGAAGTCATTGTATTGGGTCAGTAGTTGCAAGAAAAATCTTCTCGACATGCCTGACGAGGTGCAGGATGTATTTGGATTCGCCCTGAGTCTCGCGCAGGAAGGCTCCAAACACTCTCAAGCCAAACCGATGAAGGGTTTCTCCGGAGCAGGGGTGTTGGAGGTCGTTGAGGACTATGATGGTGACACCTATCGCGCTGTATATACCGTGAAATTCGATGCAATGGTCTACGTTCTGCACTGTTTTCAGAAAAAGTC
This sequence comes from Pseudomonas avellanae BPIC 631, assembly GCF_000444135.1. Lineage (GTDB taxonomy): Bacteria > Pseudomonadota > Gammaproteobacteria > Pseudomonadales > Pseudomonadaceae > Aquipseudomonas > Aquipseudomonas avellanae. Next base: position 64,932 of record NZ_ATDK01000240.1, read on the forward strand.
GACCTCGGGCATTAAAACGGGGCGGTTTCAGAGGCTGAGTGCAACACCCGGCTATTGAGTTAGGGATGGACTCTCATGATGCTTGGACATCATTTCCGTCATCATTTCGATAGGGCATCTGTA
>NZ_ATDK01000241.1 GCF_000444135.1 Pseudomonas avellanae BPIC 631
CTCTGCGTCGTCAAAGAGGACGCGGAGCGTCCAGAACGGCATGCGACGCGGAGCGCCGCACGATAGTGGTCGTTAAGATGATCGTTCTCTACGCTCCAGCGTGGGAATGCAGTCCGCGACGCGGAGCATCGTACGATAGCGCCCACCGGGCAGAAGCCATCTCGGTCATGACCGCACAGTTTTCTGATAGGGTTGCGCGCATCGCTCAGCCCTGTCCCGAGAACCTTTCATGCTCAATTACCTGTGGTTTTTCCTCGCCGCCCTGTTCGAAATCGCTGGCTGCTACGCTTTCTGGCTCTGGCTGCGTCAGGGTAAAAGTGCGCTGTGGGTGATTCCGGCGCTGATCAGCCTGACGGTGTTCGCCTTGCTGTTGACGCGTGTGGAAGCGGCTTATGCCGGGCGAGCCTATGCGGCGTATGGCGGGATTTACATTGTGGCGTCGATTGCCTGGCTGGGGCTGGTCGAACGGGTCAGGCCGCTGGGCACCGATTGGCTGGGGCTGGCGTTTTGCGTGATCGGCGCGACGATCATTCTGCTGGGGCCGCGCTGGTCAGCGCCCTGAAACGGTCAGTCAGCAGCGACATTTCCTACAGATTTGACTGGAAAGTAAGACATTTCCTTCAGTCTTTTCTGATGCGGTTGCAGGACGTTACTGATTTGCCACCCGCGCATTGAAGCCCCCTCGCTTGCGATGCACCCTGCCTCTTTTGCGTAACGAAGAGGTAGGACACATGCTGGTATTGACGCGGGACATTGGCGAAACGTTTTCCATCGGTGATGACATCACCGTGCAGATTCTGGGCGTGAACTGCAATCAGGTCCGACTGGGCATCAGTGCGCCCAAGGACATCAAGGTTCACCGGGCCGAGGTGTACAAGCGAATCGCCAACAAACTTTCGCAACAGGCCGCGCAGACGCAGCCATAACCTCAGTCAAAAAATTCCTTGGGCACATCGTGCTTGAGCATCAACTGACATTGCTGGCTCTCGAGGTCGAAAAAGATCACCGCCTGACCTTTGGTCAGCGCATGCCTGACGCGCAGTACACGGGTTTGCAGGGGCGTTTCGTCGCCGTTGTCAGTGCCCTCGCGGGTGACAAAGTCCTCGATCAGGCGGGTGAGGGTGTCAGGTTCCAGTTGATCGTAGGGGATAAGCATGGCGGTTCTCTTGTCGATGAGCGGCGATGATAGAACTGCGGTGCCAGGCACCGCAATTCAATTCACGGGGCCTTAACTCTCCTCGCGATTCTGCCCGATCAGGCTGTCCACCGGCGGCACGCGGGTGTCGGACTCCATCTGCGCGTCATGTTCAATCTGGTGACTGAACCGCTCCAGTGAACTCTGCGCCGGTTTGGCATCGCTGGCGAACACTGGCGGGCTGAGGATGTACGCGCCAAGCAGTTTGCTGAGCGCGGCCAGGCTGTCGATGTGGGTGCGTTCATAACCGTGGGTTGCGTCGCAGCCAAAAGCCAGCAGGGCGGTACGAATATCATGCCCCGACGTCACCGCAGAATGCGCATCGCTGTAGTAGTAGCGGAACAGGTCGCGACGGACCGGCAGCTCGTTTTCCACGCCCAGACGCAGCAAATGACGAGACAGGTGGTAATCATAAGGGCCGCCCGAGTCCTGCATCGCCACGCTCACCGCATGCTCGCTTGAGTGCTGGCCCGGTGCGACCGGTGCAATGTCGATGCCGACGAACTCGCTCACGTCCCAAGGCAGCACGCCCGCTGCACCGGTGCCGGTTTCTTCGGTGATGGTGAACAGCGGATGGCAGTCGATCAGCGGCTCGGCACCGCTTTCGACGATCGACTTGAGCGCCGCCAGCAGCGCGGCAACACCCGCTTTGTCGTCCAGATGGCGGGCGCTGATGTGGCCGCTCTCGGTGAACTCCGGCAGCGGATCGAATGCCACGAAGTCACCAATGCCAATGCCCAGTGATTCGCAATCGGCGCGGGTGGTGCAGTAGGCATCCAGGCGCAGCTCGATGTGGTCCCAACTGATCGGCATTTCATCGACAGCGGTATTGAAGGCATGACCGGACGCCATCAATGGCAGCACGCTGCCACGGATCACGCCGGTGTCTGTGAACACACTGACCCGGCTGCCTTCGGCAAACCGGCTGGACCAGCAGCCGACGGCGGCAAGCGCCAGGCGGCCATTGTCTTTGACCTCCCGAACGCTGGCACCAATGGTGTCCAGGTGCGCGGATACAGCGCGGTCGGGGCTGTTCTGTTTACCCTTGAGGGTTGCGCGAATTGTGCCGCGACGGGTCAGTTCGAACGGAATACCCAGTTCTTCCAGACGCTCGGCCACGTAACGCACGATCGTGTCGGTGAAGCCCGTGGGGCTTGGGATCGCGAGCATTTCCAACAGAACTTTCTGCAGGTATTTCAGATCCGGATCGGGAATGGTTGCAGGGGTCATGAATGCTCCTTATGGAGCAGTTGCAAGCCACAGGCTGCCAGGGTCAAAGCCCCGGTGTGCAGCCTGTTACTCGCAGCTGCGATCAGATATGCACAGGCAGGCTGTGCGGAAACAGCAGATCGACGAAGCGTTCGGCAGTGGGTTGCGGTTCGTGGTTGGCCAGCCCGACGCGCTCGTTGGCTTCAATGAACACATACTCGGGCTGGTCGGCGGCAGGCACCATCAGGTCCAGGCCGACCACCGGAATATCCAGCGCTCGGGCAGCACGTACCGCTGCCTCACTGAGTACCGGGTGCAAGATGGCCGTGACATCTTCCAGGCAGCCTCCGGTGTGTAGGTTGGCAGCGCGGCGTACGGCCAGGCGCTGATCCATCGGCAAGATATCGGCATAGTCAAAACCGGCCTCACGCACTGTGCGCTCGGTTTCCTGATCCATCGGGATACGGCTTTCACCATCGGTCGCGGCAGCACGGCGACGGCTTTGCGCTTCGATCAATTGCTTGATGGTGTGACGGCCATCGCCAATGATTTCTGCCGGGCGGCGTATCGCCGCGGCCACCACCTGAAAGCCGATCACCACGATGCGCATGTCCAGGCCCTCGTGAAAACTTTCCAGAATCACGCGAGCATCGAACTGTCGCGCCTGCTCGATGGCGCTCTGCACGTCCTCAGGTGTGCGCAGGTCAACCGCGACGCCTTGGCCTTGCTCGCCATCCAGCGGCTTGACCACAACTTGCTTGTGCTCTTCAAGAAACGCGCGATTGTCGGCCTCATCGCCCGCTCGCTGCTGCGCCGGCAAACGCAGCCCGGCCGCTTTCAACGCGCGATGAGTCAGGCTCTTGTCCTGGCACAGGGTCATGCTGACCGCGCTGGTCAGGTCGCTCAACGATTCCCGGCAGCGAATACGACGGCCGCCATAGCAGAGTGTGAACAGCCCTGCATCGGCATCGTCTACCTGCACGTCAATACCGCGACGATGCGCCTCTTCGACGATGATCCGCGCATACGGATTGAAGTCCGCCTGCGGGCCAGGGCCGAGGAACAGCGATTCGTTGATGCCGTTCTTGCGCTTGATGGCGAAGGTCGGCAGGTTGCGAAAATTCAGCTTGGCGTACAGCGCCTTGGCCTGCTCGTTGTCATGCAGCACCGACAGATCAAGGTAGCTCAGGCCACGGCTCATGAAATGCTCGATCAGATGGCGAACCAACACCTCACCCACACCTGGGCGCGTGCATTGCGGGTCAACCGCCAGGCACCACAGGCTGCTGCCTTTTTCCGGGTCGTTGAACGCCTTTTGATGGTTGAGGCCCATGACACTGCCGATGATCGTGTTGCTGCCTTCGTCCTCGGCCACCCAGTACACCGGGCCGCCCTGATGACGCGGGGTGAGCAGGGCAGGGTCGATGGGCAACATGCCGCGCGCCAGGTACAGGTTGTTGATGGCCTGCCAGTCGGCTTCGTTGTGTGCCCGACGGATACGATAACCGCGAAACACGCGCTGCGCCGGACGGTAGTCGCTGAACCACAGACGCAACGTGTCCGAGGGGTCGAGAAACAACTGTTGCGGCGCTTGCGCCAGCACCTGCTGTGGCGCGGCCACATACAAGGCAATGTCGCGTTCGCCGGCTTTCTCGTTAAGCAGGTCCTGCGCCAGCGCTGCCGGGTCAGGATACGTATGACCGATCAGCAGGCGCCCCCAGCCACAATGCAGGGCCAACGGCTCTGCATCGATCTGGCTGCCATCTTCGGCGAGGCGTGCTTGCAGACGTTCATACGAGGGCGACTGTCCGCGCAACAGGCGTTGGCTATAAGTCGTCGCGTTCTGTTTCATCAATCACAGTCCTTGTTCGCTGAGCCACAGGTTCAGCGCGGCCAACTGCCACAACTTGGAGCCGCGCAGCGGCGTGAGCTGGCCTTCGGGATTGGTCAGCAGCTTGTCGACCATAGTCGGGTTGAACAGGCCGCGGTCCTGGCTCGGATCGGTCAGCAGTTCACGTACCCAATTGAGCGTATCGCCCTGCAAATGCTTGAGGCCGGGCACCGGAAAGTAGCCTTTCTTGCGGTCGATCACTTCTGATGGAATGACCAGCCGCGCCGCTTCTTTCAGCACTTGCTTGCCGCCATCGGGCAGCTTGAACTTACCGGGAATACGGGCCGACAGCTCGACTAGACGATAGTCGAGAAACGGCGTACGCGCTTCCAGGCCCCAGGCCATGGTCATGTTGTCGACACGTTTGACCGGGTCATCGACCAGCATCACCGTGCTGTCCAGTCGCAAAGCCTTGTCGACCGCAGCGCTGGCACCCGGCTGGGCGAAGTGATCGCGAACGAAATCACCGGCTGCATCGTTGGCCGTGCGCCATTTTGGCTGAACAGTGTCCGCGTATTCGGCGTAGCTGCGGTCCACAAAGGCGTCACGGTAGGCCGCGACCGGGTCGCTTGCGCCATCGACTTGCGGGTACCAGTGATAACCGGCAAACAGCTCGTCAGCGCCCTGGCCGCTCTGCACGACCTTGCAGTGCTTGGCCACTTCGCGCGACAGCAGATAAAAGGCGATGCAGTCGTGGCTGACCATTGGTTCGCTCATGGCGCGGAACGCCGCAGGCAACTGCTCGATGATCTCGCTTTCCTGAATGCGCAACTGATGGTGACGCGTGCCGTAATGCTTGGCGATCAGGTCCGAGTACTGGAATTCATCACCACGTTCGCCGCCGGCATCCTGGAAGCCGATGGAGAAGGTTGACAGGTCCTCGACACCCACTTCGCGTAGCAGGCCGACCAGCATGCTCGAATCGACACCGCCCGAAAGCAACACGCCGACGTCTACCGCCGCACGCTGACGAATGGCCACCGCTTCGCGTGTGCTGTCCAGTACACGGTCGCGCCAGTCTTCCAGCGTAAGATTTTTCTCGTCCTCGTGGGGACCATAAGGCAGGGTCCACCAGACTTTCTGCTCAACCTTGCCGCTGGCGTCAATGCGCATCCAGCTGGCAGGCGGCAACTTCTCGACGCCGGCCAGCAGCGTACGCGGTGCAGGCACCACAGCATGGAAGTTGAGGTAATGATTGAGCGCCACCGGATCAAGCATCCCGCTGATATCACCTCCCTTGAGCAGGGCAGGCAGCGAGGACGCGAAGCGCAGGCGCTTGTCGGTTTTCGACAGGTACAACGGCTTTACGCCGAGACGGTCACGGGCAATAAACAGCTGCTTGCTGTCGCGCTCCCAGATGGCAAAGGCAAACATGCCATTGAGCTTGGGCAGCATCTCTGCGCCCCACGCGTGGTAGCCCTTGAGCAACACCTCGGTGTCGCCACCGGAATGGAACTGATAGCCAAGGCTTTCCAACTCGGCACGCAATTCGGGGAAGTTGTAGATCGCACCGTTGAAGGCCATCGACAGCCCAAGGTTGCTGTCGATCATCGGCTGCGCCGAGCCATCCGACAGGTCCATGATTTTCAGACGGCGATGCCCAAGGGCAATCGGCCCCTGGCTATGAAAACCCCACGCATCCGGGCCGCGAGGCGCCAGCTCATGGGTAATGCGTTCAACAGCGGCAAGGTCCGCTGGTTGATGGTCGAAACGAAGTTCACCTGCTAATCCGCACATTTGTCCTAAACCTTATGTGTTTCGGCGTGTTTGGCGTTACTGGCTTTCGGTGCGTACCAATTTCGTACCACTTTCACTCATATTGAGCTTTTCAAGCTCTGCCCAGTCGCTCGGCGAGCTGATCCACTTCGCATAGGTCGACAACAATACCTGCACGCTGTGCCCAAGTTGCGCGGCAATGAATGCCGGATTCATGCCGGACATCAGGCACATGGTTGCGTAGGTGTGGCGCGTGTCGTACATCCTGCGCCTTCTGATTCCCACCTTCCGCATGGCGCTCAGCCAGTAACGTTTTGGCCCTGTCTCGGAGCGGATAAAAAGCTCTGCTCGGTCCCCATTCCCTTCGGGTGCAAACACGTAATCAGAGCGCAGCTCCGTCAGCGGCCTAGCCTTATCGAGTGCATGTAAGGCCCGATCGTTCAATAAAACTTCCCTCACCACCTTCGTTTTTGTCCTTTCCTGAATCTTCCCGTAGATGCGAAGCCGGCATACCCGTGCCGATCTTTTGCGGGTATCCACCTCGCTCCAGCGCAGGGCCATCGCCTCGCCCGGACGCATCCCCGTGTAGAAAGAAAACTCGAAAATGCTGCGTAGATGGCCTGCAAACCGCTTGTCGATTTGTAGAGCTGGTCAATCAATGCGTCTGCCTCTTCGCGCGTCAGCGGGTCAATCTCGCGCTTCACACCTCGAGTCGCGGGTATTGATGCGGCCGGGTTGCGCACTATCAATTCATCACTGAGAGCCTGGGCGAAGATGCTGGTGACGATCCGCACGGCACCTTTCCTGCGGCTGGGGGACGGCCACTGAATATCAGAACAACCGCCGCGGTGCCGGTGGCTCGAATTACACAGGGGACTGACCATGATGACTCGCAACACGCTGCGCCGCCCGCTGGGTGAAACTGAAAACATGCTGGAGCAGTGGGGGTATTGGCGTATGGATGGTATGGGTGTGCCCAGCTACGCCTCGCCCACGCTCGCCCTGATGCGAGATGCCATGCCGATGCCCGGTAAGTCGTATGTGATCACCGACGAGCTTGCTGGCCTTGTGGACGCCGCCGTGGCTGGCCTATGTAACCGTCACCAGCAGATGGGCGACATGGTTTGGTTCTACTACGGCGCCAAGTGGCCAGCGATCCGGGTCGGTCGCCACTATTCGATGAGCGAGGGCAAGGCCCGCGAGTTGATCAAGGCCGGTGCAGCCTGGGTGGATTGCTATTTGGAGGGAGTTCGAGCGGCGGCGTAAAAAAGAGTTGTCCATATGGAATAGCTCTGTTTCCATGGCACGGTGTTCAGCTGTACCAGCGCGACACGATGACAATTAGACCTCAGCCAATCGCTGGGGTCTTTCGTTTCAACGTTACGAAACTCTAAACTCGTTTACGCAAGCCACATCGTAATTCAAGCTCTCGTAGTAATCGATCAAAGCCTTAAGCATCTGAGGTGCTGCACTGCGGGATGAGTGAAGCTCACCAAGATGAGGATCGAACAACTTGAACTGATCTCCTTCACAAGAACAAGCGATTCCATGACCTTGAAGGTTTCCAAAGCGTAAGCTCAGTAAATGCCTTCTGCCTGCCTGAGCCACATCGCTTGCTACTGTCTGGGCCATTCGCGCAATACCACCTGATGCATCAACAATTTTAGGTCGTCTACGTAATGAAAAACCCGCATTTTCCAGAATGGCGGTGCTGGCAGTGAATAACGGGGCTTCATCATCATTTGAAAGTGCAGAGGCCAATGTATTGTTAAAGACCTGATGTCTCTGTGCTCCGTTACTTTGCCCCGCTCCATGATAATCAAGGTGGTCCATTCGTGATTGTGCGTTGCCGGAGTTGCTCATTAAAAGCCACTCAGTGGAAAGGCCAGTGCAGATATTGTCTCTATTGACATCTCTTGGAGCTACCGCAAAATCATTGATGTTTGTGTGCCTAGTAGAACTACCTCCTTGACTTACGCTTGAAGAATGTGCGCACCCTTTATCACCCAATATTAGTGCTGGTGTGCTGTTCGCGAAATAGCTTTCCAAGTTTTTCAGTTATACTTCGGGTGTCATCCCAGCCTTGGAGAGCTTACCGTGAGCGCTCTGGATATCACGCTTAGCCCTGAAGAAAAGACCGAGCTAAAACGGCGAGTTCGCTCTGCCACCATCCCTCAGCGAGAAGGTCGGCGAGCACGCATAATCCTACTGGCTGCCGAAGGCGAAACCCGAGATAACATCGCACGGTTGACGGGCTTTTCCCGCCCAACGATCACGCTCTGGTGTCAACGTTTCCAAACACGTCGGCTGGACGGACTGGTCGATGAACCTGGGCGTGGACGCAAGTCGCCGCTACCTGTCGAGACGGTTCGCCGCGTCCTGGAGCAGGTCACCCGACCCCGCATCGGAGATGCCGCGCTGGAGTTGTCGTAGCATGGCAAAGGCGGCGGGGATTTCCTCGACCACCGTCCATAAACTATGGGCCGCCAATGATTTAAAGCCTCACCTGACTCGCACATTCAAGTTGTCCAACGACCCGCATTTCGAGGAGAAATTCTGGGATGTGATCGGGCTGTATCTGGAGCCACCAGACAAGGCGTTAGTGCTGTGCTGCGATGAGAAAAGCCAGGTTCAAGCCCTGGAAAGGACGCAACCGGGCTTGCCTCTGGGTATCGGTCATATCCAGACCAAATCCCATGACTACATTCGCCACGGCACGGTCACGCTCTTCGCTGCGCTGGATTATCTTCAGGGCAAGCTGATCAGCAGCATTGAGCGCAAGCACCGGCATCAGGAATGGCTGGCCTTTCTCAAGAAAATCAATAAGGAAACGCCCAAGCACCTCCAGTTGCATCTGATCGTCGACAACTACGCGACCCACAAACACGCTGCGGTGAAGGCTTGGCTGGCAAAGCATCCACGCTTTCATATTCATTTCACACCCACCTCCAGCTCTTGGATGAATATGGTTGAGCGCTTCTTTCGAGACATCACGGTGTACCTGCGCGACGGCAGCTTTTCCTCCGTGCGTGAGCTGGAGAGTTCGATTACAACGTTCATGGCGTTGCGCAATGCTCAACCGACCCGGTACGTCTGGAACGCAAAGGGGGAAGGGATTTTGAACAAAATCCAAAGAGCACGCGCGAAGCTTGAGACGGTTCAGAAAAAGTAAGTTATTTCAAAAACAGCACACTAGAAACGGATGTATCCCTCTGCTTCTTGGCTTTAGAGCTAAGTCTAAAGGCATTTCTCGGCTCGTTTCCGAATGCCCAGCCTGAGGTGCGCTCGATGCTTGTGGAGCATGGTTGTCTTGATAATGCACAGTAGCAAGCGCTGGTGTTGCCATGTTTATCTTCATGTATACCTCGAATTTTTCCCGTTACGGCTTTTGGCTTAAAAGCTGTCCAGCCATCCTAAAAGCACTATTTGAGTGTCCGAATTACCCTCCCGGTTCCATAGGGCTATGGCTGGGCAGGTCGAGAAAATCAAACCGGTTGCTGAAACTGTCCTCGACATTCTGCGCAAAGAGCTCAAGCCCGGCGGAATCCTTTACCGCCGCTAACTTGCCCATTGGGCAAACCCAGAACCCGCCATTGAGCGGTCTTTATTTTAAACCCCCGAAAGGGCGGAACCCGGACGCGCACCATGCCCGAAAAGAACCCCGACTTATGGGCGCAGGTCTGGATGGCCCTATCTAACCCACTCTGGCAGGGCGCGATCATGGCCGTCATCGTCTCATTACTGCGAATCCTCTACGACGCGAAAGAGACCAGCAAACGCCGCATCTGCTTTGAAGCGTTGATCTGTGGCGCGTTGAGCCTGGTTGCGTCCAGCCTGATCGAGTGGATGGCCTGGCCACCAAGCCTGTCAGTGGCTGCTGGTGGGACCATCGGCTTTCTTGGCGTTACCGCCATACGCGAGCTGGTCACACGGTTCATTGGCCGCAAGGTGGACATCACATGAAGGCTATCGCCGCTGCAATCATCATCGGCCTTGTGGGCCTGTTGCTTGTTGGTATCCAGCAGTACCGCGTCGTTGCCCTCAGTGGTGCCATGCAGATGGAGACCAAGAGCAAGAACGACGCCATCGCTGCCAACAACGAGAGCCAGGCCACCATCACCACGTTGCGGGCCGAGGCCCAGCGTAACGCTGCATATCAGAAAGACCTGAACCAGCGGATCAAGGCCAGCGAAGACAAAGCCAAAAAGGCGAGGAAAGATTTTGAAAAGCTCAAGACAGATAGCAAGCCTGTTCGTGACTGGGCTGCTCAGCCTCTGCCTGACGGCCTGCGCGGCAAAGCCGGTGCTGGTAACAAAGACGTCAGCGGTACGAATCGAACCCCCTGAGCTGATCCCCTGCGAGCGCATCAACGCTGATGAGGCCGATCTGCGGCTGAACGGTGATGTGTGGGAGCTGAAAGATCAGGCCATCAAACTGCTGGACACATGCGCTGACCAGGTGGATGCGCAGATCCAGCGCAGCCAAAGCAAATAGCTATAGAGGTCTGCCATGTCCAAGCCCGACAGCTTTCACTATCCCAGCGATGGCCGAGGCCCGCGCCGTGTTTACGTCAACGGCAACGAGACACCGGGGGTGTCATACACCTGCTAATCCGCACATAAGTCCTTACCGGGTTTCCGTTGGGGAGGTGACTGAGAAAGTGCAGTCACCCAGAAACTGACCCAGTGAGGGCGGGGTAGTTTTAGATCAAAAAGTTATAAGGGCGAGAGTGCGGCTCGGTGCTTATGCTCACAGGTCTTTTGGAAAACGCCTCAATACCCCGTCATCTCCAGATACCCAACCCCCTCCTGGCTATCGCTGAAACTCACCGGGCCTTCCCAGTAGGGGATGCTTGTGCCCATCCAGGCCTTGGAGTTCAGCGCCTGGGTGGTGATGTTCAGGTTTCTGCCGGGGATCCTGATTGTCCACCTGGTGGGCACCTTGTGGTCGCCGATCGAGGTTTCGTTCAGGGGTTCAAGGCTGATCTCGCTGGCGTGCAGCAATGTGGTCGTGCCATCGGCGCTGATCCAGTTGCCGGTCAGGTAGGGCGTGCCGTTCTTGTAGCGGATGCGGTAGAGCATCAGGCGGTCGCCGTCTGCCAGTTGCAGGGAGAACCAGTCCCAGCCGCTCTGGTTGGCGGTCAGGGGCTGACTGCTCCATTCCCGGTCCAGCCACGCTTTGCCGGTGACCTGATGGGTTTTGCCTTCTATGACCACACTGCCTTTGGCGTCGAAGAACGGCTGGCTGTAATAGTAGGAAGCCTGGCCTGCTTCGGATTTCTGGCTGTAGCCTTGTTCGCCCTGTAACACCAGCGGTTTGCTGGAGGTAAGCTGCAGGTCGTAACGGAAATCCTTGCCGCTGGCTTTCAGTTGCATCATGGCGAGCGGGTCGTTGTTTTGCGCATCACTGGTGAATGCCCAGTCGTCGATCCAGGCCGAGAAGGGCACCAGTGTGACGTTCGCCTGGCCGATTCCACCCCGAGCATAACGCTCTGCCACGTAGTGCCCGTTGCTGGACGTTGCCGCCGCATGGCCCAGCCAGATCGTGCCTTCATTCCAGCCGCTGGCCGGCTGCGCGCCGGGTCGCAAGGCGCTGCGAAACAGGGTCCATTGCACGCCGAACTGCTGGCCAGCGTCGTCCTTCAGCGTAGCCGTGACATACCACCATTCGATGCGAAAGCCAGGGTGCTGGCCGTGGTCCTCGGGGAAGGAAAATACCCGGCCCGGCGTCACCTGAGTGTAGGCGTCGGCGGCATTGCCCAGCCCGGCGAAGCCGCTTTCGGGCTGCGGTTTGTCATCGCAGGCCGCGAGCAGCAATGCGATAGCCAACGGCATCAGCCACTTAATGTTCACTGGTAAAGGTCCTCAGTAAATCCGCTGGGCGGCTGCGGTACAGCTTCAGCAGCGGCCAGGCCGAGGCCAGCAGGGTGGCTAGTATTGCCAGTGACATGAGTTGCAGCAATTGCAGTGGGAATACTTGCAGTGGCAGGCGCCAGCCAAACGCCTGAACATTGATCACCGCATCCAGACACCACGCGATCATCAGGCCCAGCGGTATGGAGAATGCCAGCGTCAACAGGGCCAGCAGCCAGGTTTGCCCCAGGTTGAGCAACATCAGTTGCCGTCGCGTCACACCCAGCGCCCACAACGGGGCGAGTTGCCCGAGGCGGCTCTGGCTCTGGGTCAGCAGGCTGATGAATAGCGCCACGCCAGCCACGCCCAGCGTCAGGCTATTGAGGGCGGCGGTGGCTGAGAATGTACGTTCGAAGATCTGGGTTGACCAACGCTTGATCTGGCTCTGATCGATGACGTGATTGTCGTCGAGCGCAAAGCGGTCTTGCAGTTGCTTCACCAGAGGCGGAATCGCGGCCTGATCGACCCTCAGGTTGAAACGGAACGGGCTCAGTTGCGGCCAGTGGGCAAGCAGATGTTTTTCGTTGACCAGCAGATGGCCCTTAGGGTTTCCATAGTCGGCGTAGATCCCGACGATGCGCGGCGTCCATTGGCCGTTGGGCACGGGGATGTTCAAGGTATCGTTCAGCGTGAGCTTGAGACGGCGTGCCAGTTGTTCGCTGAGCATCACCGTATCGCCGTCACGCAAAAGGTTCCACGGATCACCCTTTACTGATTCAAGCAGTTCCCAGTGCTGGCGGTAGATGGTGTGATCAACCACGCCGAACAGGTCGGCGGGCCATCCCTGAACCTGTACCGCTACTTGCCAGTTGGGTATCACTGCGCTGATGTGCGCTTGCTGGCTCAGCCAGGTTTGTAAAGGTTGAGCCTGCGTCGGGTCTTGCGGGCTGACGTAGAGCTCGGCAGTCAGCCGCTGCTCCAGCCAGCTATTGAACGTCTGGCGAAAGCCCGAGGTCATGCTGCCCACGCCGATATTGGCCGCCATCGCGAGCAGCAAGGCCATCAATGCCAGGCTCAACGCGGGCAGCTGCTGCCTGCAATCAGCCAGAAACCATTGCCCCAGCACCGAACGACTGCGTGTCAGCAGGCCGCCGAGCATGGCATCCAGCAGCACCGGTAGCCCGAGCCCTGCACTGAATAACAAGGCGGACATCAATACAAAACCCAGTAACAGGCTGTTGCCGAACAGCAAAGCCAGTAGTGCGACGAGCGCACCGGCCGCTGCAACCCACGCTTGTCGCCGCAGCCAGCGTGCGTGGGCCTGCTGCCATGCATGGGCATCTGCCAAGGCAAGCAGGGGCAGGCGTGCCGCACGCAACAGGCTGTTGATACCGGCCAGCAAAGCGCCAAGCAGGCTCAGCCCGATGCCGCTGAGCCACCACCACAGGCTGAGGTTCAGTTGGCCAGCGACTTCGGCCCCGTAAAGACCGCGCAAACTGGCCACGACATCCGGCAGCAACAAGCTGGCCAGCAAGTAGCCGCTGACCACACCCAGCAGACCCCCGAGCAGGGCCATGGCGCCCAGTTCGATGCTAAGGGCCGTGATCAGCATTCGCGCACTGACACCACAGGCACGCAGGTTACGCAGCAGGCCGCGGCGTTGTTCCAGTGTCAGGCCAATGGCAGCGTGTACGATAAACAGGCCCACTCCGAACGACAGAACGCCCAAGGCGCTCAGGTTCAGGTGAAAGCTTTCTGTCAGCCGTTGCAGGTTGTTTTCTTCGTCCGTCTTGCGGATGACCAACTGACCGTTCAGCGCTGGCGGCAACTGTGGGTTGCGCGCCGCGAAGTCCTTGTGCAGCAGCAAGCTGGACAATTCATCGGGCTGGCCGAGCAATGCTTGAGCAAAGCCGATGTCAGTGAGTAGCACGCCGGGGGCCATATCGGGTTTGACGCGCAGCGGCGGCAAGGCAACGCCATTTTCGCCCAGTGGCTGCCGGCCCTCTTCAAGCCCCAGCGACTCAAGGGTCTGCGGTGATACCCAGGTCGCTCCCGGCGGGGTGAGAAAATCAACGACCTGATCGGAGTCCAGTGTCTGTCCGGCCAGTGTGCTGTTCGGCAACGTCAGCGGCTCGATGCCGAGCAATTGCAAGCGCTGGCCTTCCAGCCCCTTGAGCGTGATTCGTCCGCGTATGACTGGCGACACCGGCCAGCCTTCACGGCGCAGCTGTATGTACAGTTCCTGAGCAAACAGCCCGCCGTCGGGCGCTGCGATGCTGGTCTGCGGCTCGCCGCCAATCAACTGGCTGGCACGCTGGTAGCTTTCCCGTGCCTGACTATTGAGCGCCTGCACGCCGGTCAGCAGTGCGGTGGCCAGCCACAAACCGGTCAGCACGCTGAAAAATTGCACGGGATGACGTCGCCAGTGGCTCAGTAATGCGCGCAGGGTCCAGTAGAAAACTCGCATCAGCGCTCGCCTTCGACTGCCAGACGACCGAGATGCAGCACCACTTTGCGCGCCAGTCGGTCAGCGACCCGCGGGCTGTGGGTGACCATCAACAGGCTGGTGGGGCTGTCGGCGAGCACATCCAGCAACAATTGCAGCACTTCGTCACTGGTAGTCTCATCGAGATTTCCGGTGGGCTCGTCAGCCAGCAGCAGGCTGGGCCGTGAAGCGAGGGCGCGACCTATCGCTACCCGCTGCTGTTGTCCGCCGGACAGTTGCTCGGGATAACGATCCAGCAGCGTGCCCAGCCCCAGACGTTCGATCAAGTGCGTCTGCCAGAGCGCATCGAAACGCCCGGCCAGTCGTGCCTGGAACGCCAGATTGTCAGCTATTTTCAGGCTGCCGATCAGGTTGAACTGCTGAAACACCAGGCCGATTTCGGTACGCCGCCAGTTCGCCAACTGGCTTTCGTTCATCAGGTCCAGGCGTTGGCCGGCAATCTCGATGCTGCCGTCATCGACCTGATCAAGGCCCGCGACCAGATGCAGCAATGTGCTCTTGCCACTGCCGGATTCGCCCATCAACGCCAGGCTTTCGCCCTGTGTCAGGTGCAGGTCCACGCCCCTTAATACATTCAGCGGCCCCTGTGCCGTGGTGTAGCGCTTGAATACGTTTCGCACTTGCAGCATGAGCGGCTCAATGGTTCTGACTGAGTTAAAAGAGTAGCGCCTGAGCGCGTGCTCGTAGGAAATATCGTGCGACGCTCCGCGTCGTATGCCGTTCCGGACGCTCCGCGTCCTCTTTTGCGACGCAGAGCGTCGAGAGCTGCATTCCCACGCTGGAGCGCAGGGAACGATAATCTCAACTATCGTGCGATGCTCCACGTTGGTCCTGCTTGTCAGGCTACTTCCCGCCGCCGCGAATCAACCCTCGCAGGGCAAACCGGTTAGGGTGACAGGCTTCGGCAACGCTGCGCGGCAAGGGCAGGGGTTCGTTATCGAGCCAGGCGGCGATCAGTTCGGCGCACAGCGGCGCGGTGATCAGCCCGCGTGAACCATGGCCGCTGTTGACGTACAGGCCGTCCAGCCACGGGCAGGCGATATCCGGCACCTGGCGCGCGTCCTTGCCCAGTGCAGCATAAGCCTGAACGAACGCCTCGCGGTCTGCCAGCGGGCCGACGATGGGCAGGTAATCCGGACTGGTGCAACGAAACGCCGCACGTCCCTGTAATTGCTCGGGCGGCCTATCAGCGGCCTCAAGGCGAGACGCCAGGTCTGCGGAGATTTCCTGCAACAACGCCAGATTGCCAAGGTGATCCGCCACGTTGGGGGTCAAATCGACACTGTTGAAATCAAAGCTGGCGCCTAGCGTGTGTTCACCCAGACGCGCCGGAGCCACATAACCCTCCGCGCACACCACCGTGCGCAACGCAGCGCTCGCCCCGGTCTGCGGCAGGCTGGTGATCTGCCCGCGAATGCGTTTGAGCGGCAGCTCGGCACTCTGCGAAAACTGCTTGATGTCCGCCGCCCCGGCCAGCACCACGACAGGCGCGCTGTCGATCAGCTGCGCGTCACTCCACACCTGCCACTGATCATTGACACGTCGCAGTTCCAGCGCATGATGATGGGCGATCAGTCGGATATTCGCGTGCTGGATCTGCGCGTGACACAACGCTGGCGGATGCACCCAGCCGCACTCAGGGTAAAACAGACCGCCGCTGTTCAGCGCAATGCCGCTCTGCAACTCGGCGGCGGGCTGATCCAGCAAGTGCAGCAGCGATTCGGGAAAGGCCTCGGCCAATTGCTGCTGGTGCAGTGCTTCCTTGTCGTCGAAGGTCAGTTGCAGCACGCCGCATGCGTCCCACTCGACACCCCGCTGCAAGCGTTCAAGCTGCCTGCGCGTGTGGCCAAAACCACTGAGAATCAACTGTGACAACGCCGTACCGTGCGCTGACAGTTTCAAGTACAGCACGCCCTGCGGGTTGCCTGAGGCTTCTTGCGCGGGTGCCGCGTGACGCTCCAGCAGGCTGACCTGCCAGCCACGTTGCGCCAGGCTCTGCGCCGTGGCGCAACCGGCCAGCCCGGCGCCGATCACCAGCGCCTTGCGCTCGCCTGCAAGCGGAGTGGGACGGGCGAACCAGGGCTTGGCGGAAGGCACCGATGTGACGCCCTCCGGCCAGGCGATAAAAGCACCGCGCAGCACTTCCCATTTATGCCCGATGCCCGGCACCCGCTTCATCTTGAAACCCGCCGCGTTCAGCGAACGCCGCACCCAGCCGGTGCTGGTGAAGGTGCCAATGGTGGTGCCCGGTGTGGACAGTCGCGCCAGTTCGGCGAACAGCTCGGGAGTCCACATTTCCGGATTTTTCGCTGGTGCAAACCCGTCGAGAAACCACGCATCAATCTGCCCGTCCAGCTGCGGCAGCATCTGCAGCGCATCGCCGATCAGCAGCGTCAGGGTCACACGGCCGTTATCGAATACCAGGCGCTGAAAGCCTTCATGTATCGCCACGTACTGCTCGAGCAGTTGATCGGCAAAACGTGACAGCTCCTGCCACAACACCAGAGCACGTTGCAGGTCGCCCTGGCTCAGCGGGTACTTTTCGACACTGACAAAATGCAGGCGCGCACCAACCGGCGCGCACTCATTGAACAGCTGCCAGGCACAAAGAAAATTCAGCCCGGTGCCAAAACCGGTTTCGCCAATGATCAACCGTTCGCCAGTTGGCAATTCGGTGAACCGCCGACGCAGGTCGTTCTGCACCAGAAATACATGGCGCGTCTCGTCCAGGCCGGATTCGGTGGAAAAGTACACATCGGAAAAGTCGCGAGAACGCGGGTTGCCGTGTTCGTCCCAGTCGATCAGGGCGTGGCGGGTAATAGTCATGTCGGGCTCGGCAAAGGCAGTGGCGGCATTTTAGCCGCCTGCGCAGATAAAAGTGCTATCAAGACTGCATGGATTGACCGATGCCCGTCATCGGTGGTCACACTCTCTATCGGGCGTCACTGAGCCATCACTCATCAGGAGTTGTGAATGTTTGAATCCGCTGAAATCGGTCATGCCATTGACGATGACACCTACGAGGCCGCTTTGCCTGAGCTGCGCGAAGCGTTGCTTGAGGCGCAGATAGACCTGCACGAGCAGGCCGGCCGGCAGATCATCGTGCTGATCAACGGCATAGAAGGCGCGGGCAAGGGCGAGACGGTCAAGTTGCTCAGCGAATGGATGGACCCGCGCTTGATAGAAGTACGCACCTTCGATCAGCAGACCGACGAAGAA
The DNA here is from genome assembly GCF_000444135.1 of Pseudomonas avellanae BPIC 631. Taxonomy (GTDB): domain Bacteria; phylum Pseudomonadota; class Gammaproteobacteria; order Pseudomonadales; family Pseudomonadaceae; genus Aquipseudomonas; species Aquipseudomonas avellanae. The sequence continues at coordinate 17,589 of NZ_ATDK01000241.1, forward strand.
CTGGCCCACCCGCCTGCCTGGCGTTACTGGCGACAACTGCCTGCCAAAGGGCGCATGGGGATTTTCTTTGGTAACTGGTACAGCCAGATGCTTCAGGGCCGCGTGCATGGGCAGTACAAGGACGCGGTGCTCGATCAGGCCATCAGTGGCGCCGAACGCCTGGAAAAGATGCTCTGCGATGAAGGCGCGCTGATCTTCAAATTCTGGTTTCACCTGTCTAAAAAACAGATGAAGCTGCGCCTCAAGACCCTCCAGGACGACCCGTTGCACAGCTGGCGCATCAGCCCGCTGGACTGGCAACAATCCAAGACCTACGACAAGTTTGTGCGCTCGGCGAGCGAGTCCTGCGCCGCACCAGCCGTGACTACGCGCCCTGGCATGTGATTGAGGGTGTGGACGCCAATTACCGCAGCCTGACCGTCGGCCGCCTGCTGCTGGAAGGCATGCAGGCCGCGCTCAACAAGGTCGAACCCGAGTCCAGCGCGCTGACGGTAGGGCCGCTGGCGATCCATAACGATGAACGTACGTTGCTCGACAGCCTCGACCTGAGCCTGCACCTGAGCAAAGAAGACTACCAGCAAGAACTGATCGCCGAGCAGGCGCGCCTGTCCGGCAACCTGCGCGACAAGCGCATGAAAAGCCACGCACTGGTGGCGGTGTTCGAAGGCAATGACGCCGCTGGCAAAGGTGGGGCAATTCGCCGGGTCGCGGCGGCGCTGGACCCGCGTCAGTACGCTATTGTGCCGATTGCCGCGCCGACTCAGGATGAGCGTGCGCAGCCTTATCTGTGGCGTTTCTGGCGACAGATACCGGCGCGCGGCAAGTTCACCATCTTCGACCGTTCGTGGTACGGCCGGGTGCTGGTCGAGCGGGTCGAAGGCTTTTGCAGCGAGTCCGACTGGAAACGCGCCTACGCCGAAATCAACGATTTCGAAGAGCAGCTCACCGAAGCCGGCGTGGTGGTGGTCAAGTTCTGGCTGGCGATTGACGAGCAGACCCAGCTCGAGCGTTTTCAAGAGCGCGAAAAGATCCCGTTCAAGCGCTACAAGATCACCGAAGACGACTGGCGCAACCGCAAGAAATGGCCCGATTATCGTCAGGCCGTCGGCGACATGGTGGACCGCACCAGCACCGAGATTGCGCCGTGGACACTGATCGAAGCCAATGACAAACGCTGGGCGAGGGTCAAGGTGTTACGCACCATCAATGAAGCGCTGGAAAAGGCCTTTGCCAAGTGCAAGAAGAAGTGATCGCCTGAGCAGCAGCGCGCCTGAGTCGCTTCATGTGCGAGGCGGGCGCGTCTTTTGCCTGAGGATATAAATCGTCACCAGCACGGCGCTGGTCAGCATGAACGCTCGTGCCCAGGGCTGGGCGACCAGATAGCACGACAGGCCGATGCTCAGCCACATCATGCCGACTGCGTACACCTTGCCCTTGAGCGGAATGCCGTTGCCTTCAAGGTAATCAGCAATCCACGGGCCAAGCTGCGGGTGGTTGATCAGCCAGTGGTAGAAGCGCGGAGAGCTGCGGGCGAAGCAGGCGGCGGCCAGCAGCAGAAAGGGCGTGGTGGGCAGCACCGGCAGGAATATCCCGATGACGCCCAACACCACGCTCAACCAGCCAATGGCCATAAGCAGGTAGCGCACCCACCCGAAACGGCTGGTGCGCGGTGGGTCTTGCGCCATAGGCGCTGACTCAGTGGTGGCGGGGCTTGAGGATCGCCGGTTTTTCGTCCGGTGCCTGGCACAGCAGGTACAGGGCAGTCAGTGCTTCCGGGATCTGCACGATCATGTCGTCCATCAGGTTGGCGTCCTGAGCGATGTCGGCGAATTCAGGTTGCTCGTCGAACAGCCCCGAACCGACCATGATCGGCAGGAGCATTTCGCTGACTTCTTCTTCGGCGCTTTCAAACCAGGCGTTTTCACGCAGAAACACGCCTTCCATGAAGCCGATGCACCAGCCACGCAGGTCCGAATCATCCGGGTCGTCGCCCAGGTCCAGGTCGCAGGGCAGCTCGAACTCTTCGTCCGATGCCAGTTGGCGGGCAATGTGCGCCTTGAGTGCAACCAGTGTCGCTTCGACTTCGGTCTGTTGCGCTACGTCGGAATACTGTGGCGGCTCGGAGAACAGCGCGTCGATCCACTCGCGCTCCGGCACGTCTTCTGCACAGATGGACAAAGCGGTCAGGTAGCCATACGCGGCCACGTAGTCCAGTGCTTCTTCGTGCAGTTCATCTGCATCGAGGAAGACTTGCAGGCGGGTTAATTGCTCAGCGAAGGACATGGAAGCGCTACCTTGAAAATAAACGATGCTGGATTCTAGGCCTTGAGCGTCCGTGGCGCCAGCGCGCAGGCCAATTGCAGTTAATTTCGACCGCTGATGTCCGAGCCATCCAATGCTCCCGAGCGCTCGGGTATACTCCTGCGTTTTGCAGTGCAGCAGGATATTCCGGGGTTTTTATGCTTGAGCAGGCACAACGCGTACTTAAAGACATCTTTGGTTACGACAGCTTTCGTGGTCGCCAGGGTGCCATTATTGAGCGTGTAGCCAACGGCGGCGATGCACTGGTGCTGATGCCGACCGGTGGCGGCAAGTCCCTGTGTTTTCAGGTGCCCGGGCTGTTGCGGGACGGTCTCTGCGTGGTCGTTTCGCCGCTTATCGCGCTGATGGACGATCAGGTTGCCACGCTCGATGAGCTGGGTGTTTCTGCCGCGGCTCTCAACTCCACCCTCAACGCCGAGCAGCAGCGCGAACTGGCCAACCGTATCCGTCTGGGCGAAGTGAAAATGCTTTACCTCGCCCCGGAGCGCCTGGTTCAGCCGCGCATGCTGTCATTTCTGCAAAACCTGAAGATCGCCCTGTTTGCCATCGACGAAGCGCATTGCGTGTCGCAATGGGGCCATGACTTCCGCCCTGAATACCTGCAACTGGGGCAGTTGGCCGAACTGTTTCCGGATGTGCCGCGCATCGCCCTGACCGCCACGGCAGACAAGCGTACCCGCGAAGAAATCGTCACGCGTCTGCACCTGCAAAACGCCGAACGCTTCCTGTCCAGCTTCGACCGGCCAAACATCTTCTACCGCATCGTGCCCAAGGAACAGCCGCGCAAACAACTGCTGGCGTTCCTGTCCGAGCGGCGCAGCGATGCCGGTATCGTCTACTGCCTGTCGCGCAAGAAGGTCGATGAGGTGGCCGTATTCCTCAGTGAAAACGGTTATCCGGCGCTGCCGTATCACGCCGGGTTGCCATCGGAAACCCGCGCCGCCAACCAGAAACGCTTCCTTAATGAGGAAGGCCTGATCATGGTCGCGACCATCGCGTTCGGCATGGGCATCGACAAACCCAACGTGCGATTTGTCGCGCACATGGACCTGCCCAAATCGCTGGAAGCCTACTATCAGGAAACCGGCCGGGCAGGGCGCGACGGCTTGCCCGCCGATGCCTGGATGGCCTACGGCCTGCAAGACGTGCTGATGCTCAAGCAGATGTTGCAGAACTCCGAAGGCGACGAGCGCCACAAGCGCCTGGAGCAGCACAAGCTCGATGCCATGCTGGCCCTGTGCGAAGAAACCCGCTGCCGTCGTCAGACCCTGCTGGCCTATTTCGACGAAGACATGCCCAACCCGTGCGGGCATTGCGACAACTGCGTCGATGGCGTGCAAACCTGGGACGCCACCGAGCCTGCGCGCCAGGCGCTGTCGGCCATCTACCGCACCGGTCAGCGCTATGGCGTCGGTCATCTGGTCGATGTACTGCTCGGCAAATCCAACGACAAGGTTCAAAGCTTCGGTCATCAGCACCTGTCGGTGTTCGGTGTCGGTAAAGCGCGCACCGAAGCCGAGTGGCGTTCGCTGTTCCGCCAACTGGTCGCGCGCGGCCTCGCCGACATCGACCTTGAAGGCTACGGCGGCCTGCGCCTGAGCGACACCTGCCGCCCGTTGCTGCGTGGCGAGGTTTCTCTGGAACTGCGCCGCGACCTCAAACCACAAACCACTTCAAGAAGCAGTTCCGGCAGCCCGGCCAGCCAACTGGTGCGTGGCGAAGAGCGCGAGCAATGGGAAGCCCTGCGTGCCCTTCGCCGCAAGCTGGCCGAAGAGCACGGCGTGCCGCCTTATGTGATTTTCCCGGATTCGACCCTGCTGGAAATGCTGCGCAGCAAACCGGGCTCGATGGCCGAAATGGCCAAAGTGAGTGGCGTGGGTGCGCGCAAACTGGAGCGTTACGGCGATGCCTTCCTTGAAGTGCTCAGCGGCAAGGCCGAGGCACCGCAAGTGGTCGCCGACATTCGCCACGAGCTGATCAGCCTGGCGCGTGCGGGCATGACCCCGACACAGATCGCCGGCCAGTTGCAGTGCTCGGAAAAGAATGTCTACACCCTGCTGGCCGAGGCCATCGGCAAGCAGCAGTTGTCCATCGAGCAGGCGCTCGATTTGCCGGAAGACTTGTTGGGCGAGGTTCAGGACGCCTTTCTCGACGGCGAAGGCGAGCTGCCACCGGTCGCGGCGATTGCCGAGCAATTTGCCGGTCGCGTGCCGGAGGGCGTGCTGTATTGCGTACGTGCGGCGCTGCAATCGGAATTTGAGGTATAACGGCGTGCGACGAAACGTCACCGCTCCATGCTTGCCTGATCATAAGGACCATGCTTAGCTCGCTAATAATTAGTTTGAATCACGAGTTACCTTATGCCATTGACTGACGAACATCGTTTCGGGATGCAACTCGGACACCTCACCCGGGGCTGGCGCGCCGAGCTGGATCGTCGGCTGGCTGATCTCGGCCTTTCTCAGGCGCGCTGGCTGGTCCTGTTGCACCTCGCCCGTTTTACCGAGTCGCCCACCCAGCGCGAGCTGGCGCAGAGCGTGGGAGTAGAAGGACCGACCCTGGCGCGGTTGCTCGACAGCCTTGAAAAACAGGGCCTGGTTCAGCGCCAGGCCGTGGTCGAGGATCGCCGGGCGAAAAAGATTCTGCTCAGCGACACCGCCTTGCCCCTCATCGAAAAGATCGAAACCATCGCCAATGTCTTGCGTATCGAGCTGTTGGAGGGGGTAAGCGAGGACGATTTGCGGGTCAGCATGCGCGTGCACTCGCAGATTCTGGCCAATCTCGAAAGATCCTGAGACGAAGCGGCGGGTTCTCAACCATAATCGTGCAACGGATACTCAAGTCCATCTGATTAACGTGAGAAGCCTGCTGTGGTTTCAATAAGGGTTTGCATGCTGAAGAGTTCTCTGGCTGCTGTCGAAGGTGCAGGCCGTATGGCGCGCGAGTTGTTTTGCAAGGGCGCCATTGCGGCAGCGTTGCTGAGTTGCTCAACGATGGCGTCCGCGCTGGGCCTGGGCGAAATGAAGTTGCACTCGGCGCTCAACCAGCCGCTGAATGCTGAAATCGAGTTGCTGGAGACCGGCGGGCTCAGCAATGAAGACGTCGTTGCCAGGCTCGCATCGTCCGAAGCCTTCGCCAAGGCAGGCATCGAACGGGTGTTCTTTCTCAATGACCTTCGTTTCACCCCCGTGCTGCGCGGTAACAGTGGCGTGATCCGGGTGGTTTCCAACAAGCCGGTCACCGAACCCTATCTGAGTTTCCTCGTCCAGTTGGCGCGCCCGAACGGCGATTTGCTGCACGAATACACCGTGCTGCTCGACCCTGCCACTTCACCGCAAGGGCTGGCCGCCACGCGCAGCCGCAATCAGCAGCGTTCGGTGAATGCTGCGCAGGAATCGCGCATGCCGGTCGCGCCACCGGCAGCGCTGCAAGGCAAACATTACACAGCCACCAGTGGCGACACGCTGAACGGCATCGCCAGCCGCCTGCAAGTGCCGGGCGGGAAAGTGTCGGCCAGCCAGATGGCCGAGGGCATTCGCGCGCTCAACCCGCAGGTGTTTGCTGCAGGGGCCGGTTCCGCGCTTAAAGTCGGTCAGGACCTGTTACTGCCTGATTCCGCCGTAATGCCTGCCGCTGCTGCCACAGCCCCCGCTGCCAGCGCAGTTGTAGCGCCGCCTGCCGAGTTGCAGCGCACCGCCGAGCAGTTGTCGGCGGCCGCTATCGAAAACCAGCAGTTGGCGCAGTCTCTGGAAGCGCTTAAAACCCAGACCCAGGAACTGCAAGAGCAGATGAGCGGCAAGGACAAGCAGATTACTGCGTTGCGCAGCGACCTTGCCGTGGCGCAGTCCGCCGCCCGACCTGCCGCACCCGCCACGCCGCCAGCGGCCCCGGCTCAGCCAGCAGTAGCCGTTGCATTGAGCAGCGAGCCTTTCGTGAGCCTGCCGATACTGCTCGCGATACTGGCGCTTGTGCTTCTGTTGCTGGCGTATGCCTACTCGAAACGCCGTCAGCGTCGTCAGGCCACGGCCCCTGTCGTTGCGCAGGATGACCCGCTGATCAAGCCCGCCCAGGCCGCCATGCTCCCGGTGTTCGAGGTGCCCGCCGTTGCGCCGCAGCCTGCCGCCCAGGCATCGCCATCGACGCCGGTCAAGGCTGCGACGCCGCAACGTCCGTCTGGCGCTGTGCCAGATGCGCTGGACGGTGTCAGCATTTACATTGCCTACGGGCGATTCAGCGAGGCAATGGGCATTCTGCGCAGCGCCCTGGAAAGCCAGCCGGAGCGCGGCGACATTCGCATCAGGTTGCTGGAGTTGCTGGCCGAGCAGGGCGATGGCAGCGGCTTTGTTCGCGAAGAGCGCTTAGCGCTCGAGCACGGCGTCGATCCGCAGACCATTCAGGACATCCGCGATCGCTTTCCACAACTTAAAGCGGCGGAGGCGGCCCCTGCTGCGTTCATCCCCGCCGCTGCGGTCGTAGCAGCGTCCACGCTGTCTTTCGACAAAGCCGAACCAGAGCCAGCTGCCTACCTGCAACCGGACCTGGAGCCTGAGCCCCCGGCGCAACTGGACGAAACAGCCGCCGCGTCCCTTAACCCGCAGCAAACCGATGAATTCCAGCTGAACCTGGATGACCTGTCGATGGACGCCGACTGGGATCTGGTCGATCCGTTCGACACGCCGCCGCCGCGCAGCAAGCCAGAAACCGTGACAGCGCCCGCGCCCGCTGAAGTCGACCCCGGCTTTTCTTCGGACCTGACTCGATTGCCGGAAGTCTTCGAGTTGTCGGATGAGCAGTTCCTCAGTGATTTCTCTGAACCGGATGGCGTTGAGCCGATCGAGCCAATCGAAGTGGTTGCGCCAGTCGCTGCTGACGATCTGAGCGACGACTTTCTCGACAGTTTCATGAGCGATGACGGGGATTTCGACCTGCTGGATCTTGAAGAGCCCCCGCTCAGCCAGATCAATCAGGCTCAGGTGCTGATCGAAGACGGCGACCTCGAGTCGGCCCGTGAAATCCTGCAACAGGTGATTGACGAGTCCGACGAAGAGCATCGGCGCATGGCGCGTGAGCTGTTGGCGGGCATCAGCTGATTCAGCGTTTTCGAGCATTTAGGGGGCCTGACCCGGTCTGACGCCTAGCGAAAGATCGGCCGAATCCCCCGGCATTTCGGATACCCCGCACAGCCCCAGAACTCTCCGGCATTCTGGCCGGTGCGGGCGACCTTGATCACCATCGGCTTCTTGCAGTGCGGGCAGGCGGGTACGACGGGTTTGGGCTGCGGCTTTGCAGCCGCAGGCTTGCGCAGCTTTTTCGTGCGCTTGGTCGGGCTGCTTTTGGCAGGTTGCGTGGGTTCGGATGATAGTACTTCGGGCGCTGCCGAAGGCCTTTCCTGATCCGATGTCGAACCGGCAACCTGGCTCAACAGCCTGCGCAATTTGCTGATCAGGGCTTTCAGCGCTGAGGGTGTATGACCTGCCATTGCAATGCTCGACGCTGTGTTTCGCCAAAGGTCGGCATGGTGCAGGCATCTGCGGCATGAAGCAAACCTTCGACGCGCACTTGCACTGTGACGTGTACCGCAATGTCATCCAGCGATGACGCCAATTCCCGGACACCGCTAAAGACCGAACCCACGCGGGCGATAAACTCTGCACTTGGACCGTTGGTTGCCACTTTGAACGACTGTGCTAAACCTTCAGGGATTACCCGGACTATCGAGCATTATCAGGGAGTGGATTTTCAATGCGCGTCAACATGCCTATCACCCAGACTGAACGGACTTTTCCGGCATCTGAACGCCTCATCTCCACCACCGACCTCAACAGCCACATCACCTATTGCAACGACGCCTTCGTCACATTGAGTGGCTTTACCCGCGAAGAGCTGATCGGCCAGCCGCACAACCTGGTGCGCCACCCGGACATGCCCGCCTCGGTCTTTGCCCATATGTGGGAAACCATCAAGCAGGGCAAACCCTGGATGGGCGTGGTCAAGAACCGCTCCAAGCAGGGCGATTACTATTGGGTCAGCGCCTACGTCACTGCTGTCTACGAAAACGGTCGCATCGTCGGTTTCGAATCGGTGCGCTCGCTGCCGACCCGCGATCAAGTGCGCCGCGCCGATGCCTTGTATGCACGGCTGCGTGCCGGCAAATCGTCGGTCTCGGCGACCAGCACGGCGGCCTATCACCTGGTTCGCCAGCTGCCGATGATCCTCTGCGCCCTGGCACTGGCTGCCGGCGTTTACCTGCTGGATGATCTGCCTTCGATCATCATGATTCCGATCGTGATGGTTGTGCTGGGCGGCTTTCTGGAAATGCGCCAGCGCCGCAGCATTCGCAACACCCTTGAAGAACACCCCAAAGCGTTCACCAGTTCTCTGGTTGCGCTGACCTACAGCGACAACCGTGGCCCACAGGCGCAACTTGATCTGGCCATGCTCAGCGAAGAAGCCCGCCTGCAAACCGCCCCTGACACGCTTGGCCGATACTGGCGAGAGCGTGCGCCAGCATGCCGGGCGGTCGGCGCAATTGTCGCTGCGCCAGGCCGAGTCGCTTGATCAGCAACGCAGCGAGGCCGATCAGTCGGCCACGGCCATCAACCAGATGGCGGCGACCATTCAGGAAGTGACGCACAACGTACAGAGCACCGCCCACGCTGCCGAAGAAGCCGACAAGCTGGCGCAGCAGGGGCGTGGTCTGGCTGATGACAGCCTGTTGGCGATTCGGCACATGGCCAATTCGGTTACTGACATCGGTCAGGCCGTGGGCGAACTGGCCGATGCCACGCAGTCGATTGGCAGCGTGGTTGACGTGATTACCTCGATTGCCCAGCAAACCAACCTGCTGGCGCTCAACGCCGCCATCGAAGCGGCGCGTGCCGGTGAGCAGGGGCGTGGTTTTGCAGTGGTCGCCGATGAAGTTCGTTCGCTGGCGTCACGCACCCAGTCCTCGACCGAGCAGATCCAGCAAATCATCACCTCCCTGCGCGACGGCGCCGCCCGTGCGGTACTGACCGCCAACAAAGGCGAACAGATTTCCAGAGAAAGCGTTGCCAGCGTCGAAGCCGTACAGAAGGCCTTGGACGGCATCAGCCAGTCGGTAACGCGCATCACCGGCATGAGCCAGCAAATGGCCTCGGCGTCGGAAGAACAAAGCCACGTTGCGGAAAACATCAGCCAGCAAATCACCCGCATCGCCCAACTCTGCGACCAAAGCGCGGGCCAGGCACAACAAGGCTCGCAGATCAGCACCGAACTGGAAGAAATGGCGCAATACCTGCACAGCCTGGCAGAGCGCTTCAGCCGGTAATTTCAACGACCACTATCGTGCGACGCTCCGCGTCGCATGCCGTTCTGGACGCT
>NZ_ATDK01000242.1 GCF_000444135.1 Pseudomonas avellanae BPIC 631
CGCTCTGCGTCGCATGCCGTTCTGGACGCTCTGCGTCCGATCCTGGATGCATTGGTCAGGGCACGAGCGTCGCAACGTCAAAAGCTCAATCCCTGAGCGCAATCTTCTTGCCGCGTCGCGCAGCGATATCGCTGGCCTGGCCGTCGCGCTGCTTGCCCGTACGCGCCTGGGTGATGAGTGCCGGGATCAGTGGGCCTTCGGGCAGGTTTTTCCAGAAGCGTGAAGGGAAATGACCTTCCATGACCTTGGGGTTGAGGCGGGCAGGGTTGAAGATGTGGCTGTAATAGGTCAACCACAATTCGCAGTGCGGGTCTTCGACCTGTCGGGCCATTGTTTGCCACTCTTCAGGGCAACGGCGTTCGTGGATCAGTTGCTTGCCGTCGTAATATACGCCGTCTTGTGGCGTGGCAATCATCCAGCGGTGCTGGCCCATGCGGCCGATGAAATGCTCGCTGGCACTGAGCAGAATATCGTGGGCAGGTTCATGCCAGGCCACGTATTGCGGGCGCATGATCGCCGCATCGTTGTCGGCCGGCGGCAATGCGACAAAACGCAAAAAGGCATGCAGGTGATGCGCCTCGCGGCGTACAGCCTTGAGACGTCGATGCAGCTCGCTGCCCAGTTTGTCGCCAGCCATCATGGCCGTGCGGTCCCCGTGAGTGACGCGCCACAGCACTTCGTACAGCAAACTCCAGCGCTGTTCGCCTCGATAGCGCGATGTGCTTTGCAGCAGTTGCAGCAATTCCAGCGGCACACGGGCTTGAAACGGGCCGGACTCCTCTGGGTATTGTTCCTCGCTGCCAAACAGGTCGGCGGCATCGGGGGATTTCCAGCTGACCTGGCTGGGGTCAATTTCATGGCTCAACAACCAGCGCGCTTGCAGCCGCCAGGTGTCGAACAGGTCGTCACAGTCGAGGCAGATCATCCCCATAGCCCCATTTGCTGCGGTTGCGGCCGGTCACGCAACTGGTGATGGAGGAACTCGCTGGTGGTTTCAGCATGCGGCGGGTGGTAATCACTGGTGATGATGAACGGCTTGGCCTTGGCCAGTATGCAGCGCATGCGCGTCAGGTCTTCGTAGCGGATGCGCCGCTGCATGCGCAGTTCGACCAGCCGCTGTGTGGTGCGGATACCTATGCCTGGCACCCTCGCAATCAGTGCCGCGTCGGCCTTGTTCAGGTCCAGCGGAAATACCTGTCGGTTACCCAGCGCCCAGGCCAGCTTGGGGTCGATGTCCAGCGCCAGATCGCCGGGGCCGCTGAGCAATTCGCCTGCGGTAAAGCCGTAGCCGCGCAGCAAGAAGTCGGCCTGATACAGCCGGTGCTCGCGCATCAAGGGCGGCGCGGCCAGCGGCACGCTGTTGGGGCTGTTAGGGATCGGGCTGAACGCCGAGTAATAGACCCGGCGCAGCTTGAAGTCGCTGTAAAGCGACTGCGCACTGTGCAGAATGGTGCTGTCATCGGTGGCGTCGGCGCCAACGATCATCTGGGTACTTTGCCCGGCCGGGGCAAAGCGCGGCGAGCGCGGTTCGTTGCGCACGGTCTGTTCGCCGGTGTAAATCGTCTGCATGGCCTGCTTGATGGACGCGACGTCTTTTTGCGGCGCAAGGGTTTGCAGGCTGACGTCCGTGGGCAGCTCGATATTGACGCTCAGGCGGTCCGCGTAACGCCCGGCTTTTTCGATCAGCGCCGGGTCAGCGTCGGGGATGGTCTTGAGGTGGATATAGCCGCGAAACTCGTGCACTTCGCGCAGCAAACGCGCCACTTCAACCAACTGTTCCATGGTGTAATCCGCCGAGCGGATGATCCCGGAACTCAAAAACAGCCCGCTCACGCAATTGCGACGGTAGAAGTCCAGGGTCAGGGTGACCACTTCTTCAGGCGTAAAGCGCGCGCGGGGCACATCACTGGAGCGACGGTTGACGCAGTACTGGCAGTCGTACAGACAGAAATTGGTCAACAGGATTTTCAGCAGCGAAACGCAGCGCCCGTCAGGCGTATAGCTGTGGCAGATGCCCATTCCGTTGGTGGAACCCAGCCCGGATTTGTTCTGCGAGCTGCGCTTGGGTGCTCCACTGCTGGCGCACGACGCATCGTACTTGGCGGCGTCGGCCAGGATGCTGAGCTTGTCGATGAGCTCCATGAAGTGCCCCTTAACTGTTTGGATGTACAGTATAGGGTTGTCCGTGCAGACTCAAGCAGCCTTACTCTGATCAGACCGAAGGTCGACGCACCCGTTAGCTCTGCAGCCGCTGTAAACTTAAATGTTATTTTATAACGGAAAAACGTATGGCTATGTAATACTGTAACGAATAGTTGCAGGTTACTCTCGCGTGAAAATTCCTTCTACCTCTTCAGTAGCAAGTGCTTCGATATCAGGCTCCGTTCTGGCTCAGCCAGCCTGGAAGCGGGTCCTGTTTTCTCTGGCCATATTGGCGTTGCTGTGGCTGGCCATCGGCTGGTCGGTGGCCATTCCGTGAGCGCTGCCATTGCCCTGGAAAACCTGACCGTCGCCTACGAGCGTCGCCCGGCGGTGCACCACATCAGCGGGCGCTTCGAGGCGGGCAGCCTGACGGCGATTGTCGGGCCGAATGGCGCGGGCAAATCGACCCTCATCAAAGCCATCGCCGGCACAATGAAACCGGCCCAGGGGCATATCGACCGGGGCCATCTGGCGACCCGCACGATTGGCTACCTGCCGCAGGCCGCGGAGATCGACCGCAGCTTTCCGCTGAGTGTTGCCGACACCGTTTCGATGGGCGCCTGGCACAGCATCGGGCCATTTCGCAGCCTGACGCGCAATCATGCTCGCCTGACCCAAGAGGCCTTGCACACGGTCGGGCTGGAAGGGTTTGAAGCGCGCAGCGTTGGCTCGCTGTCATCCGGGCAGTTTCAGCGTGTGCTGTTTGCGCGCCTGTTGTTGCAGGACGCTTCGGTGATCCTGCTGGACGAGCCGTTCACCGCCATCGACGCACGCACCACCCGTGACCTGCTGGAACTGGTGCGGGTCTGGCACGGGCAGGGCAGGACGGTCATCGCCGTGCTGCACGATATCGAACAGGTCAGGCAGCACTTTCCGCAAACCCTGCTGATGGCCCGCGAAGCCATTGCCTGGGGTGAGACCTTGCACGTGCTCAGCGACGCCAACCTGCGTAAGGCGCGCAACATGGCTGAATACTGGAGCCCCGACGCCTCGCTGTGTGATGCCGAGGATGAACGCTCATGATGCTGTATAGCCTGATTGTCGAGCCGTTTGTCGAGTTCGGTTTCATGCGCCGCGCGCTGGTGGCGTGCCTGGCATTGGGGATTGGCTCAGGCCCGGTGGGTGTGTTGCTGATGCTGCGGCGCATGAGTCTGGTCGGCGATGCGATGAGCCATGCGGTTCTGCCAGGGGCTGCGGTGGGTTTCATGATCGCCGGTCTGTCGCTGCCTGCGATGGGCTTTGGCGGGCTGATCGCCGGGCTGGCGGTGGCGTTGCTGTCCGGGCTGGTCAGCCGGCTGACCTCGCTGCGTGAAGACGCCAGTTTTGCCAGCTTTTACCTGACTTCATTAGCTGCCGGGGTGCTGATCGTCTCGCTGCATGGTTCCAGTGTTGACCTGTTGCATGTGCTGTTCGGCACCATTCTGGCCATCGACGACACCGCCATCTACATGGTGGGCAGCATTGCATCGTTCACGCTGGTGCTGTTGGCGGTGATCTATCGCCCGCTGGTACTGGAGTGCTTCGATCCGGGGTTTCTGCGCGCAGTCGGCGGGCGCGGCTCGCTGTACCACGTGCTGTTCCTGTTGCTGGTGGTGCTGAACCTGGTCGCAGGTTTTCAGGCGCTGGGCACCTTGATGGCGGTGGGCATGATGATGCTGCCTGCCACCGCCGCACGTTTCTGGAGCAATTCGCTGAGTGGCCTGATGGTCATTTCGACGTTGATTGCCACGCTGTCCGGGCTGATCGGCCTGATCGTTTCCTACCACCTTGGCGTCGCTTCGGGACCGGCCATCGTCCTGACCGCCAGCGCGTTTTACGGCTTGTCCCTATTGTTCGGGCGCACGGGCATCGTGCGTCGACTGTTCCCCAAACCTCACCTGGCTCACTGAAAAGGTATGTCATGAAACGATTGATGGTGTTGAGTTCCCTCGCTGCACTGGCGCTGTCGGCATTTGCCAGCCTTGCCCAGGCCAAACCGCTGGAAGCGGTGGCATCGTTCACGGTAATCGCCGACATGGTCAGCACCGTCGGCGGCGACCGTGTCCATGTCAAATCGCTGATCGGCCCCAATGGCGACCCGCACGTCTACGAGCCGACGCCCGGCGACGCTCAGGCGCTGAAGAATGCCGACCTGGCGTTCGTCAGTGGTCTGCATCTGGAAGGCTGGATGGACCGGCTGATCAAGGCGTCGGGCTACAAGGGCCAGCCGGTGGTGCTTTCCGAGGGTATCAAGACCCGCAGCATGGACGAAGATGGCAAGCGCATTGTCGATCCGCATGCGTGGAACAGTGCGGCGAACGGGGTGGTTTACGTGCGCAATATCATCGCTGCGCTGAAAAAAGCTGATCCACAAGGGGCCAGTGAATATCAAGCCAATGGCGAACGTTACATTCTTGAATTGCAGCAACTGGATCTATACGCCCGCGATCAGATCCATTCGATTCCTGCGGCCAACCGCAAGATTCTCACCTCTCATGACGCGTTCGGTTATTTCGGCGATGCCTACGGTGTGACGTTCCTGTCACCGTTGGGGCTGTCCACCGAGTCTGAAGCCTCCGCAGCCGATGTCTCGAAACTGATCCGTCAGATCAAGGCCGAGCACGTCAGCGCCTACTTCTTCGAGAACTCCAGTGACCCGCGTCTGGTCAAGCAGATTGCCGAAGCCAGCGGTGCTCAGCCGGGCGGCGAGCTGTATGTGGAGTCGTTGTCGCCCGCAGACGGTCCGGCAGCGACTTACGCGAAGATGTTTCGCTACAACGTCGATACCCTGACAGCGGCCATGAAGCGCAATCAATAAACTGACAGTCGCGCAGCTCAGGATTTGCCGGAGCTGCGCGAGTCGGCGCCTCAGTTGTTCAGGAATTTGAACACGGTGGTCTGGGTGTAGGCCTTGCCTGGGTCCAGCCGGGTGCTGGGGAATTTCGGCTGATTGGGCGCGTCAGGGTAGTGCTGGGTCTCCAGCGTGAAAGCGCCCCAGTGCGGATAGACCTTGCCGCCCTTGCCGTGAATGCTGCCATCCAGGAAGTTGCCGGTGTACAGCTGCACGCCGGGCTCGGTAGTGAACAATTGCAGCGTGCGGCCCGATTGCGGGTCGCTGACCTCGGCGGCGAGTTTCTTCACATCACCTTTGCTGTCCAGCACCCAGTTGAAATCAAAGCCGCCCTGTTTGGGTTCGGCATATTTCAGCTGCTGATGGTCATCCTTGATGTGTTTGCCGAACGCGGTGGGTTTGAGGAAGTCCACCGGTGTGCCGGCGACGGCAGGCAGTTCGCCCGTCGGGATCAGCGTGTCGTTGACCGGGGTGTAGTGCGAAGCGTGAAGGGTGGCAACCTGTTTGAGCACATCGCCGCTGCCTACACCCGCCAGGTTGAAATAGCTGTGGTTGGTCAGGTTCAGCACCGTGGGTTTGTCGGTGGTGGCGCGGTAGTCGATTTTCAACTCGTTCTTGTCGTTCAGGCTGTAGGTGACTTCAGTCTGCAACCTACCCGGGAAACCCATCTCGCCGTCCGGCGACACGTAGGTCAGCTTCACGCCGACCGAATCAGCGGTCTTGGTTTCTTCCGCCTTCCAGAGTCGCTTGTCGAAACCTTTGTCGCCGCCGTGCAGGGCATTGGTTTTGTCGTTCTGCGGAACCTGGTAGGTCTTGCCGTCCAGACTGAATTTGCCGCCCGCCAGTCGGTTGCCGAAGCGACCGATGGTCGCGCCGAAATAGACCGTGCCGTTGTTCTGATAGCCCTGCACGTCGTCGAAGCCCAGCACGATGTCATCCACCTTGCCAGCCTTGTCGGGCACCAGCAGTGATTGCAGGGTTGCGCCATAAGTGATGATGCTGGCCTGCACGCCATGGCTGTTGCGCAGGGTATATTTCTCGACGGCGGTGCCGTCGGGCAGTTGGCCAAAAGCGCTGTGTTCGCTGGAGAGTGCTGCGGCCTGTGCGGTCAAGGTGCTGATCATCAAGGACAGTCCGAAGGTGCTGAGAAGAGCATGCTTTTTCATCTGATCTACCCGCTTTTATTGTTATTGGTAAGACTATTTGACCGGATTTCATCCGATGCATGCATTTATAGTCGATAAAATGCCGCTTGAAAAATGAATTGTAATACTATTTAGTAGTGCAAGCGGTACTGAGCGGTAGAAGGCAGCGTGCAAGCGCGTCGAGCCACCTTAGCCGATCTGACCCTGCTTTTTCGCCCGGCAGGCCCAATCCACGAGAATCGGGCTGTCGGGATGCGCAGGCTGGCAACGCGCCTCATAAGCCGTGCCATGCTTGCAGAAGCAACACAGACACATCAAAAAGTGCCTTTACAACAATAACAAAGGACATTTTTCATGAACTGGCTGCCCGTTTCCGAGCACCGTTTCAAACTGGCCGAAGGCGCCTTCTGGGATGCCGAAGAACATGCCCTGTACTGGGTCGACATTGCCGGATTTCTGGCCTGTCGGCTGATCGCCGGGGAGTATCGTCAATGGCGCATGCCCGAGCCGGTGTCTGCGTTTATCCCCACTGAGCAGGGCGATGCCCTGGTGACACTGGCCAGCGGCGTCTATCGCCTGGACCTGACCTCTGAAAAAACCTCATTGTCATTGTTCTGCGTGGCAGACCCTACCCCCGGTAACCGCGCCAACGAAGCCCGCTGCGATACGAGCGGTCGCCTCTGGCTGGGCAGCATGCAGAACAATATCGATGCTGAAGGCGGCGATGTACCTCTGGTTCGTCGTTCGGGCGGGCTATTTCGGGTCGATGCCGACGCGAGTGTGACGCGTTTGCTGGACGGGCAGGGCATCGTCAACACTTTGCTCTGGAATGCCGACAGCAGCGTGCTGTACAGCGCCGATACCCTCGATGAGGTTATCTACCAATACCCCGTGCTGGCAGATGGCACGCTGGGGCCACGCCAGATCTGGGCGGCCGAGCAAAGCCGTGGTTCGCCCGACGGTTCGGCGATGGATGCCCAGGGCTATGTCTGGAACGCACGCTGGGGTGGCAGTTGCCTGATCCGCTTTGCGCCCGATGGCAGCGTCGATCGGGTTGTCGATTTACCGGTCAGCCATCCCACCAGTTGCGTGTTCGCAGGTCCCGACCTGCAGACGCTGTATGTCACCAGTGCAGCGCCTGGCGATGCGCATGGCCAGTTCGACGGCGCGGTACTGATGGCGCACGTCGGCGTCAGCGGCAAGGCATGTCAGCGGTTTGCAGGCTGACGAAGCGTGCGCGGCCGACCGCATTTACAAGAGTGACATTCGGTTACATAGCGGTCATTCATTATATGGTATGACTATTTGATCGGTTCTGGGCGCATCCGCGTTCTCGACCGCCACCTCGCTGAACGTTGTAGCTATTCAATAAAAATAAGGAGTTAGCTATGTTGAGTCGTCACGGGATTCGTTCCCTGTGCTGTGCCGCCGTCACCACTGCCATTCTCGGCATGAGTGGCGTCACCTCTGCCGCTGAAGAAGTCAAAATCGGCTTCCTGGTCAAGCAGGCTGAAGAGCCGTGGTTCCAGACCGAATGGGCATTTGCCGAAAAAGCCGGCAAGGAGCATGGTTTTACGGTGCTCAAGATTGCCGTGCCAGACGGTGAAAAGACCCTTTCCGCTATCGACAGCCTGGCCGCCAACGGCGCCAAGGGCTTTGTGATCTGCCCGCCCGATGTTTCTCTGGGCCCTGCAATCGTGGCCAAGGCCAAGGCGCTCGGCCTGAAAGTCATGGCCGTGGACGATCGTTTTGTCGACGCCAAAGGCAACTTCATGGAGGACGTGCCGTATCTGGGCATGGCAGCCTTCGAAGTGGGCCAGAAGCAGGGGGCCGCCATGGCCACCGAAGCGAAGAACCGCAAGTGGGATGAGGGCGGATGGAAAGGCACCTACGCGATCATCAACACCTACAACGAACTGGACACCGGCAAGAAACGCACCGACGGTTCTGTGAAGGCGCTTGAAGAGGCCGGTTTGCCGAAAGATCACATCCTGTTCACCGCGCAGAAAACCCTTGATGTACCGGGCAGCATGGACGCCACCAACTCGGCGCTGCCAAAACTGCCGGGCGATGCGAAAAACCTGATCATCGGCGGCATGAACGACAACACCGTACTGGGTGGCGTACGCGCTACCGCCAGCAACGGTTTCAGCGCCAAAAACGTGATCGGTATCGGCATCAACGGCACCGATGCCATCGACGAACTGAAGAAAAAGGAAAGCGGCTTCTTTGGCTCGATGCTGCCAAGCCCGGACAAGGAAGGCTACAACACCGCGCTGTATATGTATAAGTGGGTCACCGAAGGTGTGGAGCCGCCTAAATACACCGCCATGGACGACGTGACATTGATCACCCGCGCCAACTTCCAGGAAGTATTGACCAAGATCGGTCTGTGGAAGTGAGCTGAACGAGGGGCCTGATTTTCAGGCCCCTCACACGTGCGAGGAGGTTGGTTTCATGCAACAGGCTATCGAGCAAACAGCCACAGGCGGTGCCTTGCGCTTCAATGGCATCGGCAAGGTATTTCCCGGCGTCAAGGCGCTTTCGGACATCAGCTTCGAGGCCCGCCCTGGCAGTGTCCATGCGCTGATGGGGGAGAACGGCGCAGGCAAATCCACGCTGCTGAAGATTCTGGGCGGCTCTTATCAGCCCAACAGCGGCGCCCTGCAGATCGGTGAGCACAGCTACCAGTTCAAATCCACTGCCGAAAGTATCGCGGCGGGTGTGGCGGTGATTCACCAGGAGCTGCATCTGGTGCCGGAAATGACCGTCGCCGAGAACCTGCTGCTCGGGCATATGCCCAACCGTTTTGGCCTGATCAATCGCGGCGCCATGTACCGTCGGGCCGGTGAGTTGCTCAAAGGTCTGGCCGACGAGATCGACCCGCGTACTCGCTTGGGCGACCTGTCGTTGGGCCAGCGGCAACTGGTGGAAATCGCCAAGGCCATGTCGCGCAACGCTCATGTCATTGCTTTCGACGAACCCACCAGCAGCCTGTCGGCACGTGAAATTGACCGTTTGATGGCGATCATCGTGCGGCTGCGGGATGAGGGCAGGGTGATTCTTTATGTGTCGCATCGCATGGAAGAAATCTTCCGCGTTTGCGATGCCGTGACCGTCTTCAAGGACGGTCGCTTTGTCAAAACCTTCGAGCAGATGGCTGATCTGGACCACGACCGGCTGGTGACTTGCATGGTCGGTCGCGATATTCAGGACATCTACAACTATCGTCCACGTCAGCATCAGGGGCCGAGCCTGCGGGTGACCGGTCTGTTGGGGCCGGGCTTGCAGGAGCCTGTGAGCTTCACTGTGCAGAAAGGCGAGGTACTGGGCTTTTTCGGGCTGGTGGGCGCGGGTCGTACCGAGTTGTTTCGCATTCTTTCCGGGCTGACGCGCAGCACTGCCGGCAGCCTGCAACTGGACGGCCAGCCGCTGACCTTGAAGTCGCCGCGTGATGCCATTGCGGCCGGGGGGCTGCTCTGCCCGGAAGACCGCAAGAAAGAAGGTATCGTGCCGCTGTCCAGCGTCGCGGAGAACATCAACATCGGTGCGCGGCCCCGTCATGTGAATCTCGGCTGCCTGATCCAGGGCGGCTGGGAGCGGGACAACGCGCGTACTCAGATCAAGTCGATGAACGTCAAGACGCCATCGCCCGAGCAACAGATAATGTTCCTGTCCGGCGGTAATCAGCAGAAGGCCATTCTCGGCCGCTGGCTGTCGATGCCGATGAAAGTGCTGTTGCTGGACGAGCCCACTCGCGGCATCGATGTCGGTGCCAAATCCGAGATCTACGAGATCATTCACAAGCTGGCCGCCGATGGCATTGCCGTGATCGTGGTGTCCAGCGACCTGATGGAAGTCATGGGCATTTCCGATCGCATTCTAGTGATGAGCGAAGGCGCCATTACCGGTGAACTCAACCGCGACGAGGCTGACGAGTCGCGACTTCTGCAATTGGCTCTGCCACGCACGCGCGGCTAAAACGGTCCCCTGACCATGAACAATAAAAAAGAGGTGCGTATGTCTACCGAATCCAGCCTTCAGGCTCCCCGTCAGGGCATGAACCTGCGTCGTTTTGTCGATGACTGGGTGATGCTCCTGGCTGCCGTGGGAATCTTCCTGCTGTGTGCCGTGTTCATCGACAACTTCATGTCGCCCCTGAACATGCGCGGTCTTGGCCTGGCGATTTCTACTGTGGGTATTGCCGCCTGCACCATGCTGTTCTGCCTGGCGTCCGGGCACTTCGACTTATCGGTGGGCTCGGTGCTGGCTTGCTCCGGGGTCATTGCCGGTATCGTCATTCGCGACACCGACAGCGTGTTTCTCGGTGTGTCGGCAGCGCTGGCGCTGGGGCTTGTGGTGGGCCTTATCAACGGCATCGTCATCGCCAAGCTGCGCATCAATGCGCTGATCGCGACATTGGCGACCATGCAGATCGTACGCGGGCTGGCCTATATCTTCTCCAACGGCAAGGCCGTCGGTGTTTCCAACGAAGACTTCTTCATCTTCGGTAATGGCCAGATCTACGGCGTGCCGGTGCCCATCCTGATCACCATTGCCTGCTTCATGTTCTTCGGCTGGCTGCTCAACTACACCACCTACGGGCGCAACACCATGGCCATCGGCGGTAACCAGGAAGCTGCGTTGCTGGCAGGCGTGCATGTCGATCGCACCAAGATCATCATCTTCGCGGTACACGGCCTGATCGGCGCACTGGCGGGTGTAGTGCTGGCCTCCCGCATGACCTCGGGCCAACCGATGATCGGCCAGGGCTTTGAGTTGACCATCATCTCGGCCTGTGTGCTGGGCGGTGTCTCGCTGAGCGGCGGTATCGGCATGATTCGTCATGTGATCGCAGGCGTGCTGATTCTGGCAATCATCGAGAACGCGATGAACCTGAAGAACATCGACACCTTCTACCAGTACGTGATTCGCGGCACGATTCTGTTGCTGGCGGTGATCATCGACCGGATGAAGCGTCGCTGAGCTGCACAGGGCGCTGGCTCCCATGAGCCAGCGCCTTGCCGTCACACCGAATTCAATCCCTTCTCGCGCCTCATCTGCGTAACCAGCGTAAAGCGGTCTTCGGGATGAATGGTTTCTGACACCACCATCAAGACGCCTGTGTCATCACGATACTGACGCAGAATCTTCAGTCCCGGTGAGCCTGTCTCTGCATTCAGGCTTTTGGCGTTTTCGTTCGTCAACAGTACGGCGCGTACCTGCTGGTCGATCACCTCGATATGGCGGCCAAAATGCTGTTCGATCAATGCTGCGATCAGTTCTCCGGGCTGCTCGCGGGCCAGTTCGATCACCTCGCTGTAAATTTCCTGAGCGTATACGTCGGTCCAGCACAGCGGTGCCAGCGGGTTGTCGCAGTCAACCCGAATGCTTGACACACAAAAGTAGTGCTCTCCCGGTATCAGCCCCAGACGCCTGGCCTGGGCGATGTCTGCCACAAAATGGCTGACGTTCCGGATGCTGCGCACTTGGGTTTCGGCCAGATGCGCCAGATCTGCAACGGTCGCCAGCGATTGCGAATAGCCGCCTCTGGGCGATGCCGATTCGACCCGCGTGCCGACACGCTTGCGTCGTGACACCAGGCCCTGCGTCTGCAACTGGGTAATTGCGGCGCGAACTGTATGGCGGCTGACGGCGTAAAGCTCGCACAACTCAAACTCGGTCGGCAGCAGCGAGCCGACCGGGTAACGACCACTGGCGATGGCCTCGATCAGGTCTTTGGCAACCACTGCGTAACGTGTTTCGTTCATGCCTTTTGTCAGCTCTGTGGTTTAAGCGAGTTGACAGTGTATCAGTGCGGGCGTAAGAATTATGTACGGACATATATAATATGTACGATCAATAACAACATAATCAGGACCTCGCTCATGTCCAGCACCGTTTTTGACTCCGCCCTGTTTCGCGACATGTTCGGCACCGCCGAAATGCGCGCTGTGTTTTCCGATAAGTCCCTCATCGAACGTTACATCGAAGTAGAAGTGGCGCTGGCCCGCGCCGAAGCCCGGTGCGGCGTTATTCCTGCTGACGCCGCCGAACAGATCGCTGCGCTGGCCACCTACGAGTCGCTTGATCTGACGCTTATG
Organism: Pseudomonas avellanae BPIC 631; assembly: GCF_000444135.1. Lineage (GTDB taxonomy): Bacteria > Pseudomonadota > Gammaproteobacteria > Pseudomonadales > Pseudomonadaceae > Aquipseudomonas > Aquipseudomonas avellanae. The sequence continues at coordinate 12,282 of NZ_ATDK01000242.1, forward strand.
CAGCATGAAACCGAGATCGTCGGTTATCCCATCCTGCCGCTGGTGGAGCAGTTGTCAAAAACCTGCGGCGAGGCTGGCCGTTATGTGCATTGGGGCGCAACCACCCAAGACATAATGGACACCGCCGTTGTACTGCAGGTGCGCGCTGCGCTGGCCATCGTCGAGCGTGATATCCAGGCCGTACGTGGTTTGCTTGCTGACCTCGCGTTGCGTTATCGCACTACGCCGATGGCGGGGCGTACCCACCTGCAACATGCGCTGCCGATCACCTTCGGTTACAAATGTGCGGTATGGCTGAGTATGTTTGACCGTCACGCAGAGCGTCTGGTCGAGCTGCGTCCGCGTGTTGAGATCGGTCAGTTTGCGGGAGCTGCCGGTACGCTTGCCTCATTGGGCGACAAGGGGCTGGAGGTGCAGGAAGCGCTGATGAGCGAACTGCAACTGGGTGTGCCGCAGGCGACATGGCATGTGGCGCGTGATGGTCTTGCGGAGACACTCAACTTTCTGGGGCTGGTGACCGGCTCGCTCGGCAAGGTTGCGCTGGACGTCATGATGATGATGACCAGCGAGTTGGGCGAGGTGTACGAGCCCTTTGTCAAAGGACGTGGCGCCAGCAGCACCATGCCGCAGAAGCGCAACCCGATATCGTGCGAACTGATGTATGCCGCGGCCAAGGGGGTACGTCAGCACGCCGGGCTGATGCTGGATGCCATGATTCAGGATTTCGAGCGTTCCACAGGCCCGTGGCAAGCCGAGTGGATCGCCATTCCAGAGGCTTTCGCCCTCAGCGCAGCGTCTCTGGGACAGGCGAAGTTCATGCTCGCCGGGCTGGAGGTGCGTACCGAACGTATGCGTCAGAACCTGGACATGACTCAGGGGCTGATCGTTGCCGAAGCGGTGATGATGGGCCTCGCACCAGCGCTCGGCCGTCAGGTTGCTCACGACGTGGTGTATGCCGCCTGCCGCATGGCCAACGATCAGCGCATCAGCCTGCTGGATGCACTGTTGGCGCAAGGCGAAGCCACAGCGCAACTGGATATCGAAGAACTCAAGCGTTTGACCGATCCGGCCAATTACCTGGGGCTTGCGCCGCAAATGGTGGACATCGCCCTTGCGCGTCCTGGTGCTATTAAACGTTGAGTCATCTCGCCTCTGGTTCACCCGGAGGCGAACAGTCCTGCAGCCGCTCTTAATAACAACAACGAGATCGCAGACATGTCTTCATACAGCAAGAAACCGTTCTACAGAGACCTGACGTTTCAGGTAGTAGCCGCCATGCTGTTGGGTATCGCCTTTGGCTTTATCGCTCCAGAGCTGGCTGCCAAATTCAAGATTCTCGGCGACATTTTTCTCAAACTGATCAAGACCGCCGTTGCGCCATTGGTGTTTTTCACCGTTGTGCATGGCATCGCATCGGCGGGGGATATCAAACGCGTCGGAAAAGTAGGGTTGCGTGCGTTGATTTATTTCGAAGTGGTGTCGACCATTGCTTTGGCGATCGGCTTGCTGTGGGGCAACCTGCTGCAGATCGGTTCTGGCATGCACGACGCGCACCCCAGTAGCGCTACGGCTGCCGCATCGGCAGCGGCGGTCGCCAAAGGGCACGCACCGGCTTCGACGATGGATTTCATCTACGGAATCTTTCCGGATAATTTCGTCGGTGCGTTCGCCGGTGGCCAGTTGCTGCAGGTGCTGGTGATTTCCGTGCTGTTCGGTTTTGCCCTGCTGTCACTCAAGGAGGAACGTCGGACAGTGATCGAAGAAGGCCTGAGCCGGATTTCCGAATGTTTCTTCGAGTTCATCAACCTGATCATGAAGTTCGCGCCGCTGGGTGCATTTGGTTCGGTGGCCTACGCAGTGGGCAGCAACGGGACCGCAGTGCTGATGTCGCTGGCCAATCTGGTGCTGATGTTTTATCTGTGCATCGCGTTTTTCATCTTTGTTGTGCTGGGCATTGTGTGCCGGATTTCCGGTTTCAGCCTGTGGCGTTTCCTCAAGTACATCAAGGATGAAATTTTCATCGTACTGGGCACCGCTTCTTCGGAAAGCGCCTTGCCGCGCCTGCTACAGAAACTGGAAAAATTCGGTTGCTCGAAACAAAGCGTCGGCCTGGTGCTGCCCACCGGTTATGCATTCAATCTGGACGGCACGTCGATTTACATGTCGTTATGCGTGCTATTTATCGCCAATGCCTACGGTGTGCCGCTGAGCTGGGAGCAGCAGTTGGGTATCATCGCGATCATGCTGGTGACCTCCAAAGGTGCGGCAGCGGTGTCCGGTGGCAGTTTCGTGGTGTTTGCCGCCACAGTGACAGCCATTGGCGTGCTGCCCGCCGAGGGCCTGGCGCTGCTGTTCGGTGTCTATCGGTTCATGTCGATGGCCATCGCGACCTGCAATACCATTGGTAACAGCGTGGCAACAGTGGTTGTCTCCAAATGGTCGGGCGAGTTTACCGAGCAGACTGCTCGTCGCGAGTACCACCGGGTGCTGGGGCGCAAGCTGGAGGCGGCGCTCTGAGCGTGTCGGCTGTTGACTTCAATTTTGCAGTACAGAGCAGCCGCAACGTTTAAGGTGCGGCTGCTGTTTCGGTGAGGTGCTTTTAGCCGCGAGGGCAAGGGAGGCCGGTATCATCACAGGCGGTGTTGATACGCAAGCCGCTTTTCAGCCTCGTCGCTACTTGCAGTGGTGCCGATGTGGTGCGGGTGGCTTCAGTCTTGCCGGCCTCTTGCACGAGCGCGTGTTTGCCATCGACAGCGGGTGCGGTTTGTATACCGGTGGCGGCAAATGCCGTGCCCTGCAGGCCGATGATTGCAACGGTTGTGACAACGAGAACTTTCAATGCGGACTTTGCTGTTACTCGGTTCATGATGTTTCCTCTGCGTGGATGAATGATTGAATAGCGACAAGTTGCTGAATGGCTGAGTGAGGTTCTATTTCGATAATGTACGTTGTTTGTTGCGATAATAATACTCATCGAAACATGAACAAAGTTTAACTTAGTGTGCTTATTAATAGGCAGGCATCGATGATTGTATGGTGGTGATCATCTAATAAGTATGCCAGCGTTAGTATGCATTTATTATCAGGCTGACGGGTACTGCACTGTCTGAACCCGAAAGTCCAGCCTCGCGCGGGTGCCCAGTGTCGGCATCGATTCGAGGGGCAGCGTCCACTGAAAACGCTCGCAGATTCGCCGCACCAGGAACAGCCCCAGGCCTTTCCCGATGCCTGTTCTGGTCGAGTTTCTCAGCAGTGACAGGTAGTGGCGGTCGGCTTGCGCCGTGTCGAAGCCTTCGCCCGAATCGGTCACGCTCAACACGCCTTCCTTGAGTTGCACGGCAATTGTTCCGTCGTAGGTATTTCGGCGGCATTGCGCAACAGGTTGCCGATGGCGATGCGGCAGCAGATCACCGTCGGGCACGCTGTCGCCCCAGATGAGCAGCTCCAGCTGCGCGCGTGTGACAACGTGCGGCGAGTTGCGCATCAGAACCCTCCAGCAGGGTTCGTCGGATCGGCGAAAAGGGCAGCTGGACGCCGCCACGCATGATGGTTTATGTGCCAAGGTCGAAACACAGATCAGCGACTTCCAGCACCTGCCGCACATCCGAGCGCTTGTGACTGCGCGCGGCCAGCACCCGCAGACGAATTTCCAGCTCAGGCAGGGCCAGCGGTTTGACGATGTAATCGTCCGCGCCCGATTCAAAGCCCAGTAGCTTGTCGTCCAGTTGATCCTTTGCGGCCAGCGCCAGATTGTCTTCGACGATTAAAACACTCAGTGATCGTTCGATCATGATGGGCTCACAGTGAGTCGATTTCAGGCGCTGCACAGGCAGTTTGCTGCATCAGAACTTCCTCGAAATGCCGATGAACATCGACGTGGAACTGTCTGTGTCACGCTCCAACAGCGGGCTGTCGCTCAGTTCATCCGGCAGTGCGCTGTAGCGCAGGTTGCCCGAGACTTCCCATTGTTTGCCGATGGGTTGGGAGAATCCAAGCCCCACATAGGACACCGTGGCGCTGCCTGGGCGGTACTGGGCAATGCCGCGTTGCTCTTCTTCTTTCAGAGTACCGTAGTAGTAATCCACCAGGTTGCCAGACATATGGGTGGCACCGGTGTTGGGCTTGAAGCGGGTGTTGCCCCAGGTGAAGGGGTACGCGTATTCAAGGTTCAGCGAGTAGCCATCGCTGGCACCGCTGATGTCGTTTTTGGCGACCACTTCAAGCTGGCCGGCAGAGCCGCGCAGTTTGGCGGCCAGTCCTGCGTCGATGCCGTTGTCGCGGTCTTCCAGCAGGTCGCGGTCGATGCCGTTTCTGGCCAGTTCGCGGCGACCAAAGTCGTCACGATCGATGCCGTCCATCTGCAGGGCAACAATGGCATCGAGGGAGAACGACTCGGTGTTGATCAGGTGGTAACCCGCGGTTACACCGTTCACGTAAAAGCGTTCGCCTTCATATTTAATCAGCGGGATCGGATTGACCTGTGTGCCGACGCCTGCATAAGGGCTCTCGCTGATTGCCGCGCCCAGGCCCAGGCTGAAATCGCCGGGTTCAGCGTGGGCGAACGGCAACGACAGGGCAGGCAAGGCAACAACGGTCAGTGCGGGAAGGAAAAAGTGTTTCATGAAGGTGGCTCTCTGAGTGATCTTTCTGACGTGCATCAGTGTGCGATGGCGCGTGTCGTTTGCATGTCGCTGTGGGTGATCTGGCCGGGTGTGCCGGTCACCCTGGCCAGATAGCGCTCGATGGCTGCCGCGAAGTCGTCCACGGCCACCAGACCGACATACCCGTCGGGCCGTACCAGAAAAATGATGTTTTCCTCAGCGCTCACGCCATAGGCTTGGCAAGCCTGAGCGGCTTCATCAACCAGACCGTCGCGGTCATCACCGATGTACGCGGGCCGCACGGCAAAGGCCTGCAGGCAGCGCTTGTCGTGGCTGTCGAACGCTTGCACCGCCGCGATGGCATGCGCACCGAACGCCAGCAATGTGAAATGCCCGCCCCTGAAGACGTCGAACAGCTGTGTGCTCCCGGAGCGCTGCTGGGAGCAGGTGGCATCGGGCGCGCGGTCGCCTGCCTGGACCTTGCCTTCGACGTTGTCGTTACTGTTCACCGAAAGCGACCTGCCGCGGTAGTTGAGCAACAATTGCCGCTCCTTGTCGCCACGCCTGAACTTGGGTATGCCGGCCCCGGTGGTGTTATTGAACAGTTCGCTGGACAACTCCAGCACTGCCGCCGCCACCGGTCTGCGTTCCTCTTCGTAGGTGTCGAGCAGTGTTTCGGGCGCGCCCCCCAGCACCGCTGCGAGTTTCCAGCCCAGGTTCCAGGCGTCCTGCACGCCGGTATTGAGGCCTTGTGCGCCTGCGGGGGTGTGCACATGGGCAGCGTCGCCCGCAAGAAACACCCGTTCGACCCGATAGCGCTCGGCCAGGCGCACATTGGGCCGGAACACTGAAAGCCACGTCGGGCTGTGCAGGCGAATCTTCTTCTCGCCGGTGGCTGCCAGCCAACGGGTCTGGAGGGTGTGCTCTGACAGCTCCGGAACGGGTTCGTCGGCGTCCAGGCGCATCATCAACTGGAACAGGTTTGAATGCGGCATTGGACACAGGCCGATCATTGCCACTGCGCTGGAGACGGTCGATGAGGTAGGCGCGCAGGCGTTCAATATGCGCATGCTTGCCGAGCGCCTTGGGTCCGGGACGGCGACGCTCTATCGGCATTTCGCCAGCAAGGACGAGATACTGATTTACGTGGTCGATAGCGTGCTGGGCGAAATGCGTACGGATCAGCCCAAGGTGGCTGAACACGCACTACAAGGGCGGGGCAGCGGCGGACATTCCTGTCAAAAGGCCTGCGCATCCGGGGCCGAGCGCCTTTATGGCGTGCTGCGCAGGCATCCGGGCATCTTGCCGTTGCTGGTGTCGCAGATACCCATCGGGCCTAACGGGCTCAAGCGCCGCGAACAGGGCATTGCGCTGTTTCTGGCTAATGACTTCCCTGCCGAGCTGGCTGCCCGTGCCTATACATCGGTCGCTCACTATGTACTGGGGTTCGCCATACAACAGCATTCAAACGCCTCAAGCGAGGCTGCGGAAGGTGAGGAGCTGGTCGAGTTTTTCGCCGCGCTTGATGCGAGCGAATACCCGGCCATTGCCACCGCCGGACGCCATCTGCCCGGTATTTCGGTGGAGGATGAGTTCAGGTTCGGCCTGAAGCTGATCATCGACGGACTGGAACTCGCAGCGTCGGCCTGGCGAAAGGCTGACGTGGGCTGAAGCTCTCCTATTGATTAAAAGCAGAAAAATATGCATGAACCTTGTGCGCTTTTCAGGGTCCTATTCGGGCCCTGAAAATCAAGGCGCACAGCGGTCATCATCCCTCCAGAGCCAGCCCCCAATGCCTCAATTGCGTTTTCTTTCCTGGTCTCTTGTCGCGCTGCTGGCACCGCTTGCCGGCGCCGCCAGTGCCAGTGGCGAGCAACAGCTGGTCGAGTCGGTCAACGACTATCGTGCTCAGCCGCAGCGTTGTGAAGCAAACACGCCCAAGGCCTCCAGGCCGTTGGTGCTCAAAGCGAACGTGGCCTTGCCAATTGATTTTTCCGGTAGTTCTCGCGAGGCGCTCAAAGCCTCGGGTTACCAGGCGGTGACGGTGCGGACCCTCCGGCTGGTCGGTGCGCAGAGCGCCAGCGAAGCGTTCGGTATGCTCAAAAGCCGCTACTGCAGCGCTTTACTCGACCCGCAGTACGCTGACATCGGTATTACTCAGGAAGGCGCCGATTGGCGTGTGGTGCTGGCCAAGCCGTTGATCGACAGCAGCAAGCTGGAAGATGCGCGTTCTGCTGGCCGACTGTTGCTGGCGCAGGTCAATGCGGCGCGGGCCAAGCCGCGGATGTGTGGCAAACGACCTTTTCCGTCGGCTCGCCCACTGGCCTGGAACACCACACTGGAAATGGCCGCGCAAGGGCACAGCCAGTCGATGGCCAGCGAAAACTACTTCAACCATCGCGGCTTCGATAACGATTCACCCGCCGATCGTGCACGCGCGGCGGGCTATGGTGGACGGCAGATTGGTGAAAACATCGCCGCAGGGCAGAGCTCTGCAAGCAAGGCGATGGCCAGCTGGCTGGCCAGCCCTGGACACTGCGCCAACCTGATGAACCCGATGTTCACTGAAATGGGCACGGCGTACGCGACGGGCAGCAACACCGATTACGGTATTTACTGGACCATGCTGTTCGGCGCGCCTTGATTAGCCGGCAAGCCGCCTGCCGCAGGCGGCTTGTCTGCCATCAGTCGGTGGCGTCAGACTTTCGAGCCACTCCAGCGAGGCGCCTCTCGCAACTCGTCACGCTTCTGTTGATCCGGCGATTTGTGCGGCTCACCGTATTCCACATGGAGTTCACCATCAAGGCGGTTAGTGGAAGAGCCGTCCTTCTGTGGCGTCTCGTCGAAGTGTTTCCATTCGGCGCTCTGGAAGCGGAACAGGCTGTCGTCTTCCGGTGCTTCGCGCTCTTTATAGTGATGGATCGAGTAGTGCGCGTATTCCACCTTGTCGCCCCAGTCGGCTTGCAACACCCCGTCAGCCGCCAGATCACGGTACCAGTCGTTCTCTTTTTCCGAGGCTTTCTGCTTTTTATTATGGTCGACGAAGTAACCGATAATTCCGCCTACTACGGCAATCACCACCCCGACCAGAAAGAACGGCCCGGCCAGCGCGGTGGCCGCAGCGCCCCCTGCACCGACCAAAGCGGCCGTTCCCAGCACCCCGGCTGACGCGCCGAACGCACCGCCGGCGATTTGCAGCCCACCAGCGGCCTGCGCGAGCTTGTCTCCGGATTTGACGCCATCCTTAATGGTGAATGCGCCCAGCACGATGTCGGCGAAGCCGCCTGCCAGATCCGTCGCAGGCCCCAGTACCTTGACCACCGAACCTGCGATCTTGCTGGCAGTTGCAGAAGGCAGCTTGGCGCCTGATGCCTGCACAGCGTCATTGAGGCGCTGGGTGATTCCTCCCATCGCCTGCCGCTCGGCTTCTGCGCCACCCGCCATGTCACCCAGCGTGGAACTGAGCCGGTAATCGTCCGTCGCGTCCAGCGCGGTGCGGATCTCGCTCAGGTTACTGGCGGAGATGCCACTGACTCTTACTTCCTTGGACTTGCCGAAGCTTTCCTTGCCCCAGATTTCCGGTAACGTCTTGTCCAGCCCGAGCATGTCCACCAGGCCGCCTTTACCCATCAGATCGCCGACCTGATCAGCCAGACGGACAAAATGGCTGGCACCGCCAGCAAAGCTCAGAAAATCCTTGGCAATGCCCAGACGTTGAATCGGTGTTTCGCCAAGCTTCCCGCCGTTACCGACCAGTTGATAAATCGCCGAGAACAGCGACACGCCGCCTGCCACAGAGCCCATCACGCCCTTACTGTTGAGGGTGTTGAAGATTTCACCCAGCTTGCCGCGATCAGCGACCGGGATGTAGGGTTTGGACAAGGCTGTCTTGATGTCCGCCTCGCTGACCGTGCCATTTTTTTGATAGGCATCGCCGATCTCCTTCAGCGCTTTGGCGATGTCGGCGGGCTTGGCGTTGCCCACAACACCTTCCTGAATAAATTTCTCGAAGGTCGGTTGCAGGAAGCGGGGCATGTCCACCAGAAAACCTTTGAGTTCTGCCTTGAGCAAGCCGAACAGGTCCTTGGTCGCCAGCGCATTGTTCTCGTCACTAATTTTTGACGGGTCAGCGACCAGATCATTGAGGTCGCTGGTCAGGCCATCGGCCTGGATGGATTGAGCGGCCTTGCTGGCACCCTCTGGATCCACCAGCGCCAGCGAGGACAGCGTGTCGCTCAGGTCCTTTTGCGCTTCCTGACCAAGCCCCTGATTTTTCAGGTCCTTGAGGTAAAGCACGTAATCGGGGTTGGCGGTCAGGTCGAGCAGCTTCTGTTTGATTGCATCCTTGTTGGGCACCTTGTCCAGCGCATCGGTCATTTTGCTCTGGTAGTCCTGCTGCACCGTGGGGTCGGAAAACAGGGTGGTCAGTTGCTCCTGCAGCTTGCCGCCATCAATGATGTCGTGCATGTCGGCCGAACTGAGCTGGGTCTGTTTGCTGTCGAACTCGCGCCAGGTGCCACCGAATGCACCTTGTGCCTCTTCATAGCCGGTCAGGCCGCGCCCGTTGTCGTAGGCAGCCTGTGCTTCTATGGCGCGGACCAGTTTGGCGCGCGGGTCGTCCTTGGGGATTTCACCCTTTTTCACACCTTCACGGTACTGATCGAGCAGTTCCTTGGTCGCCAGTTCACCGACGTTGAGCTCTTCGGACTTTTCGTCATCCTTGTCGGCCTTCACGCCGGTTTTCTGACCCATCAGATCCACATCGCCCACGGCAGGCAGGTTGTGCTTGCTGCGGGTCTCACTGATATTGCCGGTGCCCAGCTCGTTCCATTTTTCCACGACGTCATCGTACAGCTGCGGGCTTGCATCCTTGGACACGATGAACTTTCCGTCACCGTTTTCAAAGCGGATAAGCCCTGAGCCCAGCTCGTCCGGCGAGCCGATCGTGATGTTCTGATTTTTCAGGAAGTCATTGGGTTCTGCCAGTTTGTAGCCTTCTTCGCGGCTACTGTTGATCTTGTTCCACGCGTCATGAAGGGTGGTAACTTTTTCAAACAGATCAGGGGTCAGTGCTTCAGTGACGACGATATTTTCGCCTTTCTGATTGCGGTAGCTGATCTGGCTCTCTTCCTGGCCGGGTATCCAGTTGAACTCGACAATGTCGTTCAGACCGGGGAGGGGGGTATTGCCATCGGCGAGGATTTGCCCGTTGTTGACCGCTTTTTCCATCGCCGATCTTTTCTCCGGGTCGGTAACAACGGTCTGCAGGGCTGTCAGGTAATCAAACAACTTGGGATTATCGTCGCGGGCGACCACCACTTTTTCGCCGTTGTGCTCGTAACGAATGGTGTCCGGCCCGGCTTCATTCGGCGGGCCGACGGTGGTGCCGAATACCGGTGGCCAGACCTCGTTGTCGCCGGCCTTTCGATAACCTTCGGCTTCACTTTTGCTCAGCCCGGTAAGGGTTTTGAATGCATCTTTTGCAGCGCTGTACAGCTCGGGGTTATCCCGCTGGGCCACCACGACCTTATTGCCGGCGCGATCCACATAGCGCATCACGCCCGGTCCAGCTTCGTCTATCGGGCCGATCACCGCAAAGTCCCCCAGTTTTTCGGGAGGTTTTTCGTCCGCGCCTGCGACGCGATAACCCTCTTGCTGACTGCTGGCGACACCGGACAGCGACTTGAAGTCCGACGCTACTTGCTTGAAGAGTTCCGGGTTCTGTTGCTGCGACACGATGACTTTACTGCCGTCAGCAGCTTCATAGCGAATCAGCCCAGGCCCCATCTCGTCCGGCGCGCCGATACGTGCATAACCGCTCAACGTCGCAGGCACGGCGGCATCTGTGGTCGCTGGCGCATAGCCCGCCGCCACACTGGCCTTGAACCCGGCGACTTTGGGTTGATCTTCGACGACCTGTTGATAGAGCGTCGGGGTGATGGATTTGCTCACCAGCACATGATCGCCTTCTTCAGTGACGTAACGCACTGTGTCAGCGGCCACCGTGCCCGGTTTTTCTATGGACGCATAACCTCCCAGCGCCGGGGCGTTCTCGTCTGCGGCGGCTGGCCGGTACTGACTGCCATTGCGATTGATGGTCTGCAGCACCTGATTGAATAGCGTTCGTGCGTGGGTGCCCGGTGCCGGGGAGGGAAGAGGGCCAGGCGTCGGACTGATCGTGGGCGTCGACATAGCATGTAACTCCTGTTGTTAACCACTGAACTTGGGTCAGGCCGCTCGACAGATCGCCGCGCAATACCGGAGGGCCTTGCTTATCAATCGGTGTGTGCTGTTCGGGCTGGCTGGAAAGTTTGAACTGTGTCTCGTTTTAATATGATGAAGTGCGTTGCTTATTTTTCCGACACTAACATTCCAACGGGAAAAGTGGCGGTTGAGAAAACGCTTTTCACAACATTTCACAGGAGTGAATAAACAGTGCGTGCGTCGTCGGGTGGCCCGTAAACAGCCGTATCCCAGTAAGGGCGTACATGAAAATATAATTTCAATAGAAATAAACCAGAAACAAATATCAGTTTGATATCGCTGATGTTCATTGCTTTTAATCGTCTGTGAATTGCTGATTTCACAACGTTTCACAGCATTGAACAACGGACGCTGATTACTATTAATTCGCCACACAGTGAAGTGCATCTACATCGCTGCCAGTTGTTGGGTGATGGCACTTTGATCTGTTTCAAGCAGATAAAACTTCCCCTCGAAGCAACGCCAAGCAAGGAGAAACAACATGAGTTCGACGCCACCCGTAAGCTCCGGCAACTCCGACGCAGCCATCGAAAAGATGTCGGCCACCTTTGATATGGCCATCGAGAAATCGGCCAAGATCACTGAAATCTCCACTGCCAAGAAAGCCGAGCTGGATGCTACCAAGCAACGTCCGCAGAACTGACGTTGTCGTGCAGGCAGCGCTGCAGCTGCCTGCACCCACTGCGCATGGAAAGTCTTCCGATCGACAGTTTTACCCGGCTTTGACGCGCCGTTTCCGGTAGATCACACGGTGGTGACTCGATCATGACAGCCTTGATTTCATTGAGCGCGACGCCCGACGCTTCGGCGCAAGAGAGCGGTGCCGTCGAACTCGACATTCTCCATGGTTTGCATCAGGGTGTTTCGCTGGCACTTGGCAAACCCGTTTACGTGATTGGCAGCGCTGCGTCGGCCGACCTTGTGCTGGGCGATGCTGATGTGGCGCAGCGGCACGTGCGCCTGCGCTTTTCCTGCGGGCAAGTTGCAATAGAGGCGCTGGGCGGCGACGTATCGGTAGTCGACCGGCTTGGCAAGCACCTGTCGATCAGTCTCGGACATGGCCAGCGCCTCGACCTGCCTGTCGAGTTGTCGCTGGGCCAGAGCCAGTTGCGCCTGCGCAGCACGCGAAGTGCGCCATCCTCGCTCACGTCTTCGGCGTTAATGTCAGGCATCGTCCAGACCCTGAAGTGGCCGGCGCTGGCTGCGCTGTTGCTGCTGGTGACGTGCGCAACCGCGTTTGCCTTTCGCGCCCCGGCGCAAGTCGTCCCGCAAGGTGCTTCAACGACAGACGTGGGTTTGCCGACCCGGATTGCTCCGACGCTGGTGCAGGCCCGCAGCTGGCTTGAAAATGCGCTGCAGAACGCCAGCCTGGTGCAATTGCGCGTGCACGAGGAGGGCGGCCAGCTCAGCGTCGCAGGCGATTACCCTGCCGCTGACAAGGACCGCTGGCTGAAAATTCAACAGGCCTTCGACAGCCGCTTCGGCCAGCATATTGTCCTCACGCCCAAGGTGCATGCCAGCGCACCCGTCGCCACGCCTCGCGTGCGTTTTCAGGCCGTGTGGTTCGGTCGTAATCCCTACGTGATCGACGAGCATGGCAAGCGCGTCTATCCAGGCGCTCTGCTGCCGGACAACTGGAGGCTGGACAGCATCGACGGTGATCAGGTACGCCTGGTACGCGGTCAGGAACGGTTTGCCTTCACCTTATGAAAGTCGATCCGCGGCCCACCGCGCTGCCGTCCGCCACTACCTTGCCAGCCGTCGAGCGTGTTGCTCCGCCGCAGCCACGTCAGGGGCCCCGGTTCGAAGCATTGCTTGATCAGCGCGAACGCAAAACCCGCCGTTCGTTGCGCGGTGAGCTGGAGCAGACCGGGCAGGCCGCCAGCGTTAATGCGCAGTTGTTCGGGACCACGCGTTCATTGCAGGTGCTGCGCTATCTGCTGGACGAAGTCTTGCCGACGCTTGATGCCGATCCTGAGATCAGGGCGCTGGCGGAAGACGTGATTCGTGAAGAAATCGATATCCGCCTGTTGCTGGAACAGCAACGTGCCCAGGTGCAGTCATGAGTGTGCGCCAGGACCGCGAATGCGTCGAACTGCTCACCGGTCTGGGCGATCTGTACCGGCGCAGTGGTCAGCCGCAACGGGCGCTGGTGATGCTGCTGATAGCCATCCAGCTGGCACCGACGGACAGCGCGCTGCTGCACAGTCTGGTGCTGGCATTCACTGACAGCGGAGACGCCGACCGGGCGCTTGCCGCGCTGGACAGGCTGGTTGAGCAGCAGGGTGAAAGCGTCGCGTTGCGCCTGCTGCGCAGTCGTGCCCTGTGGAAGGCCGGGCGTAAGGACGAAGCGCGACTGTGCTTCAAACGTTACCTGGATGCCCGGAGGGCTGCGCAATGACCCTCATGAGTGCGCTGAACCGGCTGGTCGAGACTGCTTCCAAACGCACCGATGTGATCATTGTTGCGTTCATGCTCATGGCCATTGCGATGATGATCATCCCGATGCCAACCTATCTGGTCGATGCGCTGATAGGCGTCAACATCGCCCTGAGCCTGCTGATTCTCATTGTTGCGTTCTACATCCACCACTCGGTGGAGTTCTCGGCGCTGCCGCCGCTGATTCTGCTCAGCACGCTGTTTCGTCTGTCCCTCTCGATCACCACCACGCGCCTGATCCTGCTGGACGGCAATGCCGGGCATATTGTCAAGGCGTTCGGGGATTTTGTAATTGCCGGCCAGGTGGTGGTCGGGCTGGTGGTGTTTCTGATCATTACCGTTGCGCAGTTCGTGGTCATCACCAAGGGCGCTGAACGGGTCGCCGAAGTGGCCGCGCGCTTTACCCTGGATGCGATGCCCGGCAAGCAGATGAGCATCGATAACGATCTGCGCAACGGCGATATCGATCAGGCACAGGCGCGCAGCCGTCGTTCGCGTCTGGAGCGCGAAAGCCAGATGTTCGGGGCAATGGACGGCGCCATGAAGTTCGTCAAGGGCGATGCCATTGCCGGGCTGGTGATTCTGTTCGTCAACCTGCTGGGCGGCATGATGATCGGCATGGTCCAGCGTGGTATGCCGTTTGCCGAGGCGGCGCATGTCTATTCCTTGCTGACGGTTGGCGACGGCCTCATCGCGCAGATTCCGGCGCTGTTGATATCGGTAGCAGCAGGCACCGTGGTAACGCGCGTCAACAGTGATGGCGAAGAGCGCGATCTGGGCACGGAGATTGTCAGGCAACTGAGTGCCAGCCACCGGGCGCTCGGGCTGACTGCGGTGATTTTGCTCGGCGTCGGCATGCTGCCGGGCTTTCCGTTGTTGGTATTCGTCGGACTGGCTGCGGTGCTGGGCGGCAGCGCATTCCTGCTCTGGCGGCGCGACAACCGGGCAGCACGGGCGTTGGTCCATGCAGAGCTGCCCACGCAGGACGTGTTGGCGGAGCCTGAACCGTCCGTGGCGCTCGCGAGTGTACTGGACACTGCAGAGCGACCACACGACAGTCGAGTGCTACTGAGTATTGGCGCCGGTCTGGCGGAGGCCGCGCCATTGCAGCCCCTGCGTCAGCGCATCGAAGCCCTGTGTCACGACATTCGTAATGAACTGGGTGTAGAGGTGCCGGTGCCCGAGGTATACCTGGACCGAGCCCTGCCGGCAGATCGCTTTCAGGTAGAGCTGGAAGGTGTACCGGTTACCGAAGGGGAGTTCGGCGCAAAACTGCTGTTGCTGCAGGACGATCCGCTGCACGCGCAGCTGATCTCCCTGGAGCCGGTTGAAGCCCCGTCGCCCATCGCCTCGCGTCCCGGTCGTTGGATAGGTCGCGAGCATGTCGGCGCGTTACAGGACGCCGGAATAGGTTTTCTGTTTGCTGATGAAGTGTTGCGCGAAGTGCTGGACCGCATGTTGCGTCGTTACGCTGCTGATTTTCTGGGCATTCAGGAAACCCGCCTGATGCTTGAACAGCTTGAGGGCAAGTATGGCGAGCTGATCAAGGAAGTGCTGCGCATCATGCCCCTGCAACGTGTCGCAGAAGCCCTGCGCCTGCTGGTTGCCGAGGGCGTATCGATACGCAACCGTCGTGGTCTGCTGGAGTCGATGGTCGAGTGGGGCGGTACCGAGTCCGATGCTGGAAGGCTGACCGAGCATCTGCGTGCCGGGCTGGCGCGGCAGATCAGCCACCAGTACGCCGATCGCAACAGGATGATCAGTGCTTTTGTGCTGGCACCAGCGCTGGAAGAGCAACTGCGTGGCGCGCTGGGCCGTCAGGACAAGAACCGCGACTCGCTGCCGGACGATATCGGCCGCACGGTGCTGGTCCAGCTGCGTCGTCTGTGTGATGTGCTTCCGGACCCGGACCTGACGGTATTGCTGGTGCATTCGGAGCTGCGTCGGTGCATGCGCCGTCTCATTGTGCGCGGCGAGCTGCAATTGCCCGTTCTGTCGTTTCGCGAGCTTGCCACCGAATACAACCTTCAAGCGGTCGGCACTGTCAGCCTGACCGATGTCATTGCACGTCCGGCCTCCAGGGCCGGTGCTGTCACTCCTCTGGCGACTGCCTTATGACCTCAGTAACTGTATTACGGTTTTTTACCGTCGCGGCGGGCATGTTGCTCATCGCCACGGGGGCTTGTGCCGAAACCATCGCCAAGGGCGCCAAGGGCACTGTCGATCTAGCCATCGGCGAAGGTCGGGTGCTGCATTTTTCGGCGCCTGTCGATTCGGTGATGGTGGCCGAGCCGGGCATTGCTGACTTGCAGGTGGTGTCGCCCGGCGTGATCTACGTGTTCGGCAAGGCCGCTGGCCAGACCAGCCTGATTGCGCTCGACAGCGAAGGTCGCGAGACGGCGGCGTTAAGCCTGGCGGTAAGCAGCGGAACTGCCGCAGTGACACGCCCCCTCAAGGCGCTGCACCCACAGAGCCAGGTGCGCATCAACGCCTCGGGCAGTCGAGTAATCGCCAGTGGCTCGGTGCAGGACGTCGGCGAAGCCACCGATCTCAATGCCTTGTTGAGCACCGAAGGGCAGAATTTTCAGTCGACGGTCAACAGTGCCACCTACGCCGGGTCGGCGCAGGTGAATATCCGCGTGCGTTTCGCCGAAGTCTCGCGCTCCGAGCTGCTGCGCTACGGGGTGAACTGGAATGCCTTGTTCAACAACGGCACCTTTTCATTCGGCCTGCTCACGGGCGGCGGACTGGCTGCCGATGCGGCGGGTGGCGCATCGAATGTGATCAGCGCTGGGCTGGCATCAGGCAACGTCAATATCGACGCCATGCTCGAAGCGCTGCAAAGCAATGGCGTGCTTGAAGTGTTGGCCGAGCCGAACATCACCGCGATGACAGGGCAGACCGCGAGTTTTCTGGCCGGCGGCGAAGTGGCCGTGCCAGTGCCGGTCAATCGCGAAGTGGTCGGTATCGAATACAAGCCTTATGGGGTGTCGCTGCTGTTCAGTCCGACGTTGTTGCCCAACGGACGCATTGCCCTGCAGGTACGCCCGGAGGTCAGCAGCCTGATGAGTACCTCGACGCTGGACGTCAATGGCTATCAGGTGCCGTCGTTCCGCGTACGCCGCGCCGATACCCGGGTTGAAGTGGGCAGCGGCCAGACGTTCGCGATCGCCGGGCTGTTCCAGCGCGAAAGCAGCCAGGACATGGACAAGGTACCAATGCTGGGTGATATGCCGATCCTCGGCAATCTGTTCCGCTCCAAGCGTTTTCAGCGCAACGAAACCGAACTGGTGATTCTGATCACCCCTTATCTGGTCGAGCCGGTCAAGGCGCGCGTGGTCGCTACGCCGCTGGACAAGCAGCGCGCCGCCAGCACCGCATCGGCCGGTCCGCGCAGCGGCGGCGCGTTCGGCTTCTACATGAACTGACAGGGAACGGCCATGAACCTGATTTCGATGATGCCACGCCTGCCTGCACTGGTGCTGTTGTGCGTGCCGTTAGGCCTGTTGCCAGGCTGCAAGACGCACCTTGATCCGGTCAGCTATTCGCCGGATTACAGCGCCATCACCCGCGCTGATGGCCGAGTGGAGCTTGTACCGCTGGCCTGCGGGCAGCCAGCCGCGCAGGACGAGGTGGGTGTGGGCGAGGATTTTCAGCCGCTGTTGCCGCCGGGCTGCGCCAGCAACCTGATTCTGCTGCAGATGGTCGAACAGCGCGCCGACGTGTTGCACGGCCGCAGCACAGGGCCTGTCATGGCGGCACCGGTCGGGCGCGCCGCGCAGGTCTACATCGATGGCTATGACCGCGAAGAGCTGCGTCGGCGTCAGGCCGAGCAACAGGCCAACGCCACTACTCAGGAGGCGCGATGAGTTCAGTTGCCGTCAATCAAACCCAGTTCGCGTGCCTGTTCGGCGTGGTCCGGTATGGCTTTGACACGTCGTGCTTCGGCGATCAGCTTGCCGCGCTCGGCCTTGGGAATGTCGTCGAAGGTCATGCCTTTGAGGTCTTTCTCTTTTCCGGCCAGCACCATGACCAGCAGCTGATTGCGTTGATGGCGCGGTTGCGCCAAGGGCGATTGGCTGACGCTGCGAATGGTCTCCAGCGCTTGTTGGTTGTCGTCGCCCAGCGCGTAAGCCAGGGCCAGATTGCAGCGGGTGTCGAGGTCGTTCGGGGCGAGTCGCAGGCTGGTTGTGAAGGCCGTCTGCGCGGCGTTGGTCTGGCCGCTCAGAATCTGCGCAATGCCAAGGCGGTTCCAGGCTTGCGGCTGTTGCAACGCGTTGGCAGCCTGAGTCAGCGCCGTGACAGCGCGCTCCAGTTTGCCTTGGCGCAGCTGTGCGGTGCCCAGCCCCAGCAGTGCATCCGGGTCATCGGTCTTGAGCTCCAGCGCCTGCTGATAAGCACGCTCTGCGCCGCGCGTGTCGTTGCTGGCGAGCAGCGCAGCACCCAGTTTGCGCCACGATTCGACACCGGCCTCAGGTTGCTGCGTAGCGCGCTGATAGAAAGACGCCGCTGTGGTCGAGTCACCGCGTTTTTCCAGGTCTGCGGCCAGCTGCATGAAGCGTTCGTAGCTGGCATCCGGCCTGGGCTGGGTCGAGCACGCCGCCAGAGTCAGGCAGCCAAGCAACAACAACGTGGGGACAGAACGAGGTGGCATGGACAAGGCTCTTGTGAGGGACAGGGCGCGGCGGTTCAGCCGTCGATGGCCTTTGCAGGCGAGCGCCATTTTATAGCCCCGGCGCTGAATAGCGACCGTTTTCTGAGCGCTGTCCGTCATGTACCACTTCACCGTCAGGGGGAATGCCGTGTCGTACTTGAAGGCTGATGGGCGCTTGTCGCAACTGTTGATGCTGATACTGCTGTGCACGCTGTCCGGTGGGTTGAACGCATCGCCGGAACGCACGCCCGACTGGTTTGCCGAGCCTTACGCCTATGTACTGGTCGATCAGGACATTCGTGGCGCGTTGACCGAGTTCGGCCAGAACCTGGACCTGATTGTGGTGTTTTCCGAAAAAGTCCGTGGCAATGCTCGCGGCACCGTGCGTGGCGGCACCGCTGGCGAGTTTCTCGGCCGTCTGTGCGATGCCAACCAGTTGAGCTGGTACTTCGACGGCAATGTGCTGCACATCGCCAGCGCTGATGAAGTCGGCACCCGGGTATTCGGCCTGCAAGGTTCGCAGTTGGATGAATTGCAGGGCTATCTGGCTCGTCTGGAAGTGTCCGGTCAGCCAATGTCCACTCGCGTCAGTGCCGATAACGACAGCCTGTTTGTCTCCGGACCGCCCGCCTGGCTGGCGCAGATTCAGCAACACATCGATCGTCAACCTGTCGCCGAGGCCGCACCGGTGGTGCGCGAGCGCGGTGTGCGGGTCTTTCGTGGCGGTGTCGTCACTCAAGTCGCCACCGACCGTCAGTAACCAGAAAAGGAGCACTACCCATGTCCGTCAATTCCGTAGACAGCAACGTAGACACCAGCGTTTCCGGCCAGGAATCGCGCTTCAATGCCGCCGTCGAGAACGCCGAACAGGCTGCCAGCGACAGCGAGTTCAACGATGCCCTGATCACCCAGGCGGTGACCATCGGCGGGCAGTTCATCATCATGCCCCGCGCTCAGGAAATGCTTAACGAAGCCCAGTCCGACGACGACTCTGAATAGGTTCCGACCATGACCGTCAATCTCGCTGCGTCACCGGCGGCAGCTGCCTTGCCGTCGCCGGGAGGAGGCGCGGGGCCACAGGCTTCGCAGAACCTCTTCGAACACATGGCCGAGACGTCCAAAGGCATGCCGCAAGGGGCAAGCCCGCATCAGATCGGCAGCAACCTGATGGAGCGGCTGGACGGCTTCATTGATCGTTCGCGGCAGTTTTCCGAACGCGCCGACGCGCTGACCCAGGGTAACGCGCCGCAGTCTGCCAGTCAGGCTTCGACGCCGAGCGCCTCGGGTGGTCAGGCGCCCGGTAAAGTCGGTGAACCGCAGGTGGACCGTATCGTTCAGTCGCTGGGGCGGATGTTCGATTACTCCATCGAAACCCAGATGGTAGTGCGCGGGGCCACACAGATCTCCGGTTCCGCCAATACCCTTCTCAAAGGTCAGTGAACCATGCCCAGACGTTGCCGTGTCCTGCGCCTGTTAATCGTGGCAACCCTTGCCAGCCTGTTGCAGGCCTGCGACATCGATCTTTACACCAACCTCGGCGAACGCGAGGCCAATGCCATGCTCGCTGTGTTGCTGCGCGACGGCATACCGGCGTCGCGCAAGGTTCAGGACAACGGTCAGCTCAAGGTCATGGTCGACGAAAAGCGCTTCGCCCAGGCGATGGCGGCGCTGGACGATGCCGGTTTGCCGGGGCAGAGTTTTTCCAACATGGGAGAGGTCTTCAAGGGCAATGGCCTGGTGTCCTCACCGGTGCAGGAGCGTGCACAGATGGTTTACGCGCTGAGCGAGGAGCTGTCGCATACCGTCTCGCAGATCGACGGCATTCTTTCGGCGCGGGTGCATGTGGTACTGCCTGACAACGATCTGCTCAAGCGGGTGATATCGCCTTCGTCGGCGTCGGTGCTGGTTCGCTTTGACCCGCGAACCGACATCAATGTGCTGATACCGCAGATCAAGACGCTGGTTGCCAACGGCATTTCCGGGCTGGGTTATGACGGCGTGTCGGTCACGGCGATCAAGGCGGTCAAGGCGGTCATCCCCGACAAGGCCGGCACTCAGCCGCAGCTGGGCAGTTTTCTGGGCTTGTGGATGCTGAAAGGTGACGTGCCCGCTGCGCGCTGGTTGTTTGGCACGCTGTTGCTGATCGTGCTGGTGCTTGCCGGGTTGCTGACGCGTCAGTTTTGGCACCGGCGCCGGGTTGAAACGACCTATGCCCTGAGTGACGCACCATGAATGCCTCACTGATCAGCCAGTGGCAGACGCTGACCGAGCGCCCGCTGAGTTTTGTAGCCGAGCACAGGCTGGCCGAATGCCTGGCACGCGATGTGGATGCCCTCCAGCTTGCTGCATTGCGCGATACGCCGCGTTTCAAAGAGCGTTTCGAGCAATTGCTGATCGGGCATTTCAAACTGCGCCCGTTGGCGCAATTGGAGCCGCCGGCGCAGCAGGACCTGACCGTTCTGCTGCTGTCCGATAACGATTTTTCACGCCTGCCACGCCTGTGCGGCGCGGTCTGGCACGCGGCGACCCTGAGCCGGGAAATTCGCGGCGAAGTGGTCAGCGAATACCGACGCTTGCTGGGCGACGATGCGTTCACGCTGGCGTTGGCGCATCGACAGCTGGCGGGGGCGGCCAATCTGTTGCGTACCCCGGACGAGCTGATTCAGGTCATAGACCGCGACGGTGCGGCCTGCGTGGCCGCCTGGCTTGAGGCTCAGCCTGCACAGCTGCGCGCCTTGTTGCTGCTGCGTCTGCAGGCGCCTGCGCAAGAGAAACACCCACAACCTGACAATGAACAGCAGGTCACCGTGGTGCAAGCCGTTGCTCGCCATTTGACAGAGGTCAACGCGCATGAGTGAGCTACCCAGCCGACCTGCTTCCCGGATAGTACGCGCCGCAGAAGCCGATCAGTGGATTGACGGCTACGCCTTTGTCGAAGCCGCTCACCGGCAAGCCCGGTCTGTTCGCGAAAACAGCGCACAGTGGCTTGAACAGGCGCGTGCCGAAGGCTTCGAGCGCGCCCGGCAGGAAGGTGCCGAGCAGGTAGCCGCGCTGCTTGCACAGGCCAGCGTCGGGGTCGATCGCTACCTGGCCGGGCTGGAAAACGAGCTGGCTGAACTGGCGCTGGGTATTGCCCGTCAGGTACTGGGCGAGATGGATGATCGCGAGCGACTGTTGCGCTGCACCGCGCAAGCATTGTCGGCGTTTCGTCAGGATCAGACCTTGACCCTCTACGTGCCACTTGCTGAGGTCGAAGGCCTGCGCCAGCAACTGGGGCACGCGCCGCTGGCATTGAAGGCATTGAGCATCGTGGGCGATGACCAGTTGCAGGCGGGTCAAGCGCGGCTGGGTGGCCCCGCAGGCTCCGTGGAACTGGGGCTGGACGCGCAACTGGACAACTTGCGCCGCGCATTGCTGCCGTTGGCAGAAGGGGACTCTCTATGAGCGAGGCCTTGATGGCGCTGTTGCCTGATCTCGAACGGCGTTTGCAGCTTGCCCAGCCCAGGCCTATGCGCGGCACCTTGCGCAGCATTCGCGGGGTGCTGTTGCGCGCCAGTGTCGCCGGGGTGCGCATCGGTGAACTGTGTCTGCTGCGTGACCCGGGTAACGGGCGAGAGCTGTCAGCGGAAGTCATCGGCTTTGATGAGGATGACGCGATTCTGTCTCCGATTGGCTCGATGGAAGGGTTGTCGACCCGCACCCAGATCATTGCCACAGGCCAGGCGCTGGGGGTGCAGGTCGGCGATGCGCTGCTGGGCCGGGTGAATCAGCCCGATGGGCGAGTTCCTCGACGGTCCCGCGCCCGTTGCGGCGCTCGGGTTACAGCGTTACCCGCTGCACGCCGAGCCGCCAGCGCCTTTCAGTCGCCAGCGCATTGTCAAGCCACTGTCGCTGGGCGTGCGGGCTATCGACAGCCTGCTGACCCTCGCCCAGGGGCAGCGGATGGGCATTTTTGGCGAGCCCGGCGTGGGCAAGTCTTCGCTGTTGGCGAGCATCGTGCGCAACAGTGACGCTGACGTGATCGTCATCGGGCTGATCGGCGAGCGGGGCCGTGAGGTGCGCGAACTGCTGGAAGGCCAGCTGGACGCCACGGCGCGCGCACGCACTGTCGCGGTGGTTGCCACCTCGGACCGTCCCGCTGCCGAGCGGGTCAGGGCAGCCTATGTGGCCACGACTCTGGCCGAATACCACCGCGACCAAGGCCGCAATGTGCTGCTGTTGATGGACAGCCTGACCCGTTTCGCCCGTGCCCAGCGCGAGATCGGTCTGGCGGTGGGTGAGCCGCCGACCCGACGCGGTTATCCGCCTTCGTTTTTCTCGGCATTGCCACGCTTGCTGGAACGCGCCGGTCCCGGCCCGTCGGGCAGTATCACGGCGTTGTACACGGTATTGACCGAAGGCGACGCGACGACGGACCCGGTGGCCGAGGAAACCCGCTCGATCCTTGATGGGCATATCGTGCTGAGTGCCGAGCTGGCTCAGCGTGATCACTTTCCGGCAATCGATGTGCTGCGCAGTCGCAGCCGTCTGATGGATCACGTCGCCACCCCGGAGCACAAGCGCCTGGCGTCGCGGCTGCGTGAGTTGATCGCCCGGCGTCAGGAGATCGAATTGTTGATTCAGGTGGGCGAATACGCCGCCGGCAGCGACCCGGTGGCGGACGAGGCGATTATCCGCCACAGCGCAATTGAAGCGTTTCTGCGCCAACCCGCCGCCGAACACGACAGCCTGACTCAGACCCTGGTTTATCTGCGCAAGGTGCTCGCATGACACCGGTTTTTCAGCCTGCCCTCGGTTCACTCCCCGATGGGGTGCCGACGGGCCTTTGCTTTGGAATACGCTTATGAAAAAGGCTGACCTGTACAGTCTGCAAGCCTTGCGCCTGATGCGTGAGCAACGAGCTGCCGCGCTACTTACCACTCAACGCGAGCGTTGCCGGGACGCGCACCATGAGCTGGATCAGGCGCGGGAAACATTACGTCTGCACCGGGAACGTCTGGTTCAGGAAGCCGAGCGGGCTTACGGCCGTTTCAGCGAGGGCCTGTCGGTCAGCGAATCAAGGGCCATTCAGGAACGCCTGGAGCAACTGAATGAGGAGCGCCAGGCGTTGCAGGCCGAAGCCGAGGCGGTGGCCTTGACCGTGGAGTCTGCAGAGCAAGTACGCGAACGGCTCAGGCAAACACATGTGCAACAGCAACACAGAAGCCGCGCCTGGCAGAGCCTGGTCGAGCAGCGCATGCGCGAGGATGTGCGGGTCAGTGAACAGCGCGATGAAGCGGATCAGCCAGAGTTGCCCGCTGGCGGGTCGAACGCTGGAGACAAGCGATGACCGCGTTCGCTCAACCGGTGCCGGCCTCGGTTTCCGGCGACGGCATCGCGCGCAGCAGGCTGGCGCAGTTCGATGCCGTTTTGCTCAGTCTGCATAACCGCTTGCATCGTCAGACAGCGCCCTGGCGGATTGTCCTGGGCCAGCGGCCGTTCGGGGTGCGCTGGACCAGCCAAGGGGGCGAGTGTCAGCAGCCGGTGCGTGTGGCGGTCAGGCTGGGGCAGCGCGAGATGGCGCTGGATGTTCCGCTTGAGCTGTTTGAACAGTCGGGATTGGCCTGGCAGCCCGGTCCGGCAATCGCCACGCCGGCCGACGCGTTGCTGCTGGAGCACGCGTGGCTGAGTTGGATTGAACCGCTGGAAACACTGACGGGCGAGTCTTTTCAGGTGCTCCCCCGGGCTGCAAACCGGCCAGCGGAGCTGCCTGGAAATGGCATCAGTGTCGCGATGGAAATCCAACCGGATAACGGCCCGACACACACGCTGAGCCTGCATCTGCAGGCGGACAGTGCGCGTCAGGTCATTGCGCTGCTGGAACGGCATGCGGCGGTAAAGCATGACCCGCTTGTGGCTGTCAGGCTCCAGCTGAGTGTCGAGGCCGGGCAGGCGCCGCTGAACACGAGCGAGTTGCGCAGTCTGGTGCCGGGCGACGTGGTCATGCTCGACACCTTGCCTGACGCTCAGGTGCAGCTGCGCTTGGGCAGTCACTGCCAGACAGTCGCCAGACGCCAGGGTGAAACCCTCGAATGGCTGGGCCCGCTGCGGTCTGTCACCCGGCATCACGCCGCCCACACCTTCAACAGGAATGATTTGATGAGCGAAATAACTGCCAGCCCCGACCTGGATACGTCGCTGGACGACTTGCCGCTGACGCTGGTCTGCCAGTTGGGCACGGTCGAACTGACGCTGGCGCAACTGCGCGAGATGGCACCGGGCAGCCTTTTGCCCTTGGCCACCCCGGCGCACGATGAAGTAGACCTGATGGTGAACGGACGAAGGATAGGCCGTGGCCAATTGGTCAGTATCGGCGACGGTCTGGGTGTACGTCTGCTCGGTTTCAACGGCTCATGAACGGTTATCAGCCAAACCTGATCGAGATCATTGTCGTCGTAGCCACCATCGGTTTGATACCACTGGCCGTGGTGACCCTGACGGGTTTCATGAAGATATCCGTGGTGCTGTTTCTGATCCGTAATGCGCTGGGCGTGCAGCAGACACCGCCAAATCTGGTGCTTTATGGCATTGCGCTGATTCTTTCGGTCTACGTGACCACGCCGCTGATCGGCGATATGTACCGGGAGGTGCAGGGCCGTGACCTGAGTTTGCAGAATGTCCAGCAACTGGAAGAACTCGGCAGCGCCTTGCGACCGCCGTTGCAGGCGCATTTGTCGAAGTTCGCCAACGAGAGCGAGCGTGGTTTTTTCGTTCAGGCCACCGAGACCATCTGGTCTCCCGAGGCACGTGCCGATCTGCGCGATGACGACCTGGTGGTACTGATTCCGGCGTTCGTCAGCTCTGAACTGACCCGCGCTTTCGAGATCGGCTTTTTGCTGTACATCCCGTTTCTGGTCGTCGACCTGTTGGTCTCCAATGTGTTGATGGCAATGGGCATGTCAATGGTTTCGCCCACCTTGATTTCGATCCCCTTGAAGATTTTCCTGTTTGTCGCGCTCAGCGGCTGGTCGCGGCTGATGCATGGCCTGATCCTGAGCTACGGAGGCTGACGGCGTGGGCCAGGACGTATTTCTCTCGCTGATGAACAAGGCCTTGATGACGGTGCTGCTGCTCTCGGCACCGGCGCTGATCGTCGCCATCGTCGTGGGGCTCAGCGTGGGCCTGCTGCAGGCGCTGACCCAGATTCAGGACCAGACGCTGCCCCAGGTGGTCAAACTGGTGGCCGTACTGCTGGTGATCGTGTTTGTCGGCCCGCTGCTGGCCGGGCAGGTCGCCGAGCTGGGCAATCTGGTGCTCGACAACTTCCCCTTATGGACCTGTTGATCCGTCATGGGCGCTGATCTGACCAACGCGTTCATCGAAGTTGCCTACCCGGTGATCAGTTCCGCATCGCTGGCGGCTTCGCGGGCAATGGGGGTGGTGATCATCACCCCGGCGTTCAATCGTCTGGGCCTGACCGGCATGATTCGCGGTTGCGTTGCGGTGGCGATTTCGGTGCCGATGATCCTGCCAGTGTTTTCGGCGTTCACCTCCATGCCTGAGCACAGCGTTTTTTTCCTCGCGGGGCTGATGATCAAGGAGTTACTGATCGGATTGCTGATCGGCCTTTTGTTCGGCATCCCGTTCTGGGCGGCGGAAGTGGCTGGCGAACTGATCGACCTGCAACGCGGCTCGACCATGGAACAACTGGTCGACCCGCTCGGGCAGGGCGAGGCCAGCGTGATGGCGACGTTGCTCACGGTCACGCTCATTACCCTGTTTTTCATGTCGGGCGGTTTCATTCTGATGGTCGACGGGTATTACCACAGCTATCAGTTATGGCCGGTGACCGAGTTCACGCCGCTGTTCAGCGGCGCTGCCCTGATGTCCATTCTGGCCATTCTCGATCAGGTGATGCGTATCGGCGTGCTGATGGTTGCGCCCTTGTTGATCGCAATGCTGATTACCGACCTGATGCTCGCCTACCTGTCTCGCATGGCCCCCAGCCTGCATATCTTTGACCTTTCGCTGCCGGTCAAGAACCTGTTCTTCGCCGTATTGATGGTGGTTTATATCGGCTTTCTGATTCCGGTCATGATCGAGCAACTGGGGCAGTTTCGAGGGACGGTCGAGGTGCTCAAGGCACTGGCCAGCGAGGGTCCCTGAATGGGTGAGTCCAGCGAGGAAAAAAGCCAGCCGGCCACGGACAAGAAGCTGCGCGACGCACGCAAGAAGGGCCAGGTCGCGAAAAGCCAGGACCTGGTCTCCGGCATGGTCATTCTGCTGTGTACCCTGTGCATCTCGGTATTGCTGCCCAAGGCGCGTGCGCAGGTCGAGGCGTTGATCGATCTGACCGCACTGATCTACATCGAGCCCTTTGCCGAGGTCTGGCCTCGGCTGCTTGACCACGCCGAACAGATTGTCATCGGTATTACCCTGCCTGTGGTCGCGGTTACCGTTGGCGCGGTGATTTTGACCAATATCGTGACGATGCGCGGCGTCGTATTTTCGGTCGAGCCGATCCAGCCGGACATCAAACGGATCAATCCGGGCGAAGGGTTCAAGCGCATTTTCGCCATGCGTAACCTGATCGAATTTCTTAAGGGGCTGGTCAAGGTCGTTTTGTTGGGCCTTGCATTTTACGTGGTCGGCCGACAGGCCCTGCAGGCGTTGATGGAATCATCGCGCTGTGGCGAAGGCTGTATCGAATCCACGTTTTACCTGGTGCTCAAACCGCTGGTGTTTACCGTACTGGCGGCCTTTCTGCTGGTTGGCGCGGTGGATGTGCTGATGCAGCGCTGGCTGTTTGGCCGTGAAATGAAAATGAGCCACAGCGAGCAGAAGCGCGAGCGCAAGGACGTTGACGGCGACCCGATGATCAAGCGCGAACGCCAGCGTCAACGGCGTGAAATGCAGGCGCTGGCCACAAAGCTTGGGTTGGGACGGGCCTCTTTGCTGATCGGTGACAGTGGCGGCTGGGTGGTGGGGGTGCGCTATGTGCGCGGTGAAACGCCGGTGCCGATTGTGGTCTGCCGCGCCGCGCCGCACGACTCGGCTGCCTTGCTGGCCGAGGCCGTACCACTGGGCATTGCCCGCTGGTCGGATGCGAGCCTTGCCGAGACCATTGCCCGGCGCAGCGTTGCGGGTGATCCAGTGCCGGAAAACACGTTTCAGGCGGTCGCCGATGCGCTGGTTGCGCAGCGGCTCATCTAAACCCGCAGGCCTCGGTTCTGCAGTTTTCAGTGCACTGCCGGGCAATGGCGCGGTTTGGGAGTGCCGGGGGCGATCTTCAGGCGATTGAGGTCTGTGTTGATGCGCCACGCCCAGAAGTGAGTGCCGTCCTGGCGCGCGGCCTCCAGTGCCTGAGTGAGCATTTTTCGCACGTCTTCCAGCGAGTGGGTGTGCGGCTGACTGAGCATCAATTGGGCCTTGATCCGCATGATCTCCGGCAAATACCAGCGGTCATGGTTTTCTACAGCTCCGAGGTGCAACTCATCGAGGATTTCCAGCGCCATTGGTTCAAGCTTGAGCGCCGCTAGCCCCAGCGCGTATTCGGTTTGCAGCATGGCGTGCAACGGCGTTTCAACATGGTTGCGTAACTGCTGCAGGGCTTCCCCCAACAATGGAACGCCTTGGGCAGCATCGCCCTCACGGATTGCCAAAATGGTCTCATAGCAACGGGTCAACTGACGCCATATATGCAGCGGCTGCCGCTCGCTGCTTTGTTTGAGGATGTCGAGAAAGTACCGTGTCTTGTTCAACGTACCGATGATCAGCGTCGCGGGAATCGCGCTGATTGCCAGGGTGTACCAGAGCGTTGCAGGGTGGCTCAGGGTAATCGCCTGTCGCACATTGGTGTCCAGCGCAACCATCGCCTGCCCGGTATTGCCGATCAGCAGCTGGACCTGAGCCCGTAATGACTGCGCAGCGATACGCTGGTCGAAATGCATGTCGATGATGTGCGATGACGGCGACCTTGGCGCGCCCAGCGCTTCTTCGATGGCCTGGCTTGCGGTCTTCATGTCGCCCATGTAGAAAGCGCTGGTCGCGCGCATTCGCCTGCCCATTAACTGACAATCGGCAATTCTGTAATCCTTGCCCAGCGCCAGGAACCGCAAGGCAACTTCCTTGCCCTGTACGTGGCGTTTACTGCAGGTGTGATCGTTCCATTGCCCCCACAGTGCACGCAAACGGTACTCGGAGTCGTTCAGCGACTCTGCATCCTCGCCGACCTGTTGCCAGACCTCGCGCATTTTCTGCCCGGCACCGTAGGTGAGCATCAGAATGCTGCCGGACATTGTCAACAAACGCATACGCTGGCGGCGGTCCATCTGCGCCTCATCCGCACAGCGTGGCATGCCGTGATTGACCCAGTCCTGATACTCGCGCACCAGCGAAAGCCTGAGCCACAAGGGCGCGCTGCTCAGGGTCAGCTCCACGCCCAGCTGCCGATCACCCTGAGCGGAAAACGCCCAGGTCAATGCTGCGCGAAGGGTGTCGATTTCTGCAGCGTAGCGCTGTGTCCAGACGTCTTGGGACAGATGATCGAGGTCAAGTCTGGCCTGATTCAGCAGGCGCAGCGCCCATTGAGCATGGGTCCGGCACAGGCGCGGTACGTCATCCAGCTGGATGAGCTTTTCATGGGCATACAGCCGTGTGGTCTCCAGCAACCGAAAGCGCTTGCCCTGGCTGTGATTGAACGTCCCGAGTAAGGATTTATCCAGCAGGCTTTCCAGCATCGGCAGGGTCATGCGTACGTCCGGCAAGCCGATATTGACCACCGCCATGACGCCGTCCAGCGTGAATGAGCCATTGAATATCGACAGTTGGCGCAACAGCGCCTGCTCGTTTCCGGTGAGCATTCCGTAGGTCCAGTCCAGCGTGGCACTCAGCGAACGCTGGCGCGGCAGCGCGGTACGCAGGCCGGTCATCTGCAAGCGGAAACTGCCATCCAGCAAGCCGACCAGGTCGGTAATGCCGAATGTTCTGACACGCGCCGCAGCCAGCTCGATGGCCAGCGGATTGCCGTCCAGTTTGCGGCAGATGGAGGCGACCGCCGCGGCGTCGCTGTCGTTGAATACGAAGGCTGGGTCCTGCTCTCTGACGCGCGTCACGAACAGCTCCACGCCGGAATAACCCAACGCCTGCGAGGCGCTCACTGCAAGGTATGGGTCGGGCACTTGCAGAGGGCCGAGCTCATGCACCCACTCGCCTTGCGCACGCAATGGCTCGCGGCTGGTGACCACCACGCAACAGAGCGGCGCATTGGCGAGCAACGCTTCGACAGCCGATGCGGTTTCATCCAGTATATGCTCGCAGTTGTCGAGCACCAGCAATTGAGGGCGCTTTGCCAGCGAAGCGGGGATGTCGCGCAAGGGTTGTTCGTTTTCTGTGCTCAGGCCCAGCGCGAAGGCTATCCTTCCCAGCACTGGCTGGGTGCAGGTGACCGGTGTCAGGTCGACAAAAGCGACACTGAGTGAAGCATGCACTGCCAGACTGTCGGCCAGTGCCAGCGCCAGCGCCACGGTCGTCTTGCCCACGCCACCAGGTCCGGTCAGGGTCAACAGGCGACGTTCGAGAGTCAGTTCGAGCAGTTGCCGAACCAGCTCGTCACGGCCCAACACCTGTCGCTTGGTCACCGATGCTGCGGCGAACGTATCCTGCCGGGGCGCGAGTGCAGGGCTGGCGAGAGTGGCTGGCTGAACACTGACCGGTGCGCTGAAGCGGTAACCACGGCCGGGTACGGTGACGATGTAGTTGAAGTCTTCCTGATCTTCCAGCGCTCTGCGCAAGGTCACGATCTGCGCGCGCAGGTTGCACTCTTCAACCACCGCCCTGGGCCAGGCCAGCGTCAGCAATTCGGCCTTTTCGAGCAACTCGCCGGGTCGTGTGGCAAACGCTACCAGTAACGACATCGCGCGGCTGCCCAGCGGCACGGGCTGTGCATTCTTGAACAACAACTGCTGCTGGGGATGCAGGACAAAAGAGCCGAAGCGGATCGCATGCTGGCTCTGAAACGACTCGCTTGTTCTGATATCGGCCATTGTACCCGGGCCGCTTGCTTCGAAATCCATGCTTAGACCTGTATCAGAGGTAACAGCTGTGCCGCCGCACCGTGCGGGAGCATAAAAATGTCAGTAGATGCCCGTGTTCTGTTTGCAGCCTTACATCCAGTGACGCAGCGCTGAAAGACATGGGACGCTTCAGCGTTGTCGCTTTTATGACACGTAGCCCACGGCCGACGAGGCAGACGCTTGATTCGGACGCGATCAGGCTGCTTTCTGCACCCGGGGTTCAATAGGAAGAGGTAACGCTGAAGCTTAGTTACCGGTTATGACCGTTTAGTTAGTCATGCATAAAACAAGCCCGTAGCAATGGACATCAATTGCCGGACAACCTGACTACCGTTGGTCGCTTGATCGATTTTTTTGTCAGCCCTGATGGCGCTAAAGGTGGCAGCTTCTATCGAACGCCCCAAAGCGAGTGAGCCAGGTAACACGCGCAGGCAAGCAGTAACATAGTGCGCGTCTTAACGTTACCCGTAACGAGTGGCGATATGCCCGTGTTGAGGCGGCTTATCCTGGCAACTATCCCTGACAAATAGTCCTGGCAACTTTTCCATCTGTGTCATCCCTCCTTAACGCAAAGCCGCTTTAATCGAGCTCGATAGCGGGTGTCCGTTAGTTACCAGGCCCCGTGCCTCTGCCTCATAGTCAGGCCAGCTCGCACCAGCATGACCCGCGGCGCAGCTCGTGCATTCAAGTGAGCAGCAGTTGTCGCTTCGATCTTTCTGGTGACCAAAGGAAGGAACAGACAATGACCTCTGTCAGCAAGATAACCACTGAAAAACCAACCGATCCGGCAGACGCCAAGGCCTGGGAACAGGCCGTTCAGCAGTCCAGGGATGCCGGTATCCAGTGGGAGTTGCCATCGGATGACAAGCGTTCTGCGCAGGAAATCATTGACGATAACCCGCTGCTCAAAAGTCTCGGCGGGCGAGGCGACCGTAGCGAGGCCAAAAAGAATCTGATCGCTCAGGTGGGTGATTACACCAAGGACTCGAACGCTGCATTTCGTGCGGTACAGCTGCTCGAACACATCGAAACCTTCGACGCCAACGGTAACCGTCTGGCCAGTAACGACATCGGTAACAATCGCATCGACGGCTACACCAGCAGCAGCGACGCGAAAAATGGCACCGAGGCAGGTCGTTTGAAGGACTTCGGTAAATTCGGCTTCTCCAATCTCAAGGGCACACTGCACGAGGTCAGATCGCCAACTGATGATCCTGCCACTCGTGAGCAGGCCGAGAAACTGGGTATCCAGTGGGTTCGTCCCCAAGGCGATGATCGCGACGCGCAGGCCATCATCAACGGCGACCCTTTGCTGAAAAATCTGGGTAACCAGAGCGACGTCAAGAACATGCTCAAAGAGCAGGTCGGTGATTTTGAAAAGGACGCTGACGCAGCTTACCGTGCCACGCAGGTGCTGGCCCACATCGAACAGTTCGACGGCAACGGTGCGCGCATTGTGGGTAACGATGTTGCCAACGGCAGTATCAATGGTTTCACCAAAAGTGGCGAAGCGAAGAACGGCACCGAGGCGGGCCGCCTGCAGGATTTCGGCAAGGACGGCTTTGCCAGCCTCAAGGGCGAGATGACCAATGTTTCGGCGGCCGGCGACAACCAGCAAACGCGTGAACAGGCCGAGAAACTCGGGTTTCTGTGGGAATTGCCCAAGGACGACACGCGTTCAGCTCAGGACATCATCGACGAAAACCCTCTGCTCAAGAATCTGGGCAACCAGAGCGGCGTCAAGGACATGCTCAAGGAACGGGTTGGCGATTTCGAGAAAGACGCCAACGCCGCTTTCCGAGCGGTCCAGGTACTTGACCGGGTGACGATGTACAACGACAAGGGTGACATTCAGTCAGGCGGCGGTGCCTTCAACAGCAGTGTCGATGGCTTTACAAAGGGTGCCGAAGCCAGGCACGGCACTGAGGCTGGCCGTTTGCAGGACTTCGGCAAGCTGGGTTTCGACGCCTTGCCTGAGCTGAAAAAGACCGAAGACATCACCAGCTACAAGGATTTTCTCAAAGCCAACCCTGACGCCGACGCTGCGTCGAAACAGATCGCCAGGTATGCAGCGATCCTCGACGAGAATTACGACGCGATCAAAGGCAAGACCGGTTCGGCCGACTTCAATTCGGAGGCGCTGGCGGCTTACAACAAGCAAAACCCTCAGTTGGGCAAGGAGGTCAGCGAAGCACTGGATTTCTGGTCGCAGCCTGGCGCCTTTGCGCTGCTCGACAACGCGAAAAACCCGCTTGAACAAGGCACGGACGGCAAGGCCAGCCGCGGTGATGTGCAGGCTTTTATGAAAAACACTGCGCCAAAGGAAGCGGGGGCGGTAGGCACGCTGCTGGAAGCCGTCGCCGAAGGCAACCTGCTTGGCAAGGTCAATACCGATGCGCTCAACCAGGACGTGTTCGAGCATCCGCAAAACTATACGGCAGAGCAGAAGGCTGCAGTACTTCAAGAACTCAAGGCTGCACAAACTCTGATTGTTCAGGGCAGCGGTGCCGGGATGTGGAAGGACGACAAGTCCAAGGTCCAGATTGCCAACAAGGTCAGCAGCCATCCCGACCCGCAGAAGCTGCTTGATGATGTCAACAGGCATATATCGGTGCTCGAAAAGGACGCCGAAGTGGTCATCTACAACGAGAACGCCACCAGTGAGTTGAGCAAGGTCCTGGACGGCAGCGCGGGCCTCAAAGAGGCGCTGCAAAGTACATACGACAACGACATCAAGACCGGTAACGCGCTCGATAAACTCTGGGACGCCAATACCAAGGATGGCAAGACCGATCAGCAAGGCGCGCTGGCGCAGTTCTACAGCTCGGCACAAAGCGTCCAGGACGCGCTGGGCTTCAGCAAGCCGGGTGAAATTCAGGAAGCTGTGCAGAAATCCGCGCACAACAAGGATTTTGAAGCGTTCTACGAAAAATCGCTGGTGTCCGGTGAGCGTCTCAAAGAGCTGCTGAAGACTGAAAGTTTTGAAGTTGGGACCAGCCAGTTCAGCATGGAGGTGGCCATGTACAACGCTGCGCTGAACCCGGAATTCACGGGCAAATATGACGACAAACTGACCGAGAACTACACTGCTATTGCGCAGCAGAATGTCTTCAATGAGGCCAGCTTCAACGACCTGAAGAAGGCTTTCGGCAAGGAAGGCGGCGAAGCACTGGACGAGGCCAAGGTCAAGGCGCTGATTGACGAGATCAGCAAGAGCAACCCCGAATTGCTGATGAACGCAGATGGCAAACCTGCCACGTCCGACCAGATTCTGGGCGTGTTCAGAGGCAACTGGGATTTGCTGCGCCAGGGCACCAAGTCCATTTCCGAGCTGGGCCTGTTCAGTGAAAACTCCTCGATCAAGGCG
Source organism: Pseudomonas avellanae BPIC 631 (assembly GCF_000444135.1). Classification (GTDB taxonomy): domain Bacteria; phylum Pseudomonadota; class Gammaproteobacteria; order Pseudomonadales; family Pseudomonadaceae; genus Aquipseudomonas; species Aquipseudomonas avellanae. The sequence goes on from NZ_ATDK01000242.1 coordinate 45,660, forward strand.
GCCTCCGGTGCCGGTGTCCTGCATGGCGTCAGCGGTCTGTTCATGGCCGGGATCACTATCGCCAAGGGCGCAAACGGCGCCGGTGCCCTGACTGATCGGCAGATCGTCGACATCACGACCGGTTCGGTGCAAAGCGCAACGTTGCTGGCCGAGGGCGGTATCAAGAACGTGACAACACAGTTCAAAGACATCAAGGAGATGCTTGAGCCGGATGTCTACAAAGACATAACAACCAACCTGTCGAAACTGGAAAACGGTGCCAAGGGGCTGGGCGGCCTCGCGGGAGTGGCCGCAGGTGCCTATGGCATCTTTGATGGCGTGAAGTCGATCAGGCGAGGCGAACTGGTCGGCGGCGGCATGAGCATTACCGCAGGCTCCCTGGGGGTCATGGCAGGCCTGGCGTCAGCGGCCGAAGGCGCAGCAGGTGTCATGCAGCTGACCGGCAGCGTGGTCCGCGCCTTGCCACTGCTCGCGGGCAGTCTGGGAATTGCGGCTGCCGGTGTGGGTGCACTGGCGCTGCTGATTCCGGGTTTGATCGAGGAGGGCAAGCAGGAAACCCGTGTGGATCGTTTCTCCGACCATCTCAGGGACTACCTGACCCAGTACGAGATCGACGGCGTGGAAAACGGTGACATCTACGATGTGCCTCTCAGCGAGTGGCCAGGACCGGAGGAGAGCACTATCGCGTCCTGACTGAATCAGGCTGGGTTACGCCCAGCCTGATTTACCCCCCGTTTCGAGACACCTCCGTTTCATGCCTCTGGCCCGGTCTTGATCAGTTTTTCATTAACGTCTGACAAATTTCAAACATCCGCTCCCTGATGATGGCCATCGTTCGCGCTTGGCGAACGAGCTTGCGCCTCGATCAATCAGGTACACGACATGAATAAACTGCCACAAATAACCCTGGCGTTCTGGATCATGAAGATCTGTGCGACCACTCTCGGTGAAACGGCGGGCGACTTGTTGTCGATGACGCTGAATGTCGGGGATGCGCTCAGCTCGCTGATTCTGATCAGCCTGTTTGCGGCCACGCTGGTCACCCAGCTTGCGTCCAGGCGCTATCACCCGATGCTTTACTGGCTGGTCATTCTTTCTACCAGCACTGCTGGCACCACGATGTCAGACTTCATGGACCGCACGCTCGGGCTTGGCTACGCAATGGGCTCCACGGTTCTGATAGCCATGTTGATCGCTGTTTTTTGCGCCTGGTACGCCAGCGAAAAGTCGCTGTCGGTGGACAAAATCACCACGTTGAAAGGCGAGGTTTTCTATTGGGTCGCGATTCTCATCTCCAACACATTGGGCACAGCACTGGGCGATTATCTGGCCGATGATTCGGGCCTGGGCTTTGCGGGAGGGGCGTTACTCATTGGTTCTGCCATCGCGTTGGTCATCGTCCTGCACTACACGACCCGACTGTCTTCGATCATGCTTTTCTGGGTCGCTTTCGTGTTGACACGGCCGTTCGGTGCAACACTGGGCGATGTGCTGACCAAGCCTCACGAGAAGGGCGGGCTGGATTTCGGTACGGTAGGGTCGTCCGCCGTATTGCTCGCTGTGTTGTTGCTGCTGGTCGGGTTGGCGACCTATTACAATCGCAACCGCAAAACTGCAGTCATTGACAACAGACTGCCGGACAGTTGATTGGGCAAACCCTGCTCATACCTTGAGCAACTCGCTCAGTGCCTTGTCCAGCTGCTCGGCACTGAACGGTTTGGCAACGCAGCGCTGGTCGATCCACACGTCGGGTATCCCCAGCCTTCCGTAGCCCGAGCAAAACATGAAGGGGATGCCGCGATGGGCGATAGCGGCGGCGATCGGAAACGAATTACCGCCGATGATGTTGATGTCCAGTATGGCGAGGTCGTAGTCGCCATTGCGGGCGTATTCGATGCCGTCGTCCAGCGTGCTGGCGTGATAGGCCGTGGCGAAACCCAGGTCTTCGAGCATCATTTCCATCAGCATCGCGAGCATCGTCTCGTCTTCCACCAGCAATACCCGTTGGGGCGGGCGCTGGTTGTCTGCATTTGAATTCATAGACTGCTTTCCGGCTTTTCTGGCCAGGGGATCAGCATTGACCAACTGACACCTGTACTGGCGAACTTGATGTCGACCTTGCCTTTGAGTTCGCGCTCGATACTGCGGCGTATCAAACGCAGGCCAAAGCCTTTTACCGTGCTTGCAACGACCGGTGGGCCGTCTGTTTCCAGCCAGTCGAGACTCAACGTGGGCGGGTTGTGATGACTGTTAAAGGTTGACGCCACCGTCACCTGACCTGCAGATGATGACAGCGCACCATGTTGCAATGCATTGGCCATCAGCTCGTGAAGCACCATTGAAAGCGTCAGGGAAATCCGCGGTTCCAGTCTGACCGGGTCACCTTTGAAGGTAATCCGGTGCTGCCCGCCGTCCACTTCTTGCAGCTGTTCCAGCAGATCGACCAGCTCGGTGGACATCCACTCTGCGCGTGCCAGCGCATCGTGCGCCTGGCTCAGTGCAAACAGGCGTGCATCGAAGCTTTTGCGAAAGGAGTCGAGTGAAGCCGAGCTGTTTACCGTAAGAGAAGCGATAGCCTGAACGGTTGCCAGCGTATTTTTGACCCGGTGATTCAACTCGTTCAACAATCCCGCGCGGGTCAGGCGATCTTCCAGTTGCTGACGCTCCAGCTTGCTGGAAATCGACTGCGCCAGGCGGTGTGTGGTGCCACTCTGTTTCAGGAAGGTCGACTCGCCAATCGTGTCCTGCCCTTGGTGCATGGGCAGCGTGAAGGAAAACACACTGCCTGAATCCAGCGAGCTATCGGCCCATAAACTCCCGCCGTGAGCGGTGATAATGCCCTGGCAGATGTACAGCCCCAAGCCGTTGCCACGCGGGTTGCCTTCTTTCACGGACCAATAGCGCTGAAAAATATAGGGCAGGTGTTCCGCCGGAATGCCGATCCCGTCATCACTGACCCTGAACAGCACGTCGTTGCCGTCGGCGACTGCGTCAATGTTGATTCGACCGCCTTTGGGGGTGAACTTGATCGCATTGCCCACCAGATTCGACAGCACCTGAAAGATCCGTTCCGGGTCCGCGTCGATCACCAGGCCCTGCGCAGAGGTGCAATTGAGCTCGATATTCTTCTCGGTCGTCAGCATGACCAGCAGGCTGCAGGCTTCTTCAAGCAGGCTGGTGACACTCAGTGCAAGGCGCGACAACTGATAACGGCCAGCCTCGATCTGCGCGGTGTCGAGCAGATCCTCCAGCAGGCTGTTCATGCGCGTTGTCGCTTTCTCGATAGTGCCCAGAGCGCGACGGATGTTGCGGTTTTCAAAATTAGTGTCGCCGACCGCCCAGCGCTGCATCATGCCGCATTGCATGATGATGATAGACATCGGGTTGCGCAGGTCGTGGGAAACCACCGCAACCAGTTCGTCACGCAAGCGAACCGCTTCCTGCTCGCGCTGCACCTGGCGTTCCAGGTCACTTTCCAGGGCCGAGCGGCGAATGTCTTCCGCGCCATAAAGATCTGCCCGCGACCAGGGGCGGGCGATGCCGGTGACTTCCTGCTGCCAGACATCGAACGATTGCCGTGGGCGCAGGCGATGGCTTGCCGAGCCTACCGGGCTGGTACTGACATGATGCGCCGGGTTGCCGCTCCAGTTCATGGTGGAGGCAAGCTGGGAGCGAAACCACATGACGGCATTGTCGACCGGCTTGGGCAGGATAAAGGCAATGACCCCGCTGGCAGTCTCGCGGTAGGCGGCGCTCTCGGGGTGTTCCCTTTGCATCGAGTCAGTGTGAAACACGCCCAGCCCTTGCAGGCCCGTGGCACGCTCTTTAGACCGCTGTCGGGTGAGGCCGGTGTCACGAATCCACTGGTAAAGGGCTCGAACCTCCTCGGCCGTGGGGCACTGGCCGAACAGATGAACCCGGTCGTCAATCAGTACGGCAGCGCCATCGGCCAGGGTCAGGGTCTGAAGCAGTTCCGGACGGCTCACCAGACCGTGGAGGATTTCATGGTCGGCGCGATTCATTGCATCCGCCAGTTGCCCGAGCAGGACGACTTTTTCTTCGCGCTCGCGCTGGATGTGAGTGGCGACGATTGCGGAAATCTTTACTGACAATAACTGGCCGATCATTGCGCAGGCATCGCGCAGTTCTCTGGACACCAGCAGCGGTTCGGGATGGCTGCAGGTAATCAGCCCCCACAGCTCGCCGCCGTCCAGAAGCGAGATACTCATGGATGAGCGCACGCCCATGTTTTTCAGGTACTCGCAGTGCACGGGGGACACGCTGCGCAGTGTCGAGAAGCTCAAGTCCAGCGGTTGCCCGGTCGCGGGACGCAATGTCGGTATCAACGCCACAGGAACATAGGTGGCATCGGGGATGACCCGAATCCAGTTCAGGCGATACAGCTCTCGCGCCTGGGCGGGAATGTCGGAACCCGGGAAGTCAGGCCGCTGTAGCTGGGCAGGGGGCCGGTGAGTGCCTGGGCAACGACCTTGCCATGACCTTCGGGCTCGAACCGGTAAATCATGACCCGGTCGTAACCGGTGAGCGCCTGAATCTCGTGCACGCCGATGTCGAACAGCGTCTCGAGGGTTGTGGCGGCCTGCAGATTGCGCAACACACGGGTGATGATTCTGGACTGTTCGTGAGCGGCTTCGACAACGGCCTCCAGCTCGATGATCAGTACATCCCCGGCCCGGCTCAGCGACGCACTGTAATCTACGGCCCTCACCGTGAGTCGTATCGGATCGCTGTTGGGCATCGCAGGCTGGCTGTACGCTTGATTGATGAGCATTGAGTGTGCTGGCGACAACAGGATCGAAAGGGGCTGGCCCAGCAGTTCACCGCTTTCCAGGCCAAGACTCTTCGCGCAATTGGCGCTGACCTGCTCGATGCACAGCGGATCACCCGCAACGCTGAGCAAGACGCCATGCGGCTGAATCGCGCCTGGGACCCGGATCGGCTCACGTGCACATTCGGCAAGCGCTGCTTCAAGCGCTGCATCGGGATTCGCGTCCCGTGTGTGCTCGGTCATTTGCATCCACTCCATCTGATACTTCAACCGGAAACAGCCAGCCACTGTGCTTGCCACACGGTGCATTGGTGATGCACTACGAGGGATTTGAAGAGGTTTTCGTCACTCACAGCAAAGCTTCGGGCGGCTAGCGGCCCAGATTGACAGCGCAAGAAAATGCGAGGTTGCCGCGAAGGTGCGGCGTGGAGACCTGGATGATGCGCTCTGCTCATGCAAGCCAGAGACGGAAGGAAGTGTGGCCACCATAACAGGTGCCGGAGCGATGCGTGGCTTTAACTGGTTTTTTCGGACGGTATACGTTCATTACAAAAAAGCCCCGCCAGACGAGGTCTGGCGGGGCTCTGCTTCAAGCGTTGATTGCCTTAAAGCGCCATGTCACTGGCCGGGTTGCTTTTTGCTGGCTGGGCAGCAGGCGTTGGAGCCGCGCCTGCCTTGTTCACCGGCGGTGGTGGAGTCAATTGCAGGACTTCGGCTGTGTAAGCCCATTCCTCGGCAACGCGATCCGGGTTGTTGTTCAGCTTGGTGCCGTAGCTAGGCACGATCTGGCGCAGTTTTTCCTGCCAGGCCGGGGTCGCTACCTTGTCCTTGAAGACCTTCTCAAGCACGCCGAGCATGATCGGCGCTGCTGTCGAAGCACCTGGCGATGCGCCCAGCAGACCGGCAATGGAGCCGTCCTTGGAAGCAACGATTTCGGTACCCAGCTTCAGAACGCCGCCTTTTTCTTCGTCACGCTTGATGATCTGCACGCGCTGGCCAGCCTGCATCAGACGCCAGTCTTCTTTCTTGGCGTTCGGGAAGTACTGTTGCAGAGCAGCGAAACGATCGTCGTCAGACATCATCACCTGACCGGCCAGGTATTCGATCAGCGGGTACTGTTCGATACCGACGCGGGTCATTGGCCACACATTGTGCGTGGTGGTGCTGGTCAGCAGATCGAAGTACGAACCGTTTTTCAGGAACTTCGTCGAGAAGGTCGCGAACGGGCCAAACAGGATCACGCGCTTGCCATCCAGAACTCGGGTGTCCAGGTGGGGAACCGACATGGGTGGCGCGCCAGTCGACGCGATGCCGTAGGCCTTGCCCATGTGTTGCATGGCCAGGTCCTGGTTCTCGGTGACGAGCCACGAACCGCCAACCGGGAAGCCGCCGTATTCCTTGGCTTCCGGGATGCCCGACTCTTGCAGCAGGTGCAGAGCAGCACCGCCGGCGCCGATGAACAGGAACTTGGTGTCGGTTTCGGTGGTGGTGCCGTCTTTCAGGTTCTTGTACTTGACGCGCCAGGTGCCGTCGTCGTTATGAGTGATGTCTTTGACTTCGCTCGACAACTGCAGGTTGAAGTTGGACTTGGCTTTGAGGTTACCGACGAACTGACGGGTGATCTCGCCGAAGTTGACGTCGGTGCCGATCGGGCTCCAGGTCACGGCCAGCTTCTGCGCCGGGTCACGACCTTCCATCATCAACGGGACCCACTTCTTGATCTGCTCGTGGTCTTCGGAGTACTGCATGCCGCTGAACAGCGGGCTGGCTTGCAGGGCTGCGTAGCGCTTGCGCAGGAACTGGATGTTGTTGTCACCCCACACGAAACTCATGTGCGGTGTGGAGTTGATGAACGAACGCGGGTTCTTCAGAACGCCGGTCTTGACCTGCCAGGACCAGAACTGACGGGAAATCTGGAACGCTTCGTTGATCTCGATAGCCTTGGAGATATCAACGTTGCCGTTCTTGTCTTCCGGGGTGTAGTTCAGTTCGGCCAGTGCCGAGTGACCGGTACCGGCGTTGTTCCAGCCGTTGGAGCTTTCTTCGGCGACGCCATCGAGGCGCTCGACCATTTCCATCGACCAGCTTGGCTCCAGCTCGTTGAGCCAGACCGCCAGGGTTGCACTCATGATGCCGCCGCCGACGAGCAGTACGTCGACTTTCTTGGTTTCAGCCGCCTGCACAGGCATCAAGCCCATGGAAATGGCCATACCCAAAAGGGCCGTATTCACTTTTTTAAACATTCTGCCATCCATTTGATAAACGCCATCCGCCGACTATTCCTCAGGATCAGGCCTGTCACACGCATCGAAGCCTGCGACAAACGCTCGCACCCAAAGGGACTAGAGGTGGACATACAAGGCCAATATAATACCGCTCGAGGCCTCAATTTATGTCCTGCTGCGCTGACTTCTTATCATCATTGGATTCAGCGTCATGAGTGACATTTGCTCTATTGGCATGCTGCGCTGCCCCGGGAATCGTTACCCGGAAAGCGGCTGCAGACACACCTTGTCAGCCTGTTCACGGAGTCTGAGACGCCGCATTGGGGCGTGGAGGCACGTTTGACGCGTCATTTATGCACGCATGCTGCGCCACACCCACGGTGCCGTATCGGCAAAGACGCGGCATTTTCGCATAATCTGCACCCCCGTTGCGAGATGCCATCATCAAATCAGGCTTGAATGCCTTGATTTAGACGCTTCAAGGTTGACCCAGTCGCTGTCTGTATCGTCATTTCGCCCCAGGTCTTTAGCCCGCCTGGCGGAATGCACCCAGCCTTTTGCCTGAAATTTCCCCCGGCTTTCCCCACTCAATGGCATTCATGAGCCTGGTTCATAAGGGCTTGTGGGCGTCCGCGGCTAATCAACGTTCCTGCTGGCTGTTAGGGTCAACAGTCGGGTGTCGTGTACAGAGGCTGCAATCTCTGCACACAGGTACCCCGTCAATGAGTTGGAACTTTACCCGCGCTCGCCAGTTAAACAGTTACCGGTGATAGCGTTTTGGCTCTTATTGCCGACGACAGCAACGTGTCAGCGAGCGGCCTGTATGCATACGGTTCAGGTCCGGGCCGCTGACCACACCATAACGTCCGTCGCTTTATAGCAGCGTCGGCTATTACCGAGTGACCCTGATGAGTGAACCCAAGAAGCACAAGGACGCTGCTGTGGACGACAGCGCTGTGCAGCCATCGCGCCGCAATTTTCTCAAGTTTGGCGCTTCAGGCATTGCTGCCGCCACGCTTTCCACCTGGATCCCTTCCGACGGCCTGCTTCAGGCAGCGCCTGTTGCGCCGGTGCTGCCGGTCGTAGAAGAAAGCGGCGCACCCGCTGCCGGAGAGCACCGTATTCAACTGAAGGTCAACGGCCAGGTGCATACCCTGAACGTTTCGGCCAATGCGGTATTGCTCGATGTGCTGCGTGACCGCCTGCAACTGACCGGCACCAAGAAAGGCTGCGACCATGGCCAGTGCGGAGCCTGGACGTTGCTGGTCAACGGCATGGCAATCAACTCGTGCCTGTCCATTGCGGTTCAGCATCAGGGCGACAGCATTACCACCATCGAAGGCCTGGCCGAGAACGGCAAACTGCACCCGGTTCAGGAAGCCTTCTGGGAACATGACGCTTACCAATGCGGCTACTGCACTTCGGGGCAGATTATGAGCGCGGTCGCGATTCTCAAGGACCCCAATCTTGGGGCCGATGATGCCAGCGTGAGAGAGGCCATGAGCGGCAACATCTGCCGCTGCGGTGCCTACAAGAATATTCTGTCGGCCGTGCAGTCGGCGCGCTCGAAGATGGGAGCAGTCTGATGCGCACGTTCGATTATTCGCGGGCCGCGTCGCCCGCACAGGCTTTCAGCACGGCGTCGGGTCAGGGTCAGCGTTTCTATCTGGCAGGCGGCACCACGTTGCTGGACCTGGTCAAGCTGGACGTCATGCAGCCCGAGCAACTGTTGGATATCAACCATCTTGCGCTGAAACAGGTCGAATCGCTGCCTGATGGGCGTCTGCGTATCGGTGCGCTGGTCAGCAACACTGACCTGGCGAGCCACCCGCTGGTGCAGCAGCGTTACCCGGTATTGTCCGAAGCGATTCTGGCGGGCGCCTCGACCCAGTTGCGCAACAAGGCCACCACCGCGGGCAACCTCCTGCAGCGCGTGCGTTGTCCGTATTTTCGCGACAAGGTCTCGGCCTGCAACAAGCGCCAGCCCGGTTCTGGCTGCGCAGCCATCGGCGGCCTGAACCGCAGCGTGCATGCGGTGCTGGGCACCAGTGATCACTGCATTGCGACGCACCCCTCGGACATGTGCGTGGGCATGGCGGCTATCGGTGCGCAGGTTACCGTTCAGGGCGCCAACGGCTCGCGGGATATCCCGTTTGCCGACTTTCACCTGTTACCGGGTGATTCCCCGCAACGCGAACACGCACTGGCGGCCCAAGAACTGGTCACCCATGTAACCCTGGATGCACCGCTGGCGGGCAGTCGCTCTTCCTATCTGAAACTGCGGGACCGCACGTCGTACCAATTCGCGCTGGCGTCGAGTGCAGTGATTGTGGTGATGGACGGCAAGCGCATTACCGATGCGCGTATCGCGCTGGGTGGCGTCGGCACCAAGCCGTGGCGGGCCGTTGAGGCCGAGCGGGCCTTGATCGGCCAGCGCGCCGACATGGACACCTTCGCTCAGGTCGCAGCGCAGGCGATGAAGGGCTCGCGTGCCTACGAACACAACGCCTTCAAGATCCCGCTGGGTCAGCAGGTCATCGTCCGCAACCTTCGTGACCTCACGGCCTAGGAATTTCTCATGAGCGATAACATAATCGGCAAGCCGCAGCGTCGTATCGACGGCGGCCAGAAAGTCAGTGGTCAGGCGCGCTATGCGGCTGATCACCCCATGGACAAGATGCTCTATGCCTATGGCGTCTACAGCACGATTGCCAATGGCCGCGTGGTTGCCATCAACGATCAGCAGGCGAAGGCAATGCCTGGCGTGGTGGATATTTTTCACCACGGCAACTTTCCCACCCTGCACCGCACCCCGAATACCAAGCTGAGCTTTGCCAAAATGCTCTCGGCCAGCAAGGCTGACGAGCATCGTCTGCCGTTCGAGGACGACAAGGTGTACTACCCCGGCCAGTTTGTGGCGCTGGTGGTTGCTGAAAGTTTCGAGAAGGCGAGGGCGGCTGCCGATCGCGTAACGGTCGATTACGACGAGCGCCCGGCCGTCAAGGACCTGCAGGAAGGCTTGCGCGTGAACGGCACCCGTGATGGCGGCGCCGGCCACAACCGTGGCAACCCGGACAGCGCGTTTCAGCGCGCAAAAGTGAAAGTCGATCAGACCTACACCACGCCGGTTGAGGTGCATAACCCGATGGAAATGCACGCCAGCACTGCGTGGTGGCAAGACGGCAAACTCTTCGTCTACGAAAGCACTCAGGGAGTGGTCAACCACCGCAACCTGCTGGCCAACGTGTTTGACCTGTCGCCCGACCGGGTGGAAGTGCGGGCACCGTTCATAGGTTCAGGCTTCGGCGGCAAGCTGTGGCCGTGGCCGCATTCGGTGGCCGCCTGCGCGGCTGCCCAGGTCACTGGTCGCCCGGTGCAACTGGTGCTGCCGCGTGCGCAGATGTTCACCACGGTGGGCCATCGCCCCGAAACCCGTCAGCGCCTGCGCCTGGCCACCGATGCCAGCGGCAAGCTGACGTCGATTCGTCATGAGTCGCTGAACAACACCTCGATGCTCGATGACTACACCGAAAACTGCGGTGGTGTGACCAAAAGCCTGTATTCCTGCGAAAACGTAATGGTCAGCCACAAGATCAGCCCGATCAACCGTGGCACACCCACGTCAATGCGTGCGCCGGGCGCGGCACCTGGCCTGTTTGCCCTGGAGTCGGCCATTGACGAAATGGCTCTTGCCAGCGGCATTGACCCGCTGGCGTTTCGCAAGCTGAACCTGTCCGACAAGGATCAGAGTGTCGGCTTGCCGTGGTCCAGCAACCACTTGCCGGAGGCTATCGACAAGGCTGCCGAGCGTTTCGGCTGGCAGGCGCGCAAGGCCGCCGTAGGCTCGATGCGCGAGGGCGATGAAATCATCGGTTACGGCATGGGTGCGTGCAACTGGGAAGCCTATCAAGTGCCGACCGATGCGCGGGTGGTGTTGCGTTCAGACGGCACGGCGCTGGCGCAGTGTGGCTTGCAGGACATTGGCACCGGGACTTACACCATCGTCGCCCAGACCGTCAGCGAGTTGACCGGCATCCCGATTGAGCGCGTCGAGGTGGAATTGGGCAGTTCGTCCTTTCCGCCAGGCCCTGTTTCGGGTGGCTCCTGGGTGACCGCCAGCGTGATGCCGGCCATTGCCGGGGCCACGCGTGAAGCGTTGCAGAAGCTGCGCCAGTACGCCATCAGCAAGGGTGCGGTGTTTGCCGGGCAGGACCCTGAGTCGATCAAGGTCAAGAACGGTCAACTGGTCGTGGGTGAACAGCGCGCCAGCTTCGTCGATGTTCTGAAGGGGCAGCGCCTGTCGCGCGCCGAGGGCAACTTCCAGAGCGGTATGCCTGAAGCGGGCAAGTATTCTTTCCGTTCGTTTGGCGTGCATTTTGTGGAGGTGCGCTGGGATCCGGGTATCTCCAGCCTGCGCGTGTCGCGGGTAGTCAGTGCGATTGATGTGGGCAAGGTGATCAACCCGCTGGCGGCGCGCAATCAGGTCGAAGGCGCGATTGTCATGGGCATTGGCATGGCACTGTTCGAAGCCGGTGAATACGACCCGCGCAGCGGCATGCCGGTCAACAACAACTACGCCGAGTACGTGGTGCCGGTGCATGCGGATCAGCCGGACATCGACGTCCTGCTGCTCGATTACCCCGACTACAACCTGGGCGAGTTCGGCGCGCGGGGCATTGGCGAAATCGGTGTGACCGGGCTGGCCGCTGCGGTGGCCAATGCTGTTTATCACGCAACTGGCAAACGGGTGCGCAGTCTTCCCATCACCAAGGAAAAACTGATGGCAGGGTTGTAACGATGAAACAGCTCGACTTGCAGGTTGTGCAACAGGCACGGGACTGGCTGGCCGGTGGCAAACCGGTCTGGCTGTGCACGGTGCTTTCCACGTTCGGCTCGGCCCCGCGTGGGCCGGGGGGCCATGCTGGTGGCGCTCGGCAGCGGCGAGCATCGCGGTTCGCTGTCTGGTGGCTGCGTGGAGGAGGATTTTCTTGAACGTGTGGCGGCCGGGCAATTTCAACCGCTCAATCAAGTGGTTCGCTACGGTGATGGCGGATTTGCACCCACGCGCGCCTTGCCCTGCGGCGGTGTACTGGATGTTCTGATCGAGTTCGTCGCGCCAAGTCCCGAAGCCGACGCGCATCTGGCGGCCATCGAACAGGCGCTTGCCGGGCGTGAGCTGGTAAGCCGGGAAGTGCACTTGGGCGGTGGGCTGAGAGACATCCGGCCTGCCACGCTGGGCGAGGCGCGGGTGCAGGTAGACGGCGAGCGCGTCAGCATTCGGATGGGGGCGGTGTATCGCGTGTTGCTGGCCGGGCTGTCGCCGGTTGCCGAGTTCTGCGCCAGCTTTGCCGTTTCGATGGGCTATGAGGTGATCGTCTGTGACCCGCGTGTCGAGATCACAGCAGGGTTTTCGATGCCGGGCGTTGAAGTGCGCGGGGTATTGCCAGCGGTGTTCATCGCCGAGGGCGGCTGTCACAGTTCGACGGCGGTACTGGCCTTGACTCATGACCCGAAACTGGATGACTTGAGCATGCTTGAGGCAGTACGCACCGAGGCGTTTTACATTGGCGCGATGGGGTCGATGCGCACCAGCAGCAAGCGTATCGAGCGCCTGGCCAGAATCGGCGGGCTGGACAGCGAGGTGCTGGAACGGATTTACGCACCCATCGGCCTGAACCTGGGCAGCAAGACACCTGCGGAGATCGCCATTGCGGTGATGGCCGATATCCTGAGGGTCGCCAACGGCGTCAGTCGCGCCCGGCTGTAAGGTGTTGCCGGCAAGCGATTGCCAGCGCTGATCGGGTGTCTGCATCGCGCAGCACGCCGGGGTCTTCACAGTTCATGACGTCGCACAACGCGGGGCTGTTGATGATCAGGGCCTTCGCGCCCTGGTCACCTTCGAGTGCCAGCAATTGGCGCCAGAAGCGTCGTCCGATGATCACCGGATGACCGCGCTGCCCTTCATGCATCGGCAGTGCAATGCGCTGTGGGTCAGCCAGTCTGGCCAGATCGCGCAGGGTCTGTGGCTGAATCCACGGCATGTCCGCGAGCAGAATGGCTACTGCGTCGGCGGATGAGTCCAGCGCTGCGGTAATGCCGGCTGCAAGGCTATGGCCCATGCCCAGATCTGCGTGTTCGCTGCGAATAATTGTCACTTTCGACGGAATGCCCAGTGTTTGAACCTCATCGTCCTCGCGCAGGACGACGCTTGTTTGGGTAAATACCTTTCCGGCCGTTTCCAGGCTGGCCGTCAGCAAGGTACGGCCGCAGGGCAGCAGCGCCTTTCGTTTATCACCGTCAAAACGCCTGCTGCGGCCTGCGGCGAGGACCAGGGCGAACACTTTGGGTATCTGGCTGTCTATGCTGCTCAATCCGAAACCTTATGCGTGGGTGGGTGACAGGGTTGTGCAGTCTGCCTGCCGCTGCACGATGCAGTATGGCGTGGCGCACGCACAATGCCTTATTTCGCTGCCTTGACGGTAGCGGCACGAACCATGTTTTCCGAGGGTAACAAGTGGACAATCACATTCGTCCGGTCGAGCTGGAAAAGGCCTACCGATTGCTCAACCACGGCCCGACCGTGCTGGTGTCCTCCAGTCATGAAGGCATCCATAACGTCATGGCTGCGGCCTGGGCTTGCGCGCTGGACTTCTCGCCGCCCAAAGTGACGCTGGTGATCGACAAGATCACCAAGACCCGTGGGCTGGTGGAAAAAAGCGGTTACTTTGCGTTGCAGGTGCCCAATCTGGATCAATTGCAGATGACCTTTGACGTCGGCACCCAGAGCAAGGTCTTTACCCCCGACAAGCTGGACAAGGCCAATGTGGACCTGTTTCGTATCGAGGATCACGACACCCCGCTGGTGGCCGGATGCTCCGCCTGGCTAATCTGCAAAGTCATCCCCGAGCCGCATAATCAACAAACCTACGACCTGTTCATTGGCGAAGTGATCGGCGCCTGGGCGGATACCCGCGTGTTCAACGACGGGCATTGGCAATTCGAAACAGCCGATCCGAAATGGCGCAGCCTGCACTACATCGCAGGCGGGCATTTCTACACGATTGGCGAGCCTGCGGTAGTGGAAACGGGCGAGGAATAGTCGCCCCGAACGTGCGGGAAGATCGGACGCGGAGCGTCCAGAACGGCATGCCGACGCAGAGCGTCGCACGATAGTTGAAGCAGTTTGGACTATTGCTTTCGTGAGCAAGCTCACTCCCACACGCGATTGCGTGGCCTCTGTGGGAGCGAGCTTGCTCGCGAATGCAGGCTGACTGATCAGTAGA
>NZ_ATDK01000243.1 GCF_000444135.1 Pseudomonas avellanae BPIC 631
TCTCCTGCTCAAAAAGTGAGCAGAAGCAGTTGAACACCTGGGTCAGTTTTCAGTCGGCAGAACAGCCTCTACTGGGTCAGTTTTCGGTCAGCGGCAACAATAAATCTAGCTCAGTTGGGAAGTCGCTGGGTTTGAAGTCGTCCTCTTGCCCCGCTGGCGAGCGGCTCGGGGCACTGGATGCGCCAGGCTGTAGAAAATCACAATCTGATGCATGTGTATCTTTAGTGCGAAAGTGCAGCGCCCGTTTTGATTTGCGCGCCATGTATATACCGACGGGGGTGAGTAGTGCGCGGCAGCGCTGATCCTCGCAGAGAAAGGTCAACTCTTGTGCATAGTGCTCGCCGTCTTCGTTGGTATAAAGATCGCGTGCTTGGTAGGGCGACAACAATTTTTTGAGTTCTTCGCAGTGGGCGCGGCCAAACTTCATCGCCATGGTGTGGGTCTCCATTCGCCATAGGCTGTAGAAATACATTCTCAGAGCCTGTTTCAGTTGGGCTTGAGCAACTTCTTGTAGTGGTCAACTGATCCCGGACACGACGTTAAGGTTTTTCTCGTACTGAGCGGGTGCCAGTCCATCATTGAACTGGTGTGGCCGAACCCAGTTGTAGCGATGCATCAGATAATGACTGATATCCCGCTGTGCCTCTTGGGCCGTCATGTAGCCCACGGCGGGTATCCACTCGGTTTTCAAGCTGCGGAATACACGCTCCATCGGCGAGTTGTCGTAGCAAAATTACCTCGGCGACTCATGCTCTGGCGCACGCGATATCGGGGTCCGGGGAGCAATGGAACAGCGAACCGACTTAAGGGGAGCGTTTCCGGCTAAACAGCGAGGTCTTGTTTGTCGGTCGAGCAGCGGGCATAGCCAATCAGGGTTGCGTCATGGCAAAAACTGTAACGTAAGACCTCCCTTCACTGCAAAAGATTTAGTACTAGCTAAATGAGATGGCTAATGGAGCCTATTTACGAGAATTAGCGATTAACTACTCAGCGTCCGTTGAATGATCCTCTTTCGGACAGACGCTTAGGTTCGGCTCATCGAGAAAGAAGGCCACTAGCCACTATCCTTAAGTCGGTTCGCTGTTCCATTGCTCCCCGGACCCCGATTCCGGCTTACAACCCCTTTAAGTGCACTTTCTGTTCTGTTGCTCCCCAAACCCCAGCAATAGCGAACACTGATGGCAGCCACCGTGAGCCTATGCATAGGCAGCGATATACTGTGTGTAAAGCAAATATACTGTATGCATCATATGCACATGCAATACTGTATGCATCATATATACATAGCATACCTTAATAGGTAGGTGTGAGCTATCCGTCTTTATTGGTATTACCTGTTCCGGTTACCTGAGCCAGTAGCGCAATGACCTCATCGTCAGGCATTGATAGCAACGCGAGAAGACCTGCCTTCACTACGTCTGAGCGACTGGCTTTGAAGGTGCGTGGGTACAGTGCAACAGAATCAATTTGCTGACTTGTATCCTCGTTGAGAGAGAAGATGAAGCGCTTGGCTGTAGGTTTGCGTGCGCTTAACTTTCCGGATTTTTGCGGCCCCGCATCGGCCCCTGATTGGGTGGTTACCGGCGAACTTCTTATGAATTCGCGTGCACGCCTGTCTAGCTCCTCCTGGGAAGGCTGTTCATTGTCAGGGCGCTTCATCGACTTCAGGCCCATTTGTGTTCACCAAATAGCTCGTCTGCGATTTTCTCGATTTCTTCTTTGGCCTTAAGATCAGTATTGCTTTCGATCACGGAAGATCCATCTTCCTCGGCGTCGTCGTAAGCATTTCGAGACATTGTGATTGCGTTTAACGGCTCGATGCCAAACGACATACATGCATCCTTTGCATCAAGTATCCGAATAGCTTGGCTAGGCAGCGATGGGCATTGTGTTATCACAGCTTTGATCTTGATCTTGGGATTGGACGATTTCGCAAGACGGGTCAGTATTTCCAGCTTTTCAAGCGTGGCCAGATCACGCCGCTTAGGTCGGAGCGGGATAAGCAGGTGAGATGCTACAGTCATGGCGGAGCGTAATGCCTCAGAGTCCGCACCGCCGCAATCTACGATAATGTGCGAATAGCGCTTGGCCCGATCCTTAAGCGTAGTGCTGATGTCTCCGTGGGCTTTCTCATGGGGAATAGAAACCAAAGCGCCATTTCGATCACGGATGTTTGCCCATTCATAGGAAGTCGCTTGGGGGTCTGCATCCACCAGAAGCACGTCTCCCCCCAGTAGCTTTATGGCTACAGAAAGATTTTGGGCTAGGCAGCTTTTCCCTGGTCCGCCCTTCTCGCCACCTAATACCAAGATCCATTGTTCATCAAGCGTCTGCGCTTCAACCATTTTTGCACCTCACAATACAAGGCGATATGCAGAGTGCATATCGTATATACATATTTTTAGAATATACCACGCATACCGCATATACAATATATTTCGTATGAACAATATGCACGGTATGCACGGTATGCATGGTATTTTTAGCGATGAACAGGGTGACTTGTCGCGCTGGACGGCAGCAGCCACCAAGCCGCAGGCGCGGTAGCATTTTCCATGAAGGGGAGCACGCAGAATTCGAAAAAAATCGTACGCTTAGCCGGGCCACGCTTAATTTGGCCTAAACTGACGGCTTCACGATAAGCAAGGAGCTATAGATGCTACGTAAACGATCGATTCAACTGTGTGGGGAATTTAGTCTCGACTCCACAGAGGCAAAGTGGGTTCACACCATGAGAGATTCTGGAAGCAGCAGGGATGAAATGGTCGCTGCTTGGCAGAATCATATGAAGTCGAGTCCAGAGTCCGCTACCCTCAGGGTTGACTACTATCTGGGAAATGTTGACGGCGCGGAAATTTTAAAACACCTTTCTCCGAAGGAACCTACGTCTATTCAGTTCCAGGAAAAGGTTACTGACGGCTACTGGCTTAAAGCTCACGGTGTGGACGCGGAATTCGACATTCTTCTCAAAACCCCCCACCTGTCCGAGACGGAGGTTCACACCCTGCTTGCCAATCACCAAGAAAACCTGTGCTGGCTTGCTTATAAGAATTCCCACGAGAACCCCTATTACCCGCATCAGCTAGAGTCTGGCGTGATTGCCACGCCCATCTTGCTGGATGATATCAACCCCCTACTCACTTAGGCGGTGGCTCGCCGTAAACGACTAGTTGAAGTACACATCTGTTGCCGCTGATGCAGAATTGACCATGCTACCGAAATTTCGCTGACCCAAGCTTCTATTTCGTAAAGCTTTAGTAGGTCTGACTTTCGGCTAAATACTTATGGGGCAACGCCATGTCGGCAGATAGGTCAATTCTGCATCAGCGATAACAATCTCATCGGGTTTTGTAGACACTGAGTGACTGATCCTGGCTGTTTTCTGCCTGTCGCTCCAAACCAAAGTCGTCGCTTTACTCCTAATTTATGCGACAGCCGCAGTCCTCCCCCCCCCCGGATTTGCTGGCGATGACCTGTCGCATAAATCGGTCGCCGATTGTAGTCAGCGTACACAGACATTTCAGCCTGCGCGCGTGACTACAACCATGCTTCACAAAGACTTTCCGCCTGATTGAGGATGAGCTGGGCCGCTTCCTCGGCGTGATCCGGCGGGTACTTGTATTTGCGCAAGATGCGTCGCACCAGGATGCGCAATTTGGCCCTCACGCTTTCGCGGCTGCTCCAGTCAACACTGACGTTGGCCCGCAGGCTGGCGGTCAGTTCGTGGGCAATTTTGGCCAGGATCTCGTCGCCCAACTCCCGAACTGAAGACTCGTTCTCAGCCAAGGCATCATAAAACGCCAGTTCGTCATCGTTGAGCCCCAGTTCATCACCACGTTTGCCGGCCGCAGCGAATTTCTTGGCCATCTCGATCAGTTCTTCGATGACCTGGGCAGTTTCAATTGAGCGGTTTTGGTAGCGCTTGATCACATTGGCCAGCAACTCGGAGAACTTCTTCTCCTGGGCCAGGTTGGTGCTGTAACGGCTCTTGATCTCGCCTTCCAGCAAGCGCTCCAGCAGTTCGACTGCCAGGTTCTTTTCGGGCAGGTTGCGCACCTCGGCGAGAAACGCATCGTCGAGCAGTCCGATATTGGGTTTATCCAGGCCTACGGCTTGGAAAATGTCCACCACCTCGCCAGAGACCACGGCATTGCCGATGATCTGGCGGATGGCCAACTCGCGCTCTTCATCGGTCTTTTTCTGTTGGCTGACCTCACGCTTGATCAAGATCACCTTGATCGCCTGAAAGAAAGCCACTTCCTCGCGTACGGCCTTGGCTTCATCCAGAGTGGAGCACAGGGTGAAGGCCTTGCCCATGGCCAGCGCGGTATCGGCAAAGCGCTTCTTGCCATCCTTCAGGCCCAACACATGGTTGGCAGCACCGGCCAGCAGCTTATGCCCTCCGGTGAGGAAGTTGCTGCAATCGAAGCCATGCAGCAGACTGCGCAGAACATCGAGCTTCTCCTCCAGTACCGAATACGCTTCATGAGCATCCACGGTCGGTCGGCCTTTCCCCTTGCTGCCGGTGTACTCCTTGAGTGCGGCTTTTAGCTCATTGGCGATGCCGATGTAATCCACCACCAGGCCGCCCTGCTTGTCCTTGAACACGCGGTTGACTCGGGCAATGGCTTGCATCAGGTTATGGCCCTTCATGGGCTTGTCGACGTACAGCGTATGAACGCAGGGAGCATCGAAGCCGGTCAGCCACATGTCACGGACGATTACCAGCTTGAGTGGATCAAGCGGATCCTTGAAGCGTTTTTCCAAGCGCTTCTTGATCTGCCCTGAGTAGATGTGTGGACGTAACAAGGCTTTGTCCGAGGCGCTGCCGGTCATGATGACTTTTATTGCGCCTTTCTCTGGATCTTCGTCGTGCCACTCCGGGCGCAGAGCGACGATCTCGTTGTACAGGTGCACACAGATCTCACGACTCATGGCCACCACCATGGCCTTGCCAGGCATCTTGCCCATGCTCACCAGATCTTGATTACGTTCCTCAGAATGCTTGACCAGGTCGGCTGCGACACTGTGAATGCGAGGCTCGGCTCCGACGACTTTTTCCAGAGCAGCCCAGCGGCTTTTTAACCGTGACTGCTGGTCGTCCTCTTCATCTTCGGCTAGTTCATCGACCTGTTCGTCAATCGCCGGCAGCTCGCTGTCTTTCAGGGACAACTTAGCCAGTCGCGATTCGTAATAGATGGCGACAGTCGCACCATCTTCGGTGGCCTGCTGCATGTCGTAGACGTGGATGTACTCACCGAAAACCGAACGAGTATCGCGGTCTTCACCGGAGACGGGTGTGCCGGTGAAAGCCACAAAGGTCGCATTTGGTAATGCATCGCGCAGGTGCTGGGCATACCCGACTTGGTACCGGGTCTGGCTCGCGGTATCGGGCGTCGCTTCTGAGACTTTTAACTCAGCACCAAAGCCGTATTGGGTCCGATGCGCTTCATCAGCAATGACCACGATGTTAGAGCGGGCGGACAAGATCGGAAAAGTGTCCTCATCCGCACCCGGCATGAACTTCTGGATCGTGGCAAAGACAATGCCGCCACTCGGGCGGTTGGCCAGTTTGCTGCGTAAGTCACCGCGTGATTCCACCTGGACGGGCTGTTCACGCAACAGATCCTGGGACAGCGAGAACACCCCGAACAACTGGCCATCTAGGTCATTGCGGTCGGTGATCACCACGATAGTCGGGTTCTCCATTGCCGCGTCCTGCATCACGCGTGCAGCGAAGCAAGTCATGGTGATGCTTTTGCCCGAACCCTGGGTATGCCAGACCACCCCGCCTTTATGGGTACCACCGGGACGCGAGGCACTGACCACTTGCCCAATGGCAGCGCGTACGGCGTGGAACTGGTGATAGCCGGCAATCTTCTTCACCAGTCGGCCGTCATCCTCAAACAGCACGAAGTAGCGCAGGTAATCGAGCAGCATCGACGGCGCTAGGGCACCACGCACCAAGGTCTCCAGTTCGTTGAACTGACCTAGCGGGTCGAGATCCTTGCCGTCGATGGTGCGCCAGTTCATGAAGCGCTCAGCATCTGCCGACAGCGAGCCCATGCGCGCTTCGCTGCCGTCAGAAATCACCAGAATTTCGTTGTACTGGAACAGATCTGGGATCTGTTCCTTATAGGTTTGGATCTGGTCGAAGGCTTTGCCCAGATCGGCTTTTACATCCGCCGGGTTTTTCAGCTCCAGTAGCGCCAGGGGAAGGCCGTTGACGAACAGGATGATGTCCGGACGCCGGGTATGTTTTGGCCCCTGGATACTGAACTGATTGATGGCCAGCCAATCGTTGGCTTTCACCTCAGCCCAGTCGATCAGGCGCACGAAGTCTCCACGGGTCTCGCCGTCTTTCTGATACTGCACAGGAACGCCGCTGACCAACAGACGATGGAACAGGCGGTTGGCCGACAGCTGTACCGGCAGGCCCAGCTCCAGCACCTGCTTGAGGGCATCTTCACGCGCTGCCAGCGGAACCTTGGGGTTGTGCCTGGCCATAGCGGTGCGCAAGCGTTCGACCAGGATCACCTGACGGTAGTTGTCACGCTCCGGGTTCTCGCCGTCATACGCGATAGTCGGTCCGTATACATGGCTGTAACCCACTTCCGCCAGCCAGCCGAGGGTTTCCTGTTCCAATTGGTCTTCGGTCATTCCAGTTCACTTCCTGTGTCCAGTTCCCCAGCCAGCTCCGCCTCGATCTCAGCAATGCTCGGCAGGTTGCGGCCCAAGGTTTCGGGCAAATCGCGTAAGAGTTGGTATTCGGCGACGCCGATGGGTTTGTCGATACCCGATAACGCGTACTCAGCCACCAGGCGGTTCTGCTGCTTGCACAGCAGCAGCCCGATAGTAGGCTTGTCATCCTCAGCCTTGATCTGCGCATCCACTGCCGCTAGATAGAAATTCAGCTGGCCAGCGTGCTCGGGTTTAAAGGCTGTGGCCTTAAGCTCCACCACCACGTAGCACTTGAGTCGAGTGTGATAGAACAGCAGATCGATGAAGAATTCATCACCCCCGACTTCCAGGCGAAACTGGCGGCCGACGAATGCAAAACCGGCCCCCAGCTCCAGCAAGAAACGGGTAATGTGACGGATCAGTCCGGCTTCGATTTCGCGTTCCTGGGCATCATGGCCCAGGCCCAGAAAATCGAAAACGTAGGGATCTTTCAGGGTTTCCTGGGCCAAGGCCGAGTCAGCGGCGGGCAGGCGGGTGACAAAGTTGGTGACCGCCGAACCTTGGCGTTGCTGCAGGCGGCTCTTGATATTCAGTTCCAACGTGCTGCGTGACCAACCATGCAGGACGGTTTGCTGCGCATACCATTCGCGCTCGGCAGGACTGTTCAACTTGGTCAGCAAGGTCACCACATGGAACCAGGGCAATTGGTCAGCAGCCTGCTGACCAAATTGGCGATCCGGGCAATGCTGAGCAAAAAAGCGCATGTATTTGAGGTTGCTGGCTGACCAGCCCCTCATATCCGGAAAAGCACCCTTGAGGTCGCGGGCCAAGCGCTCGATGACCTTTGCACCCCAGCCATGGACCTCCTGGCGCTGTTGAATCTCGCCGCCGAGGCGGTGATACAGCTGCACCAACTCGGCATTGACCGCCAAGGCGGCGCGCTGCCGGGCCTGGGCGATATCGCCTTTGAGTTGTGCCAGCCAGTTTGCGTAGCCCTCGGGGAGCGCCGGAGTTATCGATTGGCTCATGCACATACCGCCTCGAGCTGCGCCTCAGCTTCCGGCAGGCGCAGCTGGCCGGAGATCAAGCGCGGGAGCAGGGTGTCACGGAGCTGGCCCAGGGTTTTGGCTTCGTGTACGTTGGCAGTTATCTGTTCAAACAGAGGATGCACTACATCAGAATATTCTGCAGCCACTTCAACAGGTGGTATTACTAGTGCGTAATCGGATAAATCTTTCCAATTTACACGGGGCATCTTTGCACCATTGGATAGCCTATCTGCATACGCAACCAGTTCAGTACTGAACAGCTGCATAGCCACAAATCCGTAGTAGTCCGCCACCTTGGCGTTGCAGACTAATATGTCTGTTGAACAGACCCCGGCAAACGGTGCTATCACAATCTTATGGAAGTAAGGGCGCAGCTTTCCGAATAAAATATCGCCTTTTTCAAAACAGGATTTCGCGCTTTCCAAGCCATCTGTGGATGCCCAGCTATCTAGTCCTAGTGATTGTCTAGGGATATGCTCCAGGCCGACGTATAAAGTCTCAGCCTTCATTGCGCTAGGTTGAATCTGCTTACGTGTGGTATAAGCAACGTCTCCGAGCACTCCACACCTCCACCCACTCGGTACCAACCCAAGCTCCAACTCCTCAAAGCTGTCGGGAAACAGCGCCGCAGTCGCCGCATCCATGCCTTCCGGCTCAAGCCCTTCGGCCTTGGCCCGCACAGGGTCGAAATCGACAAACCAGGATTTGAACAGTGCCTGAGCGATGGCTTCTAGGGTGGTGTTGATTTCGCGCAGCATTGAGATACGATCATCTAATGTACCGAGGGTATCCGCAATGTATCGTTGGTTTTCAATCGGAGGAACGACGACATTTAATTTTCGCTGAGCTGTTATTGGTACTTGGTTCCTAGTCGACAAGCCCATTACTGCTTTCAACTGGTTTTGAAAATCCACGCTAGAAAAGAAAGCCGCAAGATAAAGAGGAATTAGCTTAGTTTGATCTACCCTATAATAGGTTAGCGAAGTGCCTACAAGAATTTCGCCATCGAAATCTGGCATCACCGCTACCCTTCCGATGGTGGCATTATGAGAAAGTAATACATCTCCAGGCCTGACAAAACCATATGTAAGTTTTTTAGCTTTATCAAATGCAAGCCGAGGGGCACCTGCTATATCAATCCGTCCATCAGTCAAGGATTTAGCTGTTATAAAGGGAACGCCTATAAGCCCAAAATCACTGACTCGTGGATAAAGCGAACCATAATTTCCGTCTTTGTGGGCAATTATTATACCTGAACGTAATAAAGCTCCGATGGTAAACCTATTAGATCCAGGGGGCTCAGAAGTCATAACCTAATCCCCCCAACTTCTGACGGATCAATTGGTCAAGTTCTGCGCCTTTGGCCATCTGCTCGCCCAACAAAGCGGTGAGGTTCTGCATCTTCTCGGCAAAGGCCTCATCGTCGTCTTCGACCGCCTCGGCACCGACATAGCGGCCCGGGGTCAGCACATGGCCGTGCTTGGCGATTTCCGCCAGAGTCACGCTGCGGCAGAAACCGGCTACATCGACATACTCAGCAATCTCTCCACCCACATCAAGCGGCACCCCGCGCCAATTGGCCACGGTCTGCGCGATGCGCTCGATGTCGCTGTCGAGCAGTTCGATCTGCACCCGGCTGACGTTGCTACCCAGCTTACGGGCGTCGATAAACAGCACTTCACCGGGACGGGTGACTTTCTGCTTGGCCAAAAACCACAGGCAGGCCGGGATCTGGGTGTTGAAGAATAACTGGCCGGGCAGCGCGACCATCACTTCCACCACATCGGCCTCGACCATGGCGCGACGAATATCGTCTTCAGTGTTTTGGGTGGAGCTCATTGAACCATTGGCCAAAACGATGCCGGCGCGTCCGCTGGACTTGAGGTGAAACAGCATGTGCTGCAGCCAGGCGTAGTTGGCATTGCCTTGCGGCGGCGTACCATAGACCCAGCGCGGATCGCCTTCGAGGCTGCCGTGCCACCAGTCGCTGACGTTGAAAGGCGGGTTGGCCAAAACGAAGTCGGCGCGCAGGTCTGAATGTTGGTTGTAAATAAAGGTGTCGGCCGGCTCACGGCCGAGGTTGAAGTCGATACCACGGATGGCTAGGTTCATCGCCGCCAAACGCCAGGTGGTCGGGTTGGACTCTTGGCCGTAGATCGACACATCGCCGAGCTTGCCGCCGTGGGCCTCGATGAATTTTTCCGACTGGACAAACATGCCACCCGAGCCGCAGCAGGGGTCGTAGACCTTGCCATGATGTGGGTTGAGCACCGCGACCAGGGTTTTGACGATGCTGGCTGGGGTGTAGAACTGTCCGCCGCGCTTACCTTCGGCGCTGGCGAACTGGCCGAGGAAGTATTCATAAACCTGGCCAAGCAGGTCACGGGCTTTATTGGCGTCGCTGCTAAAACCGATTATGGAGATCATATCGACCAGCTCGCCGAGCTTACCGTCCGGCAGTTGGGCGCGGGCATAGCGCTTGTCGAGGATATTTTTTAACTGCGGGTTTTCCGCTTCGATATCGGCCAGGGCGTCATCAATGCGCTTGCCGATATCGACTTGCTTGGCGTTGGCACGGATAGATTCCCAACGCGCAACTCCCGGTACCCAGAACACATTCACTTCTTTGTAGTAGTCACGCTCTTCGAGTTCTGCCGCCAGATACGTTGGGTCGTCACCGCCCAGGTAGTAGTCATCGCTGGCATCGGCAAAACGACGTTCCAGCTCGGCGCGGCGGCCGGCAAAGCTGTCGGAGATGTACTTTAGGAAGATCAAGCCGAGCACGATGTGCTTGTACTCGGCTGGATCCATGTTGGCCCGCATCTTATCGGCGGTGGCCCACAGGGTCTTTTCCAGGTCTTGCAGGGTAATGCTGGTGGCAGTCACCGCCGCTTTACGGCCAGGCTTCTTTTTTAGCGGCTCGGATTCTGGCTCGGCACCGTTTTCGATGGGCGCCAAACGCGCGCGGGCCTGATTAAGTGCCTGCTCGGCGAGAAGACTGGCGGCCTGTTCGCTCTTTTGATGCGTCATGCACTGCTCCTACATCCCGCGCCGCTGAATGGCGCGGTCAACAATGAGAAACCCGACCCACCGACGGGCCGAGCGAAGATCGGCTGCATGATAACGGCTCGATGGCTTTTCGTCTGACTTCCTCGGTGAGGGATAGCCGTTGGCCATATCCGCTTTCTTATATGGGATAATGTCCTTTATCACACATATAGGAGGAATTTTACCGATGACCGACCGCGAACCAATGAAGCTGAAGCTGACCGCAGCTCCGACCGAATCAAATGTACGTGATCCTGGATATCAGCAAGACTTGGCCAGCGTCAGGACTGCTCTTCTTGAGGCAGGGATTTTGCACTCCGAGCGTCGAATGATGTATGACGCACCCGGTGTAGAGGGCTATGCGATAGGGCAATACGTTATTGAAGCTGCGACCATCGCAGGGCCTATTGTTGGGGTCGCTGTCGGGGCATGGCTCAAAGGGCGAGCGGGCCGCAAAGTACGGTTGAAGGTTGGGGATATCGAGGTAGAGGCTTTTACCCAAGCCGAGGTAGACGCCTTAGTAGACAAAGCTTTGAAACTCAAAACGCAGTTGGACAAGGAGGATGGAGGTGCATGAACGCTCCTGTTTTGGCGTCAGGTTCGCATGCTTCTCTTCCCGCCTTAGTTTCTCAGGCCGGTGACAGGGCAGGTATCCGCTTTTTGGAGTTCTTTACCGCCAATATCCGCAATCCGAATACACGCCGAGCTTATGCCAGAGCAACCCAGGCGTTTTTGACCTGGTGCGAGAGTGTGGGCGTACCCAGTCTGGCTGATGTGGCTCCGCTGCATGTGGCCACCTGGATCGAGCAGCAGCAAACATTGGCAGCACCCTCGGTGAAGCAGCGCCTGGCGGCGATCCGGCATCTGTTCGACTGGCTGGTCGTGGGCCAGGTAGTGCCGCACAACCCGGCGGCGTCTGTGCGTGGGCCCAGTCACACCAGCCGCACCGGCAAAACGCCGGTGCTCGATCCGAGCGAGGCGCGGCAGCTGCTGGACAGCATCGACGTCAGCACACCGGCGGGCTTGCGTGATCGGGCGCTGATCGCACTGATGGTGTTTTCGTTCGCCCGGATCGGCGCGGCACTGGCGATGAGGGTCGAGGATGTGTACACCCAGAATCGACGGCTGTGGGTGTTGCTGAAAGAGAAAGGCGGCAAGCAGCATGCCATGCCTTGCCATCACTCCCTGGAGGCGTACCTGCATGCCTACCTGTCGGAAACAGGTATAGATACCGATCTGAAGGGCCCCCTGTTTCGTACGATTGGGCGCGGCACCAGACAACTGAGCGCCACGCGGCTGCCGCAGGCCAATGCGCATGCCATGGTGCGCCGCAGGGCCCTGGCAGCAGGGATCAAGACGCAGATCGGCAACCACACGTTTCGTGCAACCGGAATTACAGCTTATTTAAAAAACGGCGGTACCCTGGAAAATGCGGCAGCGATGGCTAACCATGCCTCGACGCGGACTACCCAGCTGTATGACCGGCGTCGGGACGAAATCAGCCTGGATGAGGTAGAGAGAATCTATCTCTGATCATCTGTAAACGTACCCGCGCATCAGCACCAGCGCCGGCCTTTTTCACTTGATCCATCACATCCCAAGCTTCGGACAGCATTGAATTTGTGCTCCAATATCTGCCGAGCGACTTGTGCCGATGAGGTGCCGCAGTACGGGTATCGAAATGACCAAATAGATGTCTAGGGGAGAGGGTATGGACGCAGTAACAATTGAGCGTTGGATTAAAAATCTAGGTCGGCAGCATTCAGAGTTGGTATTAGAAGCAGTCATTCCCGACTTGCCGCTTGCGTGTCTTTTCATAGACGACGACGGACTGCAGATGGAGCCTGAGAACGCTATCGAGCTTCATTTTGACCCACGAACCATGCGGTTCGAGGAGATCAGCTTCATTCTCCATGAGCCTGAGCCAAGTCCTTTTGAAACGTACAAGGGCGAGCTGCCCTGGCCGTTTACGATAGATATGGGCAGACGGCAGGTATGGCTTGCAATGGGAGGGGAACCTATCTCAACTTATTCTGGCTCCCCAAGAGGCAATGATACCTACATGCTTGATCCAAAGTACCACCCCGACGCTATTGTGACATTTCAATACACGGTAAATCACAGAGTAGAGCGATTGACGTTCACGGTGGGTGATCGAGCATTTTGGTTTGGGTGAAGTGGGGGAGCGCTCTAGGGTCTGTTCCCGTTTCCACGTAACCCATTGATCCCTATGAGAACAGGCCCGTATTGTTGGAGTTCTCACACAACACCAATACGAGCCTGCAATGCCCCGATTAA
>NZ_ATDK01000244.1 GCF_000444135.1 Pseudomonas avellanae BPIC 631
TGGCCAAACTGGATCGTGATGCGTTCTTCAATGCTGAGTTCATGATATGACATAGGTTCACCGTACCGGATTGGTCAGGTGTTGCGCTCAGTTTTTGCCGCCGCCCTGCGTTTGCGCCAACCCCGGCAAGCAGCAGGCAAATAATGCCAAAGCTGAGAAGTGCCCTTAAGTTTAAACCTATATTTCTTATTGGCATTTTATAGATCCCCTTGTTGTCACCACGGTATGGCGGGGGCCATCGCACGGGTGATGGTGACTTGATATCACTCTAGTGACATGCCCTTAAAAATACCACTGTTTAGTGTAAAAAATTTAGAGGCGACAGGAAGTGTTCAGTCGCAGTTGAAACACACCAATAGTCAGACTTTTGCGGCGCAGACTACATCTTTGATATGACGGCCTCACTTGGGTGAATCCCGTAGCGATAAATACTCCGTTTGCACTGACAAATAACACCCACACCGCTACGTTTCTCCATGATCGGAGAGACGTAGCACTATTTAGCGAATCACGCACTCAGGCGCGAGATCACATCATTGAGGCCTGCTGAAAGCCCCTTCAGTTCATGGCTGGCGTTCTGCGTACGCTTGACGTTGTCCTGATTGGTCACGGCAATGGCGGTGATTTCAGTCAGGTTGCGCGAGATGTCTTCTGCCACAGAGGTCTGCTCTTCGGCAGCCGTGGCGATCTGGCGATTCATGTCGCGGATGTTTTCCACTGCCACGGTAATGCGCTGCAGCGTTGCGCCTGCATGGGTGACCTGCTCGACACTTTCTTCGCTGCGCGCCTGACCGCCCTGAATGGCCTGCACCGCATCGCTGGCACCGGTCTGCACCGAACTGATGATCTGATTGATCTCGGCCGTGGACACCGCAGTACGCTGTGCCAATGTGCGGACTTCATCCGCCACCACAGCAAAACCACGCCCGGCATCACCTGCTCGTGCAGCTTCGATGGCAGCGTTGAGCGCCAGCAGGTTGGTCTGATCAGCGATACCGCGAATCACTTCCAGCACCTTGCCGATACGACCGCTGTCTGTTTCCAGGCGCTGAATGACGTTGGCGGTGGAGGAAATTTCGCTGCGCATCCGGGTGATGGTGTCGATGGTCGACTGCATGACCCTCTCGCCATCCTGCGCGCTTTGGTCTGCTTCATCCGCAGCGCGTGCGGCGTGTGCAGCATGGCGGGCCACTTCCTGAGCCGTGGCGGACATCTCGGTCATGGCGGTTGCCACCTGATCGGTACGCTCGAATTGCTCGTGAGTGCCCTGGGCCATCAATTCGGCAATGGCATTCAGCTCGCCGCCAGCGGTGTCGAGGTCGCTGGTGCTGCGCTTCAGGCGGCTGAAGGTATCGGCGAGGAAGTCACGCAGCGTGTTCGCCGCAACGGCCAGGCGGCCAAGTTCGTCCTGGCGCGTCACATCGACCCGCGCAGCAAACTTGCCTTCGCTTAGCTGGGCGACGTATTCGATAAGCATGCGAATCGGCGCAACCAGGTTGCGGTTGACAATCCACAGCGCCAACAAGCCGACCAGCAGCGCGGAGACCAGCATCACCACGGCGCCAGTCAGGATCGTCCGGTCCGCTTGCTGGCTGATCGCAATCGACTGAGCATCGCTGGACTTGTGCAACTCACCGACCAGCTTGGCCATCTGCTCGCTGGTTGGCCGGTCTACCCCTTTGACCGCGGCATCACCAACGGTGGCATCGTTGCCCGCCGCGATGAACACATCACGGCCGCTGCGATAGGCCGTGCCCAGCGTGCGGTGTGCCTGTTGCAAAACCTGTACTTCATTTTTCAGCGATGCGTTGGTGCCTTCCAGATCGGCCAAAAGGCCCAACGTGCCTTGGACCTTGCGCTCCTGCTCCTCGAACTGCGCCCAGAACTTGTCCCGATCCGCCGGTGCCTTGCCGCGCAGCAGAACGTTTTTCCACTCCTGAACCTGAACCTTGAACTCCAGGTTGGCTTCATCGATCAACTGCGATGCACGGACCGGACCTTCAATGAGGCTGCGATAGGACTGCACGTTGCCGGAAAGAAAGTTGAAACAGGCCAGCGCAATAATCAGCACCAGCACAAGGCTGCCGCCGAGCAAGCCCAGGATTTGAAGCCTCAGGGATTTGGACATCGTGATGATCTCTGGAGAAAAACGGGTCGGTGCCAGCGCGCAGAATATGACAAGCCTCATCCCTTACGACCGAGCCAGACAGCTCGGCATGTATGGCTCTATGAGATCATCATCGGCTTCCGCCAATTTTTCTTTAAGAACAGCGACGATCGGTAGAGATGTCAGAGATACGTCAAAAAAACGCCAAAGAAAGAGTTAAGGCTCTAAGGGCTGTTCCCGTTTCAGCGCGAGCCTCGACGAAATGAAAAAGCCCTAGTCCGCCTGCCCGAACACCTGGCTGGGCCTTCGCAGCAACGGATCAAACGGGTTGATCTTCGCACCAATCGCCGTCGCCTCGCGCTTGAGCAGTTCTACCACGGTCATCAGGCGGTCAGGCCCTAACCGGTCAGTGATGGTCGCGACACTGAGCGCCGCCACAGCACGCCCGTTGCGGTCAAGGATCGGCACCGCCAGCCCGGCCATGCCTGGCAGCGCGCCGGTGTTGCGCCCCGCATACCCCAGACGTCGCACATTCTCGACCTCCGAGCGCAGAAACACCTCGTCATACAGATGAAAATCCTTGAGCCGTGGCAGGTTGTAAGCGATCACCGTTTCGCGTTCGTCTTCTGGCAGAAACGCAAGAATCGCCAGGCTGCCCTGCCCCACACCCAGTGCGACTCGGCCACCGATGTCGCCGGTAAAGGTGCGGATCGGGTAAGGGCCTTCGCTGCGGTCCAGGCAAATGGCATCAAAACCACTGCGTGCGAGCAGAAACAGCGAGTCGCCCAGCGATGCCGACAGACGCAACAGACTGGGTCGCACCACGTCGCGCAGGTTGCCGGTATTGCCCGCGCGCGCCGCCAAAGCGAAGAACTCGATGCTCAGGCGGTAGCGCTTGCTGAGCAGGTCCTGCTCGACCATGCCTTCGTCCATGAGGCTGCGCAGCAAACGATGTGTGGTGGGTTGTGACAGACCGACACGCTGGGCCAGTTGCGTCACCCGCTCGCCGCCTTCGTCACATTCCCCCAGGCAGCGCAGTACGGCAAACAGTCGTGAAACCGCGCCGACGCCTACTTCTGCAGGCACAATATTCCGCTCAGTGGAATTATTCATGGCAATACTTCATTAATTTTCCACTTATAGAATTAATTCAAAGAAAGATGTTATTCAGTGAAATTCCTTGTTGAGCCCACCTTAACCTTCGTCCTACTCTCAGTCCACAGGGGCGATTTGAACAATCATCGGTAGCCGACTCAGAGCGAGCACCAACGTCCACAGAACTGCATGACTTCATTTCGCATCTGCCCATGACAAACGCGTGCTTCGGCGCGCATGCACAAAGGTGGAAGCAGGCATGGCATTTCTGCAGCTCGAAGGTCTCTCCAAACGCTACGGTTCTATAGACGCTGTGGTTGCCACCCACCTGAGCGTGGACAAGGGCGAATTCGTTTCATTGCTCGGCCCTTCCGGCTGTGGCAAAACCACCACCTTGCAAATGATCGCAGGCTTCGTTGAGGTCAGTGACGGGCGCATCGTGCTCGACGGCCGTGACATCACCCATGCCAAACCGAGCAGCCGAGGGCTTGGCGTGGTGTTTCAGAGTTATGCGCTGTTCCCGCACATGACCGTGGCCGACAACGTGGCGTTCGGCCTGCGTATGCGCAAGGTCGCCAAAGCAGAATTGCAACAACGAGTCAGCAACGTACTGGCGCTGGTGCGTCTTGATCAGCACGCCGAGCGTTACCCACGCGAGCTGTCTGGCGGACAACGGCAGCGGGTCGCGCTGGCCAGGGCGTTGGTGATCGAGCCGCCGGTATTACTGCTGGATGAGCCGCTGTCGAACCTGGATGCCAACCTGCGCGAAGAAATGCAGTTCGAGATTCGCCGTATTCAGAACGAAGTGGGCATTACCACGCTGATGGTCACCCACGATCAGGCCGAAGCCCTGTCGATCAGCGACCGGGTGGTGGTCATGCAGGCCGGGCGCATCACGCAGATCGACGAGCCCTACACGCTTTACGAGCACCCGCGCACGCGCTTTATCTCGGGCTTTGTCGGCAAAGCCAACATGGTGCAAGGCGACCTGGACAGCAGCGGCACGCCGCAGATTCGCCAGTTGCCCGGTGACGGCGCGCTGACCCTGAGCCTGCGCCCGGAGAAAATCGACCTGGTTGCACCCGGTTGTGGACGTCTGTCAGGCCGTATCACCACGCGCTACTTCCTCGGCAGCCAATGGCTGTATCGCATTCAAACCGGCATCGGTGAACTGACCGTGGTACGTCGCAACGACGGGCAGGCCCCGCTGGAGCAAGGTGCAGCCGTCGGCATGGACTGGCCAGCCGAGTTGCTGCGCGTGCTGGATGCCGACGAGGTGCGTGCATGAGCCTGTTGACCGAAATGCGTCAGGGCGGGCGCGGCTACTGGCTGTCAGCCCCGGCACTGGCGCTGTACATCGGCCTGCTGGTGTTACCGCTGGGCCTGACCCTGCTGCTGTCATTCAACGTGTTCGACTATCAGGTCGGGGTGAAAAGCGACGCCTATACACTGGCCAATTACACGGCGGTGCTCACCGATTCGTATTTCTATGAAATCTTCCTGCGCACCTTCTGGATCAGCGCGCTGGTCACATTGCTTTGCGTGCTGATCGGCGTGCCGGAAGCCTACATTCTTAGCCGCATGGGCGCCCCGTGGCGCTCGATTTTCCTGATTCTGATCCTCACGCCACTGCTGATCTCGGTGGTGGTCCGGGCCTTTGGCTGGAGCCTGTTGCTGGGGGCTGACGGTCTGATCAATCAGGCCATCCAGTTCATGGGCGGTCGCCCGGTGAAACTGCTGTACACGCCTTTCGCGGTGATCATCGCGCTGGTGCACGTGATGCTCCCGTTCATGATCATTCCGGTCTGGACCTCGCTGCAAAAGCTCGACCCCACCGCCGAGCAGGCCGCGCTGTCGCTGGGGGCCAGTCAGGCCAAGGTGATGCGCCTGATCGTCCTGCCACAGGTCATGCCCGGTGTGTTGTCCGGCTCGTTGATCGTCTTCGGCCTGGCGGCCAGTTCGTTTGCCATTCCCGGCCTGCTCGGCGGCCGACGCCTGAAGATGGTCGCCACGGTGATCTACGACCAGTACCTCTCGGAACTCAACTGGCCGATGGGCGCGACCCTGGCGGTGGCGCTGCTGCTGGTCAACTTGCTGGTGATGCTGTCCTGGAACCGCATGATCGAAGGCCGTTACAAGAAAACCCTGGGGGAATGATCCATGTCCAAGAACGGTCCGTTGGCCCTGTCGTTTCATACCCTGGTGGTGATCTTCATGATGGCCCCGCTGGTCGTGGTGTGCCTGGTGGCGTTTACCCCGGAAAACACCCTGAGCCTGCCCACCACGGACTTTTCGCTGCGCTGGTTCAAGGCAGTGTTCGAGCGTGCCGATTTTATCGACTCGTTCTACAACAGCCTGTTGCTGGCGTTCGTGTCGGCGACCCTGGCCACGCTGATCGCCGTGCCCGCCGCACTGGCGATCACCCGGCATACATTTCCGGGGCGCAACTTTTTCAATGCGCTGTTTCTTTCGCCGATCATCATTCCGCACCTGGTGCTGGGCGTGGCAATGCTGCGCCTGTTTGCGCTGATGGGCGTGAACGGCAGCTTCACCTGGCTGATCTTCGCCCACGTACTGGTGATCACGCCCTACGTGTTGCGTCTGGTACTGGCAGCGGCAATCGGCATCGACCGCAGCGCCGAACAGGCTGCCGAGTCGCTGGGTGCAAGCCGCTTCACGCTGTTTCGGCAGATCACCCTGCCGATGATCCTGCCCGGCGTGGCTGGCGGCTGGTTGCTGGCATTCATCAACAGTTTCGATGAAGTCACCTTGTCGATCTTCGTCACCTCACCTGCGACGCAGACCCTGCCGGTGCGCATGTACGTCTACGCCACCGAATCCATCGACCCGATGATGGCCGCTGTGTCGGCGCTGGTCATCGCCCTCACCGCCGCCACCATGATCCTGCTTGATCGGGTCTATGGGCTGGATCGCGTGCTGGTCGGCAAACACTAACCCGGAGCTGACGTTATGGCATTGCTCAAGCGACTGGTCGAACGCGACCGCCCGGCCCTCTCTTTCACCCTCGATGGCCAGCCTGCCAGTGGCCTGCTGGGTGACACCTTGTTAACGGCAGTGCTGACTGCCAGCGAGCACCTGCGTGGCAGTGATTTCAGCGCTGAACCGCGTGCCGGGTTCTGCATGATGGGTGCCTGCCAGGACTGCTGGGTGCGGCTGGGTGATGGCCAGCGGGTGCGTGCCTGCTCGACGTTGCTGGAGGCCGGTCAGGCGGTGATTCGCGAACCGGGGCGGCGGACATGAGCGCCGGCAATGTTGCGATCATCGGCGCAGGCCCGGCAGGCATTCGCGCCGCGCAAACGCTGCTGGCTCACGGCATCAAGGCGTGCCTGATCGATGAAGGCCTGCGCGGCGGCGGGCAGATCTATCGCCGCCAGCCGGAAAACTTCCAGCGCTCGGCCAAGGCACTTTATGGCCTTGAAAGCGCCAAGGCCGTCGCGGTGCACCAGACCCTCGATGCGCTGGCTGAGCAGATCGACTATCGCCCGCAAACGCTGGTCTGGAACGCCGAAGACCACCGGCTCGATACGCTGTGCAACGGCACGGCCGGCAACATTGATTTCAGCCGGTTGATCGTCGCCACCGGTGCCACCGACCGCATTCTGCCAGTGCCAGGCTGGACCCTGCCCGGCGTTTACAGCCTGGGGGCGGCGCAGATCGCCTTGAAGTATCAAGGCTGCGTGATTGGCGACAGCGTGGTGTTCTGCGGCAGCGGCCCGCTGTTGTATCTGGTGGCCTATCAATACGCCAAGGCTGGCGCGAACGTGGTGGCGGTGCTCGACAGCGCGCCGTTTTCGGCCCAGTGCAAGGCGTTGCCTGCGCTGCTGGGCCAACCGGCGACACTGGCCAAAGGCATCTATTACCGCGCTTGGCTAAGCGCCCGAGGCATCCCGGTTCATCAAAATGCGCAACTGACGCGCATAGAGGGCGAACAGCGCGTTAGCGGCATCCACTGGGCACGCAATGGCAAGCCAGGCTACCTGGCCTGCGATGCGCTGGCGTTTGCCCATGCGCTGCGCAGCGAGACCCAACTGGCCGACCTGCTGGGTTGTGAATTCAGTTGGAGCCCGCTGAACAGAGCCTGGCTGCCCACCCGCGATGACTGCGGGCGCAGCAGCGTGGCAGGCGTGTATCTGGCAGGCGATGGCGCCGGAATCATGGGCGCCGATGCGGCGGAAATGGCCGGAGAGCTCGCCGCACTCGGCCTGCTGCAGGACTGCGGCATCGAGGTGGACGGCCTGCGTGTCAGTGATCTGAAAGCCGGATTGCGACGCATCGAACGCTTTCGTCATGGTCTGGAAACAGCGTTTCCGTTCCCCGAAGACTGGGCCGCCAAGGTGCCGGATGAAACCGTGGTGTGTCGCTGCGAAGAAGTGACCGCAGGCGAGATTCGCAGCACCGTGCAGGACGGCCACTGGCAGATCAATCGGGTCAAGGCCATGTGCCGGATCGGCATGGGCCGCTGTCAGGGCCGCATGTGCGGTCTGGCAGCGGCCGAGATCATTGCGCATGAGAGCGGACGCCCCGTGCAACAGGTCGGTCGCTTGCGCGGCCAGGCCCCCATCAAACCGCTGCCGTTTGGCGTGGAGCTGCAGTCAGTGAACAGGCAGTCCGTGGAGCAGCAACCATGAGCGCGCTGATTGAAACCGATGTGATTGTCATCGGCGGCGGCATTGTCGGCTCGTCGGCAGCCCTGAGCCTCGCACTCAAAGGCCAGCGCGTTGCCCTGCTGGAGCGCGATTTCTGTGGCTCGCACTCCAGCGGCGTCAACTATGGCGGCGTGCGCCGTCAGGGTCGGCCCCTGTCGCAGTTACCGCTGTCGCAACGGGCGCACCAGATCTGGGGCGGCCTGCGTGACCTGATCGGCATCGACGGTGAATACCAGCGCTCCGGCCATCTCAAGCTGGCGCGCAGCGAACACGACATGAATGCCTTGCGTGCCTACGCCGAGGCCAGCCAGGGATTTGGCCTGGACCTGCAATTGCTGGATCGCGAGCAACTGCGCGCCCGTTACCCCTGGGCGGGCGATGTGGCCGTCGGTGCATCGCTGTGCGCCGACGACGGGCACGCCAATCCACGCTTGGTATCGCCCGCCTTTGCCCGCGCCGCTCGCCAGGCCGGTGCGCAAGTGTTCGAGCAGGCGGCGGTGAGCGAGGTCAGCCATGACGGCAGCGCTTTTATCGTCAGCACCGCCGATGGCCTGAAGGTGCGCGCACCCTGGCTGCTCAACTGCGCGGGAGCCTGGGCTGGCGCGTTGGCGGCGCAGTTCAACGAACCGGTGCCGATGTATTCGGGGCATCCAGCGATGCTGGTCACCGAACCACTGCCGATGTTCATGGACGTCAGCACCGGGGTCGAAGGCGGCGGCATCTACGCCCGGCAAGTGGCGCGCGGCAATTGTGTGCTCGGCGGTGGTCAGGGCTTCGCGATTGACCCGGCACGCGCCAGACCTGGCCAGGCAGCCGTGCTCGACATCCTGCGCAATGCCGTCGAGCTTTACCCGCCGCTGGCCGGTGCCCAGGCCATCCGCACCTGGAGCGGCACCGAAGGCTACTTGCCGGATCGCGAACCGGTATTGGGGCCGAGCCTGACCCAGCCCGGCCTGCTGCACGGTTTCGGTTTTGCCGGGGCAGGTTTCCAGATCGGCCCGGCGGCAGGCGAAGCGCTGGCCGAATGGGTCTGCACGGGCGCTTCGCGGATCTCGCTTGAGGCTTTTTCGATTGGCCGGTTTCGGCAACCACCCATCCCACTCACCGCTACTGAACCCGTTTCGAACGTCATCCCATTGCACAGAGGAAGGTCGTCCCTATGAAAAGCACCAAACGTCTCGCCCTCACTGGCGTGTCCTGCCTGCCATTGGCAGCCGCCCTGTTCTGTATGCCTGCTCAGGCCGAAACCACGTTGTATCTGGGCATGAACGGCGGGACCATGGAGCGGCTGTACGCCGATCAGGTGCTGCCCGCGTTCGAGAAAGCCAACAACGTCAAGGTGGTCATCGTGCCCGGTACCTCGGCCGACATCCTCGCCAAGGTCCAGGCCAGCAAGGACAACCCGCAGATGCATGTGATCTTTCTCGACGACGGCATCATGTACCGGGCCATTTCCATGGGCCTGTGCGACACCCTGCAACCCAGCGACAGCCTTGCCGACCTGCCGGCCAAAGCCAAAATCAAGGAACAGGCGGCGGCAGTCAGCCTGGGCGTGACCGGCCTGGCCTACAACACGCGCCTGTTCAAGGAAAAGGGCTGGAGCGCGCCGACCTCGTGGATGGACCTGGCAGACAAGCGCTTCAAGGACAAGGTGGTGTTCCAGTCACTGGCCTCGTCGACCTTCGGCCTGCACGGTTTTCTGATGTTCAACCGCATTCAGGGCGGCAGCGAAAAAGACGTCGAGCCGGGTTTCAAGGCCTGGCCAAAGACCGTCGGCCCGAACGTGCTGGAATACATCGCCAGCTCGGCGAAGATCTCCGAGATGGTGCAGACCGACGAAGCCGCGCTGTTCCCGTTGACGCCCACTCAGGTGACCGCTTTGAAGATCAAGGGCGTGCCGGTGGAATACGCATCGCCCAAGGAAGGTGGCGTGGTCTTGAACGTGGCTGAATGCGCAATCGCCAGGAACAATCAGCCTGAGCTGGCGCAGAAGCTCGCGGCGTATCTGCTGACCCCGCAAGCGCAGGTACCGGCGCTGGAGTTCGGCGACCAGATCCCGTCCAACCCGAAAACCCCGACCACCGACAAGACCCGCCCTCAGGTCGAGGCGATGGAAAAGTACCTGGAAACGGCGGTGACCATCGACTGGGATCAGGTCAATCAGATCCGTCCGGAGTGGAATGCGCGCTGGAGCCGCAGCATCGAGCGATAGGAGGTTGCTGACCTGAGCGCCGCTCGGCAAATTATTTCAACTTATTACTGCATAGGGGAGTCCCACCGTTACGCCCTCTTCTCAAGGCGCATTCAACGATGGTTCTTTCTCTATGAGTTTTATTGTCTGCATGAGCGTGCTCGGCGTCCTGTTGATGCTGCTTGCGCTCACCTCGTCCTATCTGCGCTGGATGCCGGTTACCACCTCGGCGGTGTGCCTGGCCTTCGGCTTCGGTATCGGCCCGCTGGGGCTGGATATCATCAACCTGGACTTCAAGCAATCCCGTGAGTGGCTGGAATGCCTGACCGAAGTCGCGGTGCTGTTTTCGCTGTTCGGCACCGGTATCAAGTTGCGCCTGCCGCTGAACTGCAAAGCCTGGCACTCGGCGTACTGGCTGGCTGGCCCGGTGATGCTGGCGACCATTGCCGGCGTCAGCGTTGCGGCACATTACATTTTCGGTATTGATTGGGGCGTGGCGTTGCTGCTCGGCGCGATGCTGTCGCCGACCGACCCGGTGCTGGCCGGGATGGTGCAGGTCAACAGCGCGCAGGATCAGGACCGCCTGCGCTTTGGCTTGTCCGGCGAAGCGGGTCTCAACGATGGCACCGCGTTTCCGTTCGTGATCTTTGCCCTGCTGTACCTGAGTTCAGGCGGCGTGATGGGCGACTGGGCACAGCACTGGTTGCTCAAGGACCTGATCTGGGCAGTTCCGGCCGGGTTGCTGATTGGTTTTGGCATGGGTCGCGGCGTCGGGCACCTGATGATTTTCCTGCGCATCAAAAATGCCGACAGCACCACCTCGCCCAATGACTTTCTGGCCCTGGCGCTCATCGCGCTGGCCTACGTGGTT
Source organism: Pseudomonas avellanae BPIC 631 (assembly GCF_000444135.1). Taxonomy (GTDB): domain Bacteria; phylum Pseudomonadota; class Gammaproteobacteria; order Pseudomonadales; family Pseudomonadaceae; genus Aquipseudomonas; species Aquipseudomonas avellanae. Next base: position 10,932 of record NZ_ATDK01000244.1, read on the forward strand.
GCCGAGGGCTTCGGCGCCTTTGGCTTTCTCTCGGTGTTTGCCGCAGGCTTCGGCTTGCGTCAGGCCGAAATGCGCGTCACCCGCTCCGAACTGCCTTCGGAACACGTCGCCCAACCGGTACTTGGCCACATGACCGCAGCGCTGGACAAAGGCACCGTGGCCAAGGCCGATGACCTGAGCGATTCGCAACTGGCCGCCGGGGTGATGATGGGCGATATGCTGGCGTTCGGCAGCCTGGTGGAGCGCGCAATGGAAGTGTTGCTGATTACCTTGCTGGGCGCGGCCTTGGCGTCTTACTGGGACTGGCGCGCCATCGGCCTTGGGCTGGCGCTGTTCTGCGTTATTCGCCCGGCGAGTGTGTGGCTGCTGGTCAGTCGCAACTTGCTCAATGCCAGACAAAAGGCGCTGGTGGGCTGGTTCGGCATTCGCGGCATCGGCAGCCTGTATTACCTGTGTTTTGCCTTGTCACATGGCCTGGCAGACGATGTCGGTGACGTTGTGATCGGCATGACGCTGTCGGTGGTGGCGCTGAGCATTCTGCTACACGGCATCAGTATCCAGCCGCTGCTGGAGCGTTACGAGCGCAGCACAGCGGTCAACCTGGACACATGAACGCCGCTGAAGCGAAGTGCCATAGAGCAGATCGATGAGCGTATTGGAACAAGCAATTGGACTGCGACATTTCGACTCGGTTAGCGTGGCGGCATGCTGCGAGTACATGCTGCCTGTGCAAACCGTGAAGCGTGCAGCTAATATATCGATCAATCGAGGCATTCTGCCAGCGTGTACCTCAAGCAGCGCCAGGCAAAAGAGCTGAACCCCTGTAGCGCGCTGGCCTCCAAACCCCGAACGCAGCCCTCCAACGATTAGAAGGTGAAATGTCAGAACCCGTCCTGATGGACCGCTTTGCACGCAAGGTCGATTATCTGCGCATGTCGGTGACCGACCGGTGCGATTTTCGCTGCGTGTACTGCATGGCCGAAGAGATGACGTTTCTGCCTCGGCAACAGATCCTTTCACTGGAAGAAATCCACCAGGTGGCCGAGCGTTTCGTGGCGCTGGGCACGCGCAAGATTCGCCTTACCGGCGGTGAACCGCTGGTGCGTGCCGGCGTGGTCGGGCTTTGCGAGAAAATCGCCGCCCTGCCCGGCCTGCGCGAACTGTGCATGACCACCAACGGCTCGCAACTGGACCGACTCGCCGCGCCGCTGTTCAAGGCCGGCGTCACCCGGCTGAACATCAGCCTGGACAGCCTGGACCCGCAGCGTTTCCGTGAGCTGACCCGCACGGGTGATCTGCACAAGGTCATCGCCGGGATCGATGCCGCAAACGCAGCGGGCTTTGTGCACACCAAGCTCAACTGCGTGGTCATGCACGGGCGCAATGACCACGAGATCAACGACCTGCTGGCCTTTGCCATCGATCGCAATCTGGATGTCTCGTTCATCGAAGAAATGCCGCTGGGCATCATCAGCGAGCACAGCCGTGCCGAATCTTTCTATTCCAGCGATCAGGTTCGCGAGCGCATCGCCGAGCGCTACACGCTTATCCCGTCCACCGACTCGACTCAGGGGCCATCACGCTACTGGCGTCTGGCGGAAGCGCCGGGCATACGCATCGGGTTTATCTCGCCGCACAGCCACAACTTCTGCGGCACCTGCAACCGCGTGCGCCTGACCGTCGAAGGTCGGCTGCTGCTGTGCCTGGGCAACGAGCATTCGGTGGACTTGAAGTCGGTACTGCGCGCCAACCCCGGTCAGCCGCAAAAGCTTGAGAAAGCCATCATCGACGCCATGCAGTTGAAGCCCTGGAGCCACAACTTCACCCATGACGACGGCGTGCAGGTGGTGCGTTTCATGAACATGACGGGCGGCTGATCAGCGCGCCCTGCCTGTATGTCCGGTTATTTGCCGGTCTTGCGAAAGAACAGCGTGATCTGCCCGACTTCCACACCCAGCTTGGTCATCGATGAACGATTGGCCAGGGTCTGTTCGTCGATCATGTACATCCAGTCGTCCAGGCTGACGTCGTACACAGTGCCGTCCACCGGCAGCCGGAGCACATAATTCCAGTGGAAGCTGTTGCCCGCCACCTCGCCATAGGCCTCACCGACAACATCGCCCGCCGTCCCCTTCCAGCGTCCCGGACCGTCAGGGCGCAAGCGCCATTCACGAACCTGTTTGGTGCCATCGCTGTAGCTAAATGCCTCGTGCATGACCAGTACTTCGCCTTCGCTATGCCCGTCGATCACCACGGTAAAGCGCTTGGTCACTTCGCCGGAGCGTTTCTGGAACATCCCCCAAGCCTCGACACGCCCGGTAAAGTATTTGCGCAGGTCCAGCTTCGGCGTTTCCTGGCTGTAATGACTGACCGGCACACCACCACAGCCGCTCAGCACAAGGCCCATACACAGCATCAACATCCACTTTTTAAGCATGCGCCCTCCTTGATGGGTCATGAGCCGGTACTGCCGAGCAACTGCTCGCGAAGTTCGGGGTTGCGGGTTTTAGGGTCAAGCCAGATAGAGAAGAACGCTTTGGCGAACTGGCTGTCGGGCACCACATGCTGGAGCTTGTCGCCGACATAGAACCGCGCTTCGCGGCCGGGCAGATAAACACCGGTAATCTTCATGCCCGGCTGAACGTCGACAAATGACTGATTCATTTGCTCACGCCACCCCGCCAGTTGCTCGGCGGTCACACGCGAACCGGAGATACGCTTGATTTCATCGATACTGGCGTCGACCAGATCTTCCCGGTCGATGTTGCGATGGTAGGTCAGCTCAAGCGCCATCGGGGCGTCTGCCACAAAAGGTTTGACCGGGCTCAGCAGCCTGGCGGTATATACACGAAAGCCAAACAGGGTCAGCTCGCCGCCACCCACAACCTGGGCATTGGGCAATGCCTCGCGCCAGTCCGCCGCAGCGCTGCCGCTGAGCAGTATCACCAACCATAACCATCGTGGCGCACGCATCGGCAACCTCTTTATAGGCACCGCCATGACATCAATGGCAGGCAGGGAATGGGAAGCCAGACGCGCTGACTCGTGGCCGGAATCTATACCAGCAAAATCACTTTGTGCAACCGGCATGGCGGCCGCCCTTCTCGACGCTGAAAACGAAAAAGCCCGTTCCCGATCAGAGTCGGGAACGGGCCTGAAGATTCAAACTCGGTTCGATTTAAACCCAAATGGCTCAAGCGACCTGATGGGACGGCGCATGACGCCGGGTCTTCTGCCATTCGCCTTGCAGCGCCTGCAGCGTGTTTTCCATGAACGTGCGATCAGCGGCGGCCTTCTTGCCAACATAACCCTGACCGCGACGGAACATCTTCAACGCAGTGCGCATCTGCGGGTGAGCGTCACGGAACTCACTTTCCTGAGTGAAGGGCGACATGGCGTCGACATGAACTTCACCCGAATCGGCAATCCATACAATGTGGTTGTCCAGCGTATCCTTGCGCGCGGCAAACAGACGAGCCAGTTCAGCAATAGTCGGTTGTTTGTTGATATTCATGTTGATGCTCCTTCGCTCGTAGGCTGTTCAATAATTGATACATCAAGTTCACATGCCAGACGCTTATCCACACAACACGATTGAGTGTTCGTCGAATACAGTTCCAGCCCTCAAGGACATGCAGGTAGCCTTGATGAAAAGCCGCTACACAACGGCATCAGCGTAGAGAGAAACAGCGAGAAGACATCACGAAACCCAAAGACCTGGCCCAGGATCATCAATCGATCCATTACAAGCATCATGAGGACATTTCGCCAGCTTCTCGCCCCTATCGACGACAAATGCCAGTTCAGCTCCATCAATCTGCCTTGTGGGCAGCCTACATCCGGGAACATCTCGACGGCTTGCCGAGCCTGTTCAGTACCTCTTTGCAGCGCTCCCGATCAGGGAGACAGCTGCATAATGCAAAAGGAAAACGGGTACGTCAACGATTATGTAGTGATTATTTTTAGTCACTACATAATTTCTTTGCGAGCCTATAGTTACGTGAAAAGGTGACTGGATAGTCATGACTAGGGGACGGAATTGCAGTGCTGCGGAAGTGAGTTTGCTCACGAAAGAGCTATGACAAAATTTGGAGATTCGTCGATGACTCTCCTGCCATGCTCCAGCATTGCCATGCTTCTCATAGCCCAGATATCTGAGTGGTGACTCAGATCAAGCGCATACGATTTCGTCTGAAATTGTTTAGCGAGCGACAGTTTTCCGACTCAATTCCCTGCCTTGATCGTAGTAGCGATACGAGCCAAAGGCATGCCGCTCGCTTCGGTACGACTGACTTCAAAGCCGCGATCATTGCAGCTGTAGGTCGTCGCTAAACCTCTCGCATCGGTTTTGGTCAGCATCAAACCACGATCATCATAGGTGTAGGTGGAGTTGCTACAGCAAAAGCTGCCAACGCCCACGCAGAAAAGAGGCATGCGCAGTTGCGTCTGAAAATACTTTTTAGTGGGATACCGTACGTCGACTAAGCTCCCTGCCTTGGTCATCATAGCTGTACACGGTAGTACGTGTAGGTTCCACAATCTTTCTTGGCAAGAAAAGGCTTGGCTCCCAGTCGGTGGTAGTAATACGAGCCAGAGCAGTGCCGCTGGCTTCGGCGCGGCTGGTTTCCAGACCTCGTTCGTTATACGTGTAGGTGGTGATCAGGCCTTGGGCATCAACCTTGCTAAGGATTTGGCCGCTGTCATTGTAGGTGTAACTGGAATTGCTAGCCGGGCAGTTGGGGGATGGCTCACCTTCAATTGAGGTGATGCGCCTCACACCGCCAATCATCTGATATCGATATGTGGTGCTTTTTCTAAGTTCATTGATGACAGTGCTCGATCCGTCAGAATTGTAAGTAATTTGCGTAAGCCCCACCCCCCCACTATGCTGGCTGGAAATTGCTCGACCTTGTGTGTCATATGCCCAACTAGTGTACTGTTTTCGAAATAAGTTACCCATAACCTGCAAGCTAAGCTATTGATAAGATTTGAATTTTCCGTTAGTTGGTGGCTGATTTTTTCGAAAACA
>NZ_ATDK01000245.1 GCF_000444135.1 Pseudomonas avellanae BPIC 631
ATCGCAGAACCGCTGTGTGACGCGCAGCGCCACAAACGAGGACGCAGAGCGTCCAGAACTGCGTCCCCACGCTGAGCGTGGGAACGATAGTCAAAGCTGATTCAAGCCAGCGGAATCAGCGCCTGCGGAACAACGGCAGCGGCTCGTCGGTCGCCGCCTGATACGTTACCGAAAAGTCCTTGAGGCCTTCCAGTGCATCGTGCGGGTCTTTGTCGGCACGCACGGCGAAGGCATCGAAGCCGCAGCGGCGCATGTAGAACAATTGGTCGCGCAACACATCGCCGATGGCGCGTAATTCGCCTTTGAAACCATAGCGATCACGCAACAGGCGCGCATTGGAGAAACTACGGCCGTCGGTAAACGCCGGGAAATTCAAGGCAATGACCTGAAACTGATCGACATCCTCGCCAATCTCTTCAGCTTCTTCATCGCTGTCCAGCCATACCCCCAGTCCGCCATCACGCACCTTGAGTGCATGCGCGTGCTCGCGCCACAGTGCCAGCGGCACGATCAGGTCGTCGCAGTTGGACAGGCTGTCAAAGGTCGTATCCTTGGGCAGCAGGTGCCAGGTCTCATCGATGACTTCGTTGTTCTTAATGATTCGCTGCATAGACACGCTCCTTGAAAGGGTCAATGCCAATCCGCTGGTAAGTGTCGATGAAACGTTCGTCTTCGTTACGTTTCTCAACGTACACGTCGATCAGCTTCTCGATCACGTCAGGCATCGCATCCTGGGCAAAGGACGGGCCGAGGATCTTGCCCAGGCTCGCGTCACGGCTGGCGCTGCCGCCGAGTGAAACCTGATAGAACTCTTCGCCTTTCTTGTCCACGCCCAGTACGCCGATGTGGCCCACGTGGTGGTGGCCGCAGGCGTTCATGCAGCCGGAAATGTTCAGGTCCAGCTCGCCGATATCGAACAGGTAGTCCAGGTCGTCGAAACGGCGCTGGATCGATTCGGCAATCGGGATCGACTTGGCGTTGGCCAGCGAGCAGAAATCACCGCCAGGGCAGCAGATGATGTCAGTCAGCAGGCCGATGTTCGGTGTGGCAAAGCCATTGTCACGCAACTCGTTCCACAGCGTGAACAGCTCGGCCTGCTCGACGTCGGCAAGAATGATGTTCTGTTCGTGCGAGGTGCGCAGTTGGCCAAAGCTGAAACGGTCAGCCAGGTCGGCGATGGTGTCCAGTTGCTTGTCTGTCACGTCGCCCGGCGCAACGCCGGTCGGCTTGAGCGACAGGGTCACGGCAATGTAACCCGGCTTCTTGTGCGCCAGCACATTGCGTTGACGCCAGCGCGCAAAGCCCGGGTGTTGAGCTTCCAGCGCAGCCAGTTCGACATGCTGGTCGTCGAGGGCCTTGTACTGCGGGTCGACAAAGTGCCGCGAAACGCGCTGCACTTCGGCTTCGGTCAGGGTGGTCTGGCCGCCGCGCAGGTGAGCCATTTCGGCATCGACCTTGGCCGCGAACACTTCAGGCGTCAGCGCCTTGACCAGAATCTTGATGCGCGCCTTGTACTTGTTGTCGCGACGACCATATCGGTTATAGACCCGCAGAATGGCGTCCAGGTAGCTCAACAGGTCCTGCCACGGCAGAAACTCGTTGATGAAGGCGCCAACCACTGGCGTACGGCCCAGACCGCCGCCGACCAGCACCCGGAAGCCCAGCTCGCCAGCTTCGTTGCGCAGTGGCTCAAGGCCGATGTCATGCACTTCGATGGCGGCACGGTCGCTGGTAGAGCCATTGATGGCGATCTTGAACTTGCGCGGCAGGTAGGCGAATTCCGGGTGGAAGGTGGTCCACTGACGGACGATCTCGCACCACGGGCGCGGGTCCACAAGTTCGTCTGCGGCCACGCCGGCAAACTGGTCGGTGGTCACGTTGCGCAGGCAGTTGCCGCTGGTCTGGATAGCGTGCATCTGCACGGTCGCAAGCTCGGCCAGGATATCGGGCACGTCTTCCAGCGCAGGCCAGTTGAACTGCACGTTCTGACGGGTGCTGATGTGCGCGTAGCCCTTGTCGTAATCGCGGGCAATCTTCGCCATCATGCGCGCCTGACGCGAAGTCAGTTGGCCGTAGGGCACCGCCACGCGCAACATCGGCGCGAAGCGCTGAACATAGAGCCCGTTTTGCAGGCGCAACGGTCGAAACTCTTCTTCGCTCAGTTCCCCGGCCAGGTAACGGCGGGTCTGATCCCGGAACTGCTTGACGCGGTCCTCGATGATCTTCTGATCGTAATCGTCGTATACGTACATATAGGTCCTGTTCTCAGGCTTCGTCATGAAGCAGGCCGGTTGCGTCAGTACGGACGTATGGCCCGTCGCTTGCTGCTGCCTGCTTCATCTGGTCAATTCTGCGCGCACGGCCGCGCACTCCTTTGGGAGCGGAGGCGACGATAGCAGTTTGCAGATATCGATAAAAGTGATGTTTATATATATGCAAATCACTAAAAGCGATAAGCAATTCGCCTTTCGATCATACCCCCACTTGCCGTGTGGGCAAGACTCGACTTAACTGAGCGGTACCGCAGCCAAACGCGCAGCGGATCACGTTTTCATGTGCAATCACCCATAAGACCGACAAGAGGCGATGCGATGAGCAAGCACCCTAAAGTAGCCAAGCTAGGCCGATCCGTGGACACTTGGGCCATTCTGTTTATTGTGATTCTGGCCGTGGGCGCGGCGATGTTCTGGGCCAGCAGCCGGTAATGGGCTGAATAAACAGGCAGCCAGTCTCCAGAACCTTGCGGTAGCAGCCGATAAATCGCGTGTAGCGGTAAATCCCTGTTGTTTCAAGGTTGGACTATGAAGGCGTTATTTGCTGGCTGGTTGATGGTGGTCGGTTGTGTGTGGGCCGGATCTGCATTCGCCGCCTCTGTGGTATTTCTCAGCCCCGGTACTGAAACCGACGGCTATTGGCAGAGCCATGCCCGGGTGATGCAGACGGCTGCCAACACCACCGGCATGTCGCTGAAAATACTGTATACGGACCGCGATACCCGCAAGTTGCTCGCCTTGGCGCGCGAAACGCTGCAGGGCTACGTGCGTCCGGATTATCTGATGTTCTCCAATGAGCTGAACGTTGCCCCGGAAATTCTGCGCATGTCGACGGGCAGTGGGGTCAAGCTGTTTGCGGTCAACAACACGCTGACGGCGGATCAGATCCGTATTCTGGGTGATCTGCCAACGCGCTACCCGGATTTCATCGGCAGTCTGGTCGGCAACGATGAGGAGGGCGGTTACCTGACGGCGAAGCGACTTATCAGCCTGGTTCTTCCGGTTGCCGAGGGGCAGGTTGTCGACATGCTGGCGTTCTCAGGCACCAACACCACACCGGTTTCCCTGCAGCGCGAAAAAGGGATGTTGCGTGCGCTGTCCGAACACCCTGAGGTGCACCTGCGGCAGATCGCGCTGGGTGGCTGGCGTCGGGATCGAGCGGTAGAGCAGGCTCGCGTGCTGTTCAGGCGCTACCCGCAGACGCGCTTGGTGTGGGCGGCCAACGAGCAAATGGCGTTTGGTGCAATGGATGCCCTGCGCGAAAAAGGCGGCAAACCGGGCGAGGACGTGTTGTTCAGCGCCATCAACGGCACGGCGCTGTCGTTGCAGGCACAACTCAATGGCAGCCTGAGCGCAGTGGCGACCGGGCATTTCACGTTGGGTGGGCAATCATTCTGCTGCATCGCTACGACACGGCGCAAAAGCAGGCCCGCCAGCAAGTCGGCGCGCGGACAATTGATGTGGTGCACCTGGTCGAGCCACAAGACACACAGCGGTTTCTCGACGCGACCCGCGATGAGCGCTACAGGCTTGATATCCAGGCGTTCAACGTGGGTGCTTTTGGCGAAGCGTCACCTTTTTCGCTGAAAAGCATGTTGCCGCCTGTAGGGTCGGGCGGCAAATAGCCGTCTGCTTTATTCGTCGTAGCCGAGGTTGGGTGCCAGCCAGCGTTCGGTGACGCTCAGGTCCTGGCCTTTGCGCGCCGTGTAGCTTTCGACCTGATCCTTGTCGACCTTGCCGACGGCAAAGTACTGCGCCTGAGGGTGAGCGAAATACCAGCCGCTGACTGCCGCCGCCGGGAACATGGCGTAGTGCTCGGTCAGGAACACACCGCTTTTGCCCGGTGTTTGCTCGGGCGTGCCTTCCGGCAGCGGATCGAGCAGGGCGAACAGGGTGCCCTTTTCGGTATGGTCAGGGCACGCCGGATAGCCCGGAGCTGGGCGAATGCCCATGTACTGCTCCTTGATCAGCGCCTCGTTGTCCAGCGCCTCGTCTTTCGCGTAACCCCAGTAATCCTTGCGCACCTGTTGGTGCAGCCACTCGGCGCAGGCTTCGGCGAGACGGTCGGCCAAGGCCTTGACCATGATCGAGTTGTAGTCGTCGCCGTTGTCCTGATAGGCCTTGGCCACCTCTTCGGCGCCGATGCCAGCGGTGGTGATGAAACCACCGATGTAGTCGGTCAGGCCGCTGTCCTTGGGCGCCACGAAGTCTGCCAGTGAGAAATTCGGTTTGCCATCAGGCTTGATGGTCTGCTGGCGCAGGTGGTGCAGTTTCGCCAGCGGCTTGCCGTCTTCGCCGTAGACTTCCAGATCGTCATCGTTGACCTGATTGGTCGGCCAGAAGCCGAACACGGCGCGCGCGCTGATCAGTTTTTCATCGATCAGTTTGCGCAGCATTTGCCGGGCATCTTCAAACAGTGCAGTGGCCGCTTCGCCAACGACTTCGTCGGTCAGGATGCGCGGGTATTTACCGGCCAGGTCCCAGGAAATGAAGAACGGCGTCCAGTCGATGTAATCAGCCAGCACGTTCAGGTCGATGTCGTGCAGAACGCGGGTGCCCGTGAAGGTCGGCTTGGCAGGGGTGTAACTTTCCCAGTCGAACTTCGGCTTTTTCGCCACCGCCGCGCCATAGCTCAGGCGCTCGGTGCGTGCACTGCGCGCCGACGTGCGTTCGCGGACTTCGACGTACTCAAGGCGGGTTTTTTCAATAAACGCCGGTTTAAGCTCTTTCGACAGCAACTGGGTCGCGACCCCCACGGCGCGGGAGGCATCGGTGACGTAGATCACTGCATCGTTGCTGTATTTAGGCTCGATCTTGACCGCCGTGTGCGCCTTGGAGGTGGTCGCACCGCCGATCATCAGAGGCAGGTGGAAGTCCTGACGCTGCATTTCACGGGCAACGTGCACCATCTCGTCCAGTGACGGGGTGATCAACCCGGACAGGCCGATGATGTCGCACTTCTCGTCGCGGGCAACCTGCAGGATCTTCTCGGCAGGCACCATCACGCCCAGATCGACGATGTCATAGCCGTTACAGCCCAAAACCACGCCGACGATGTTCTTGCCGATGTCGTGAACGTCGCCCTTGACCGTGGCCATGAGAATCTTGCCCTTGGCTTCGGGCTTGTCGCCTTTTTCCAGTTCGATGAACGGAATAAGGTGCGCCACTGCCTGTTTCATCACCCGTGCAGACTTCACCACCTGCGGCAGGAACATCTTGCCCGCGCCGAACAGGTCGCCGACCACGTTCATGCCGGACATCAGCGGGCCTTCGATCACCTCGATAGGCCGGGTGAAGCCCAGGCGCGACTCTTCGGTGTCCTGCACGATATGGGTAGTGATGCCCTTGACCAGCGCGTGCTCGAGGCGCTGGTTGACCGGCCAGCTGCGCCATTCTTCGGTTTCAGCTTCCTTGACACTGCCATCGCCCTTGTACTTGTCGGCAATAGCCAGCAACGCGTCGGTGCCCTCGGGATTACGGTTAAGCACCACGTCTTCGACACAGTCGCGCAGCTCGGCCGGGATCTGGTCGTAGATTTCCAGCTGCCCGGCATTGACGATGCCCATGCTCAGGCCGTTGCGGATCGCGTGCAGCAGGAACACCGAGTGAATGGCTTCACGTACCGGGTTGTTGCCGCGGAACGAGAACGACACGTTGGACACGCCGCCCGAGGTCAGGGCGTGCGGCAGTTCATCGCGGATGTAGGCGCAGGCGTTGATGAAGTCCACGGCATAATTGTTGTGTTCTTCGATACCGGTGGCAATGGCGAAGATGTTCGGGTCGAAGATGATGTCTTCCGGCGGGAAGCCCACTTCATTGACCAGAATGTCGTAAGAGCGCTTGCAGATTTCCTTCTTGCGCGCTTCGGTGTCGGCCTGGCCCTGTTCGTCGAAGGCCATCACCACGACTGCCGCACCGTAGCGCTTGCACAGGCGAGCGTGATGAATGAACTGCTCGACGCCTTCTTTCATGCTGATCGAGTTGACGATGCCCTTGCCCTGAATGCACTTGAGGCCGGCTTCGATCACTTCCCACTTGGAAGAGTCGATCATTATCGGCACGCGAGAGATATCCGGCTCGCCTGCGATCAGGTTGAGGAAGGTCACCATCGCCTTCTTCGAGTCGAGCATCCCTTCGTCCATGTTGATGTCGATCACCTGGGCACCGGCTTCGACCTGTTGCAGGGCGACTTCCAGCGCTTCGGTGTAGTTGTCTTCACGGATCAGGCGGGCAAAGCGGGCGGAGCCGGTGATGTTGGTGCGCTCGCCGACGTTGACGAACAGCGACTGACGATCGATGGTGAACGGTTCGAGGCCCGACAAACGGCAGGCTTTCGGAATGTCCGGAATTTCTCGTGGCGCGTAACCAGACACTGCCTCGGCAATCGCCTTGATGTGCGCAGGCGTGGTGCCACAGCAGCCGCCGACGATGTTCAAAAAGCCGCTTTGAGCGAATTCTTCGATGATCTTCGCCGTCTGGCTCGGCAGTTCGTCGTATTCGCCAAACGCATTGGGCAGGCCGGCGTTGGGGTGCGCAGACACATGCGTGTTGGCCTTGTTGGCCAGCTCTTGCAGGTAAGGGCGCAGTTCGCTGGCACCCAGGGCGCAGTTCAGACCGACGGAGACCGGTTTGGCATGGCTGATCGAATTCCAGAACGCTTCGGTGGTCTGGCCCGACAGGGTGCGGCCGGAGGCGTCGGTGATGGTGCCGGAAATCATGATCGGCAGTTCAAAACCCAATTCCTCGAATACGCCCTGCACGGCAAAGATGGCTGCTTTGGCGTTGAGGGTGTCGAAGATGGTTTCGATCAGGATCAGGTCGGCGCCGCCCTCGATCAGGCCTTTGGTGGCTTCGGTGTAGTTCTCCACCAGTTCGTCGAACGTGACGTTGCGATAGCCGGGATTGTTGACGTCCGGCGACAGCGAGCAGGTGCGGCTGGTCGGGCCGAGCACGCCGGCAACGAAGCGCGGTTTGTCCGGGGTTTCGAGGGTTTTGGCGTCTGCGACCTTGCGGGCCAGACGGGCGCCTTCGACGTTCAGCTCGTAAACGATCGATTCCATGCCGTAATCGGCCTGGGACACCTGTGTGGCGTTGAAGGTATTGGTTTCGAGGATGTCGGCACCGGCATCCAGATACGCCTTCTCGATGGCGCCGATCACGTCGGGACGGGTCAGGATCAGCAGGTCGTTGTTGCCCTTGACGTCGCTTGGCCAGTCAGCAAAGCGTTTGCCTCGGTAGTCTTCTTCCTCGAGCCTGTAGCTCTGGATCATGGTGCCCATGCCGCCATCGAGGATCAGAATCCTCTGTTTCAGAGCAGTGATAAAGGCATGATGGCGGGCGCTGCGGTCAGACATGGGGGCTACCTTGAGAAGGTCGATGCTTTAAAGGTGGCGATGATAGCAAACCGGAACGCTTTTGGTGGTGTTGTGCCTTTTGCATGAAAATCATTCATGTTGGGGTCGGCTATGCCCATGTAGAATTGTACCATTTTAATATCAGAGCCTTCGGGATATGCCGCTCCGTTTGTTGGCAAGCGTCGCCTTGCTGTTTATCTGCTGTGCTACCCAGGCCCAGAACCTCAGATCGCCCGCTACATCAACGCCACCGGCTATTTCCTATGTTCAGGACATTCAGCCAATCCTTACCGAGAAGTGCGTTGCCTGCCACGCTTGCAATGACGCGCCGTGCCAGTTGAATCTGGGCAGCGGGGAAGGGCTGAGCCGTGGCGCGAGCAAGATTCCTGTCTATCAAGGGGAGCGTAGCGAAGCGGTTGCGCCCACCCGGCTGTTTTACGATGCGCGCAACACTGATGCATGGCGCGGTAAAGGCTTCTATTCGGTACTGGAAGCTCAGGGCGGTCAGGCGGCTTTGATGGCGCGCATGCTCGATCTGGGGCGCAGCGCGCCGTTGCCGGCCAACAGCAAAATCCCCGATGAGATCGCGCTGGGCCTCAATCGCGAGAACGTCTGCCCGCTGCCCGGCGAATTCAATGCCTATGCTGCGGCCCATACGCAGCAAGGCATGCCGCTGGCAGTCGCCGGCCTGACCGACGCTGAATACCAGACACTGCAGCGCTGGCTGGCCGCCGGCGCGCCGGTTGAACAGCAGTCGATTACGCCGAGCGTCAGCGAGACTGCGCAAATCAACGCCTGGGAGGCGCTGCTCAACCAGCCGGGTGCCAGGCAGGCGCTGGTCGGCCGCTGGCTGTTCGAGCATTTGTTTCTGGCGCACATCTATTTCGAGGGCGGCGAGACGCAACACTTTTTCCAGTGGGTACGCTCGCGAACCCCAAGTGGCCAACCGGTGGACCTGATCGCCACCCGGCGTCCCGATGACGACCCAGGCAGTGACTTCTATTACCGCCTGGTGCCCGTGCAAGGCGTGATCGTTCATAAGACCCACATCACCTACGCGATGAACCCGCAGAAACTCGCCCGCGTCCGCCAGCTGTTCTATGGCACCGACTGGACAGTCGACGCGCTGCCCGGTTACGGTCCGGGCCACCGTGCCAATCTGTTTCTGACCTTTGAAGCGATTCCGGCCGCCGCGCGTTACCAGTTCATGCTCGATAACGCCGAGTATTTCGTGCGTACGTTTATCCGTGGGCCGGTCTGCCGCGGGCAGATTGCGACCGATGTGATTCGTGACCAGTTCTGGGTACTGTTTCAAGACCCCGCGCACGATCATTACATCACTGATGCCACCTATCGCGGGCACGCAATGCCGTTGCTGGCCATGCCGGGGCAGAACGACGACGTCGGCAGTGTGCTCAGCCTGTGGTTGTCTTACCGGGACCGGCGTAACCAGTACGAGGACCTGCGCCGCGACAGCTACGCAAAAATGCCTGCGCCGGGCTGGAGCACACTGTGGGCGGGCAACGACAATGCCTTGCTGACCGTTTTCCGCCATTTCGACAGCGCTTCGGTGAACAAGGGCCTGATCGGCGATGTGCCGCACTCCATGTGGTTGTTCGACTTTCCCCTGCTTGAACGCACCTATTACCAGTTGGCGGTAAATTTCGACGTCTACGGCAACGTTTCCCATCAGGCGCAGACACGGCTGTATTTCGACCTGATCCGCAACGGCGCGGAGATCAACTTCCTGCGCCTGATGCCTGCCGACCAGCGCGACGGCATGCTCGGCAACCTGTATCAGGATGGCGGCAAATTCAAGATGTGGCTGGATTATCAGAGCATCGACGACGATACGCCGACCGGCATCAAGCTCGACGCGAAGGCCCCGCAGCGTGACTTCGCGCTCAAGCTTATCGAGCGCGCCGGCAGCTTGAACGCCGCGCCGGACCCGATCAATCGCTGCACCGGTGCTTATTGCTCGCGGGCCAATCTGGACAGCACGTTCGCCCAGGCAGAACAGGCGCTGAGCCGCTTGACTTCACGTCCGGCGGCGGGCTTGAAAGTCATCGATCAACTGCCCGAAGCGAGCATGCTGCGCATCGAGGGCAGCGACGGCAAGCGGATGATGTACAGCATGCTGCGCAACCGCGCGCACAGTAACGTCGCGTTTCTGCTGGGTGAGTCGTACCGCTATATTCCGGGCCTGGACACCCTGACCATTTATCCCGGCGTACTGAGCAGCTACCCGAACTTCATCTTCAATATTCCGGCTGCGCAAGTGCCTGCCTTTGTCGAGGCCATGCAGCAGAGCAAGGGCCAGGCGAGTTTTGAACAGATCGTCCAGCGTTGGGGCATTCGCCGGACCCACCCACTGTTCTGGACCTATTTCCACGACCTGAATCGCTACCTTCAGGAAACCGAACCGCGTGAAGCGGCGGTGCTGGACATGAATCGCTACGAGAACCTCTAAACCGGCGTCGTCGCGCCACAAGCCATACGGAACATGGCCTGCGGCCATCGCCCGTTCCTGAACGAAACGCATCTTGCGCGACCTTTTTTTCAAAACAGTGGTCGGAAAGGGTGCGCGTCATGGGCCGGTTGCAGACCGGCGCGTGATTGAAAGTCAGGCGGTAGAGGTTTTTGTGATGTTGATTTCAGTTCAGGCCCTACGGGCATTCGCGGCGTGGGTCGTGGTATGCCATCACTTCATGCAGATTTTTTTCGACTTCAAGGCCAGTGGGCCGATTGGCGAGTTTTTTGTGTCCAAGGGCGCGGTCGGCGTCGATATCTTCTTCGTCATCAGCGGTCTGGTGATTTTCCTTTCCACCCAGAACAGCGACATTCCACCCCGGCGTTTCATCCTGCATCGTCTGATTCGCATCGTTCCGGCCTACTGGCTGTACACCGCCGCCATGGCCTTGCTGTTGCTGATCGCCGCGCCCATGCTGCCGCATCAAGTGATCGGCTGGCAGAACTTCCTGCTGTCGCTGGTTTTCATTCCCTCGGAAAATCCCGGCGGCTATGGTCTGTACCCTACGCTGAACGTCGGCTGGACGCTCAACTACGAAATGTTTTTCTACCTGCTGTTCTCCATGGTCTTTCTGTTTGAACAGCGCCATCGACCGCTGATCATTGCCGCCGCGCTGTTTGCGGTCAGTGAAGTGCTGGCCAAAGCGGGGCTGATCAGCAGGTTTTACGGCAATGACATTGTTTACGAGTTTCTGCTGGGTATCGGTATCGGCATCCTTTATCGCCGTGGCTGGATCAGGCAGGCAGTGTGGCTGCCGCTGGCAGGCATCGCGGTGGGGCTGTATGCCATCAATCACCTGACCAATGAGCAGCGTCTGCTGAATTGGGGCTTGCCGAGCGCCTTGATTGTGCTGTCGTGTATTTCTCTGGAACCGTTTTTCAAAGGCAGCCGCTTGCTCAAGGTACTGGGTGACTGCTCGTATTCGGTGTACCTGCTGCATGTGCTGGTGCTGTACGGCGGGTTGCTGATGGCGCAACGCTATGGCTTGAGCCCTTACGTGGTATTCGCGTTCTGCGTGCCGGTCATCGCCATCGGCGCGTGGGTCAGTTACGAGTGGATCGAGAAGGGCCTGTACCGGCGCATGAAGGGCTGGCTGGACAGCCGCCGGGCGGTCAGGCAGGCGCAGGCATTAACCTGACAAAAACACTAGGACTTTGTATGGCGCGGCTGATTGGCGTAAACTGCCCGCACGTCTGCGAGGAATTTTCATGACCGCTATCACTATTACCGATGCCGCCCACGATTATCTGGCCGATCTGCTGGAAAAGCAGAATACCCCAGGCATCGGCATCCGCGTGTTTATCACCCAGCCCGGCACTCAGTATGCTGAAACCTGCATTGCCTACTGCAAGCCCGGCGAAGAAAAGCCGGAAGACAAGGCCATCGGCCTGAAGAGCTTCACCGCCTGGATCGATGGTTTCAGCGAAGCTTTTCTGGATGATGCCGTTGTCGATTACGCCACCGACCGCATGGGCGGCCAGTTGACCATCAAGGCCCCGAACGCCAAGGTGCCGATGGTCAATGCCGACAGCCCGATCAACGAACGCATCAATTACTACCTGCAAACCGAGATCAACCCTGGGCTCGCCAGCCACGGTGGCCAGGTCACGTTGATCGACGTGGTCGAGGAAGAGGCGAAAAACATCGCTGTCCTGCAATTCGGCGGCGGTTGCCAGGGTTGCGGTCAGGCGGATGTCACGCTGAAGGAAGGCATTGAGCGCACGCTGCTCGAGCGTATTCCAGAGCTGTCGGGCGTTCGTGATGTGACCGACCATACGCAGAAGGAAAACGCTTACTACTAAGCGTCGATGCTACCGCGCTCAGCGTCATACACCCGTCTGCTTCTGATTCTGGCCAACGGCCGTGGGAGCTGACCGGACGACGCTTCGCTTGTCCGCGATCTCTTGATTTTCGTAGGAGCGGACTTGTCCGCGAACTGCCGGGAACCGGCAGCAAAACCGGTGCGCACGGTACATCAGGTGCAGCCGAGGTAGCAGGTTTCCAGGGCGTTTCGCAGCCAAACATCCAGCCAAGGCGCTAATCTGCGCAGACAGATTACTCAACCCATCTCCACTAGCACCGCCCCCTCATTGACCATCTCGCCTTCACGGCAATAAAGCGCGTTGATGACCCCGGCACTGGCTGCGCGGATGCTGTGTTCCATTTTCATCGCCTCCAGCACCACCAGTTGCGCCCCGGCCTCGACCGTCTGGCCCACTTCGACCAGCACGCGCACGATGCTGCCGTTCATGGGCGCAGCCAGGCCGCCGTGCTGGCTTTGAGCGGCGTCAGTGTGGCTGACCGGGTCGATTTTACTGACGGAGTGCAGGACGCCCTGCCATTTGAGGTACAGCGTATCGCCACGACGGACTGCCAGGTTTTTCTGACGCACGCCGTCGCGCTCGCTGTGCAGGTGCTCGCCATCCAGTCGCAATAACCGGGCATCGTTATCCAGCAAGCGAACCGCCCGGGTTTCGCCGTCGCAGCTCAGTTGCAGGTCCGTTTCGGCAGGCATGCCAGCGCGAAAGCCGCTCATGGCGGCCCACGGCGAATACGGGGCTGCGTGATCAAGACGTGCCGGCTCGCTTTGCCGGAACGCTTCGCCAGCGGCTTGCCAGAACGTCTCGTCGGGCTCGCGTGTTTGCGGCAGCAACTGATCCTGATGACGGGGGATGAAGCCGGTATCAAGTTGCGCAGCGGCAAACGCCGGATGGGCGATGATGCGGCGCAGAAACGCCAGGTTGGTTTTGACGCCGCCCACGGCGAACTCGTCGAGCATGCCAAGCAGGCGCAGGCGAGCCTCTTCACGGTTTTCGCCCCAGGCAATCAGCTTGCCAAGCATGGGGTCATAAAATGGCGAAATGCTGTCGCCTTCGGCCACGCCGCTGTCCACACGCCTGCCAAGGCCGCTGGCAGGTTCTCGATAGAGCCGCAGCGTGCCGGTTGCGGGCAGAAAATCGTTGGCCGGGTCTTCGGCATACAGCCTGACTTCCATCGCATGGCCGACCAGCGGGACCTGCACTTGGGTGATAGGCAGCGATTCGCCTCGGGCCACACGGATCTGCCATTCCACCAGATCAAGCCCTGTGATGTATTCGGTCACCGGGTGTTCGACTTGCAGGCGGGTGTTCATCTCCATGAAGAAGAACTCGCCGCGTGCGTCCAGCAAAAACTCCACCGTGCCCGCGCCCACGTAGCCAATGGCTTGCGCGGCTTTGACCGCCGCTTCACCCATCGATTTGCGCAACTCAGGCGTCAGGCCCGGCGCTGGCGCTTCCTCGACGACTTTCTGATGGCGGCGCTGAATGGAACAGTCGCGTTCATTGAGGTACAGGCAATGACCCTGCTGATCAGCAAACACCTGAATCTCGACGTGACGCGGGCTGAGGACGTATTTCTCCACCAGCATCCGCGCATCGCCAAACGAGGAGAGCGCCTCACGTTGAGCCGAGGCCAGCGCTTCGGCCATTTCGCTGGCCTGCTCGACCACTTTCATGCCTTTGCCGCCGCCGCCCGCCGTGGCTTTCAACAGCACGGGGTAGCCGATGCGCTCGGCAGCCGCATGGAATGTGTCGATGTCCTGCGCAGCGCCGTGATAGCCCGGCACCAACGGTACGCCAGCCTGTTCCATCAGCGATTTGGCAGCGGACTTGCTGCCCATCGCGTCGATGGCCGAGGCGGGCGGGCCGAGAAAAACCAGCCCGGCAGCTTCGATAGCGCGGGCAAAGTCAGCGTTTTCAGACAAAAAGCCGTAACCGGGGTGGATCGCCTGTGCGCCGCTGGCCTTGGCTGCTTTGATGAGCTTGTCGACCACCAGGTAGCTTTCAGCCGCCTTGCTGCCGCCAAGGTCGACGCAGATATCGGCCTCGCGACTGTGGCGCGCGTCGCGGTCAATGGCGCTGTGTACGGCAACGGTGGTCAGGCCCATCTTTTTTGCGGTGCGCATGATGCGGCAGGCAATTTCCCCGCGGTTGGCGATCAGCAGTGTGGTCAGTTCAGGCGTGTTCATCGTTGCGAGTCCTTTTGTCGTTCTTCCAGAGCCGCAGGCTCGTCATCGCGTTGCTGCCAGCCGGGTGCGCGTTTTTGCAGAAAGGCGCGCAAACCTTCCTGACCCTCGGCACTGGTGCGGATGCGTGCAATAGCGCTTTCACAATAGCGACGCAGTGCAGGTGTGAGTTCGCCACTGCCGACTTCACGCAGCAATTCCTTGCTGGTGCGCATGGCCTGGGGGCTGTTGAGCAGCAGGTTGTCGATCCAGCCAAGCGTTTGCTGTTCAAGGTCGGCGAGGGGATAGCATTCGGCGATCAGGCCGATATGCCGGGCTTGCCGCCCATCGAAGCGCTCGGCGGTCAGCGCGTAACGGCGCGTCGCCCGTTCGCCGATGGCCTGCACCACGAACGGGCTGATAACCGCCGGTGCCAGACCAATGCGCACCTCCGACAGGCAGAACTGCGCGTCTTCGGCGGCGATGGCCATGTCGCAGCAACTGATCAGCCCCAGTGCACCGCCGAACGCGGCACCTTGCACCACCGCCAGGGTCGGAATTTTCAGTCTGGCAAGGGTGTACATCAGCTCGGCCAGCTCGCGTGCATCGTCCAGGTTGGTGTTGTAGTCCAGGTCCGCCGCCTGCTGCATCCAGGCAAGATCCGCCCCGGCACTGAAATGCCGGCCACGGCCGCGGATCAGCAAAAAGCGCAGGCCTGCATTGCCTTGCACCTGATCCAGCGCCAGGATCAGCTCGCGGATCATCTGTGCGTTGAAGGCGTTGTTCTTGTCCGCACGATTCAGCCACAACGTGGCGAAACCGCGTGGGTCGTGAAGCAGTTCTATGGTCGCGAATGAAGTCGTCGTCATGGTCGTTTCCCGGCTCACATTCGGAACAGGCCGAAGGTGGTAGGTTCGATGGGCGCATTGAGCGAGGCGCAGAGGGCCAGGGCGAGAATCTCGCGGGTCTGTGCCGGGTCGATGACCCCGTCGTCCCACAGGCGCGCACTGGAATAGTAAGGATGGCCCTGATGCTCATACTGATCGAGGATCGGTTGTTTCAGCTCGGCCTGCTGCTGCGCGCTGAACGCCTGACCGGCACGTTCGGCCTGCTCGCATTTGACCTGCACCAGCACACCGGCGGCCTGTTCGCCGCCCATTACGCCAATCCGGGCATTGGGCCACATCCACAGAAAGCGCGGGTCGTAGGCGCGGCCGCACATGCCGTAGTTACCGGCACCGAAACTGCCGCCGATGATCACCGTGAATTTCGGCACCTTCGCGCAGGCCACAGCGGTGACCAGTTTGGCGCCGTGTTTGGCAATGCCGCCTGCCTCGTACTTTTGGCCGACCATGAACCCGGTGATGTTCTGCAGAAACAGCAGGGGAATGCCCCGTTGGCAGGCCAGTTCGATGAAGTGCGCGCCTTTTTGCGCAGCCTCGGCGAACAGAATGCCGTTGTTGGCCAGAATCGCGATCGGGTAGCCATGCAAGCGTGCGAAACCGCAGACCAGTGTGGTGCCGAACAGCGCCTTGAACTCATCGAGCACCGAGCCATCCACCAGCCGGGCGATCACTTCCCGCACATCGAATGGCTGCTTGGTGTCCGCCGGGATAATGCCGTACAGCTCTTCGCCGGCGTACAGCGGCGCAATGGGCGCGATGGCGTTCAGCTGGCCCTGCTTGCGCCAGTTCAGGTTGGCAATACTGCGCCTGGCCAGCCCCAGCGCATGTTCATCGCTGTCGGCGTAATGATCGGCTACCCCGGATGTTCTGCAATGCACGTCGGCACCGCCCAGGTCTTCAGCGCTGACCACTTCACCGGTGGCGGCCTTGACCAGCGGCGGGCCAGCGAGAAATATCGTGGCTTGCTGGCGCACCATTATCGCTTCGTCGGCCATCGCTGGAACGTAAGCTCCGTCTGCGGTACAGGAGCCCATTACCACGGCAATCTGCGGAATGCCCTGGGCACTCATGTTCGCCTGATTAAAGAAAATCCGCCCGAAGTGTTCGCGGTCAGGAAACACCTCGTCCTGACGGGGCAGGTTGGCACCGCCGGAATCTACCAGGTAGATGCAAGGCAGGCGGTTCTGCTGGGCGATGGTCTGAGCCCGTAGGTGTTTTTTCACCGTCAGCGGATAGTACGAGCCGCCTTTGACTGTCGCGTCATTGGCAATGATCATGCATTCGACGCCTTCGACACGACCAATGCCGGCGATCACTCCGGCAGCCGGAACATCTTCGCCATACACCTCGTGCGCAGCCAGTTGGCCGATCTCCAGAAACGGCGAGCCGCTGTCGAGCAAACGGTTGATACGCTCGCGCGGCAATAGTTTGCCGCGTGAGGTGTGACGCTCCTGAGCCTTGGCGCCGCCGCCCTGGCGGACTTTACCCAGCAGGCTGCGCAGTTCCTCGACTTGCCTGATAAGTGCGTCGTGATTAAGGGCAAACTCCGCAGAGCGGACGTTGATTCGGGTGTGCAGAATGGCCATGGGAGCTCCGTAATCAACGGGTTTCGTTGAACAGTTCACGACCGATGAGCATGCGTCGGATCTCGCTGGTGCCGGCGCCGATCTCGTAGAGCTTGGCATCGCGCAGCAGCCGCCCAGCCGGAAACTCGTTGATGTAGCCGTTGCCGCCGAGAATCTGGATGGCGTCCAGCGCCATCTGGGTGGCGCGTTCGGCGCTGTAGAGAATCACGCCGGCGGCGTCCTTGCGCGTGGTCTCGCCACGATCACAGGCCTGGGCCACGGCATACAGGTACGCCCGGCTGGCGTTGAGCTGGGTGTACATGTCGGCAATCTTGCCCTGAATCAGCTGGAATTCGCCGATGCTCTGGCCAAATTGCTTGCGGTCGTGAATGTAGGGGACTACCACGTCCATGCAGGCCTGCATGATCCCGGTCGGCCCGCCAGAAAGCACGACGCGTTCGTAATCCAGGCCGCTCATCAACACCCTGACGCCGCCGTCGAGTACGCCCAGCAGGTTTTCTTCAGGCACTTCGACGTCGTCGAAAAACAGTTCGCAGGTGTTGGAACCGCGCATGCCGAGCTTGTCGAACTTGCTACCGCGAGAAAACCCCTTCCAGTCGTGCTCGACGATGAACGCGCTGATGCCATGCGCGGCCTTTCCCAGATCAGTCTTGGCGTAGATCACGTAGGTGTCGGCATCCGGCCCGTTGGTGATCCAGGTCTTGCTGCCATTGAGCACGTAGCGGTCGCCACGCTTGTCGGCGCGCAGCTTCATCGACACCACGTCCGAGCCGGCATTGGGTTCGCTCATGGCCAGCGCGCCGACGTGCTCACCGCTGATCAGCTTCGGCAGGTAGCGGGCTTTCTGCGCCGGGTTGCCGTTGCGGTTGATCTGGTTGACGCAGAGGTTCGAGTGCGCACCATAAGACAGTGCCACCGACGCCGAGCCACGGCTGATTTCTTCCATGGCCACCACATGCGCCAGATACCCCAGGCCCGCGCCGCCGTACTCTTCGCTGACGGTAATGCCCAGCACGCCCATCTCGCCGAACTTGCGCCAAATGTCGGCAGGAAACAGGTTGTCCTTGTCGATCTGGGCAGCGCGCGGGGAGATTTCTGCGGCGACGAAAGACTGCAGTTGGTCGCGCAGCATGTCGATGGTTTCACCCAGGGCGAAGTTCAGGCTGGGGTAACTCATGGGTAGCGTTCCTGTTTTATTCTTGGAGATGGTTCTGTGCGGATTGGCTATGACCTTTACGTTAACGTAAACCTGCGCGTGTGTGCTGTCAATCAGGCGCGTTTGCGCAGCGGCGGGGGAAGTTGAGGAGGCAAAAGCAAACGTCGGAAAGCACGAAGGGGAGCCTGGGCTCCCCTTCAAGGTATGTCTCTATGCTCTTTTTTGTTTTTCGGGAGGCCTGTTGTTGTTTTTGGCGACCTGACCCTTCACATCTTTTTTGAGCGGTCCATACACTGGACCAAGAGCAAACGTATTTTTTTGAGCGCTGATGTCACCTTTACCGTGCTTTTTATCGCAGCGATTCAACCAGTTCGGGAGCTGCCTCGGAGCAGTTTTATTGTTCTCTGTCTGGCTGCGAACGACTTGCAGGGCAAGTTGGGGATTCCACGCGCACTTGGACACCCATTCCACGAACACTTGGACAGTGATTCCACGCTGACTTGGACACTGATTCCACGAGCATCTGGACA
>NZ_ATDK01000246.1 GCF_000444135.1 Pseudomonas avellanae BPIC 631
GAGGGTTTTTGTTTTTATGGCGTTTGATATTTCACATCGCTTCGCGACAGTGACATACCGCAGGTCTTCCAGAATGCACGCACAAAAAAACCACCTTCGAGGTGGTTTTTTATTTACCGAGATTGTCAGTCCCCGCGGTATTCACATCCACTGGTGCAGGTTTCGTGAATACGGATAGCCGATAGCTCAGGCAGCAATGGCTTCAACTCATTCCAGATCCATTTCGCCAGGTTTTCGCTGGTCGGGTTCTCAAGACCTGGGATGTCATTCAGGTAGTTATGGTCAAGGCGCTCGTAAAGCGGTTTGAAAATAGCTTTGATTTCCGAGAAGTCCCGGATCCAGCCTGTATGAGGATCGACCTTGCCAGCCAGATGAATGCCGACACGAAACGAATGCCCGTGCAGACGTCCACACTTATGCCCCTCTGGAACGTGGGGGAGAAGATGTGCTGACTCGAATGTAAACTCTTTGAAGATTTCCACTGTGTATTGGCCCCGAAAAATGGCGATCGCTGACGCGATAAACGCAGGCGTCGAGTCTAACAGCAAAGACCTGAAACGCCATGCAGGGCCTGGACGTAATGACCTTTTTGGCGTGTTTTTGATGGCACTCGGCCAGACCGATTCAGCTTGAGTTAAGTTGCACCCTTTAAGGTAAACGCCATAGACGCATCGACCGCTATGGACCCTCCTAAACAATGAACACGCTGACAACCCGGCTTGCGGCCCTGACCATGGTGATGGCTGCCAGTGTCACCCAGGCGCGTGGCATCGATCCGCAAGAGGTGTTGCGTCTCAGTGATACGGGCAAGCTGCAGACGAGTGAACGGCTTGATGCCAAAGCACAAGCACCCCGGTGCGAGCATCATTGGTACACAACTCAAGAACATATACGGCAGGTACGTTTACAATGTCGAGCTGCGTGATGCGCAGGATATTGAGTGGGTTCTCGAATTAGACGCCGCCACAGGCCAAGTCTACAGGAATCATCAGGATAACTAATGAAGGTCGACAAGCGTCTCTGTGCCATCCTTGGTCTGAGTCTGGGCTGTTCTTTTGCGTACGCCAGAGACCTGAATCAGGATGAAGCGCTCAGTTTGCGGCAGCGCGGGGTCATTCTTCCGCTCGAGCAGTTCATCGAGCGCGCGTTGAGGCTTCATCCGGGTGCCCGCTTGCTGGAAGCCGAGCTTGAAGAGAAAAACAACATGTACGTTTACGAGTTTGAATTGTTGACCCCGCAAGGTGTGGTCCGCGAGCTCAAATTCGATGCGAGCAGCAGCAAACTGCTGAAAGACGAGGAAGATTGATGCGCCTGTTACTGGTTGAAGACCATGTTCCCTTGGCGGATGAGCTGCTGGCTGCGCTGGGACGACAAGGCTATGCGGTCGACTGGCTGGCTGATGGGCGTGATGCCGTCTATCAGGGCGCAAGCGAGCCCTACGACCTTATTGTGCTCGACCTGGGCCTGCCAGGAATGCCGGGGCTCGAAGTTCTGCAGCAATGGCGTGGTAACGGTCTGGCGACACCGGTGCTGATTTTGACGGCGAGAGGCTCTTGGGCGGAGCGTATCGAAGGCCTGAAAGCCGGTGCCGATGACTACCTGACCAAACCTTTCCACCCTGAAGAGCTGCAATTGCGTATTCAGGCGCTGCTGCGCCGTTCGCATGGCATGGCCAACCAGCCCACGCTGGAGTCTGCCGGTCTCAATCTGGACGAAGGGCGCCAGTGCGTCAGTCGCGATGGTGCCGACATCCAGCTCACGTCTGCCGAGTTTCGTCTGCTGCGCTACTTCATGCTCCACCCTGGGCAGATCCTCTCCAAAAGCCATCTGTCCGAGCATTTGTACGACGGTGAAAACGAGCGTGACTCTAACGTCATCGAGGTTCACGTCAATCACCTGAGGCGCAAGCTAGGGCGTGCGGTGATCGAGACGCGCCGTGGCCAGGGTTATCTTTACGGTGGAGCCGGAGGTTGAAGTCCATACAAAGGCGGTTGAGCCTCGGCCTGATTGCGGTCATGGTGGTTGTCGGTCTGGTCATGGCGCAGACCAGTCTGTGGCTATTTGAAATGGGTCTGCAGCGCTACCTTGAGTCAGGTTTGCGCAATGAAAGCGAAAACCTGCTGGTCGCTCTGGTTCGGGGCCCTGCCGGGCTGCAGCTGGATGACCATCGTTTGTCGGGTGCCTATCAGCGCCCGCTGTCCGGCCACTATTTTCGAATGGACTTGCCACAGGGCCATTGGCGCTCCCGTTCGCTGTGGGATTTCGAGTTGCCTCAGCCCGGTGTGGGTTTGCACGCCAACCTCGAGCTTGGCAAGACCGGGCAGTCGCTGCTGATGCTGACCAGCGAGTACCGCAAGTTCGGCAAGCAGATTTCAATCACCGTCGCGCAGGATTACACGCCAGTCCGGGCAAGCTTTCGCCTTATGCAGCAGGTAGGTCTGGGGCTCGGGCTTGCCGCGTTGATTCTGGTGCTGGTCCTGCAGCGCATTACGGTGCGCAGGGCGCTTCGGCCTCTGGAAACCGTTCGCGAGCAGATCTTCCAGCTCCAGCAAGGCCAGCGTTCGCAACTGGATAATCAGGTACCGCTTGAACTTGAACCGCTGGTGGCCCAGATCAACCACTTGCTTGCGCACACCGAAGACAGCCTCAAGCGGTCACGTAATGCACTGGGCAATCTCGGGCACGCCCTGAAGACGCCACTAGCGGTCTTGCTCAGTCTCGCTCTCAGCGGGCAACTGGACGCCAACCCCGCGTTGCGCAAAACGTTGCAGGACCAGCTGGAAAACATTCGCCTGCGTCTGGAGAGAGAGCTCAATCGTGCGCGTCTTTCCGGCGATGCGTTGCCGGGAGCCCGTTTTGACTGTGATACCGAACTGCCAGGGCTCTTCTCGACGCTGGGCATGATTCACGGTGCCCATCTCCAGTTGATCAATGATGTCGAGCCCGGTATGTACCTGCCTTGGGACCGTGAAGACATTCTTGAGCTGCTGGGCAACCTGCTGGACAACGCTTGCAAGTGGGCCTATAGCGAGGTGCGTTTGAATATCCTGCGTCAGGAGCAAGGGTTCTGCCTGCTGATTGACGACGACGGCCCCGGCATTCCCGAATCACAACGGGCAGAGGTCTTCAGCCGTGGCGCTCGTCTTGACGAGCAGATCACCGGCCATGGACTCGGTCTGGGAATCGTGCGCGACATCGTTGAAGCCTGGGGTGGTCAACTGCAATTGCTGGAAAGTCCCGTCAGTGGGCTTCGTGTGCGTATTGACCTGCCGGAACGTACCGCTCCTTAAGGTATTCTTTCTGTAATTCTCGGAGCTTTCATACAAAAAAGCAGGACAGGTCTTAATGTCAGGCTGACGGTGCCGATAGCCTGACAGGCACCTCTGACTTATAAAAATAACCACAAGGCCAATCCTATGCGTCTCAGTCTGAAAGCCAAGGTTTTGTCACTGGCAGTCCTGCCGGTTCTGGTGTTTGCGCTGGTGATCAGCGCCACGACGGTATTCATGTTGAACAAGCAGGCCGAGCGTGAGGTCAGCGATACGCGAGAGCGCCTGCTGTCCGAGGCCAAGGCAACGCTGCAGAACTACGTCGCAATTGCCATGACCGCTATCAAGCCACTCTACGATGCAGCAGCGCCCGGCGATGAAACGGCGCGCGCCAACGCCATCAAGCTGCTCTCTGCGGTCAGTTATGGCAAGGACGGTTATCTCTTCGGCTACGACTCACAGGTCGTGCGCATCTTTCGAAGCACCAGCCCTGATGGCCTGGGAAAAAGCTTCATTGATGCACGGGATGCGAACGGGGTTTATATCAACCGCGAGCTGGTCGCAGTCGGCAAGGCCGGCACTCACTACGTGATGTACTCCTCGGCATTGCCGGGCAAGACCGATCCTGTGCCCAAGATCGGCTACACCGATTACCTGCCTAAATGGGATCTGGTCATCGGTTCTGCCGTCAATATCGACGGCATTGATGCTCAGGTTGCCGCAGTCAGGCAGAACGTTGAAGCACGCCTGCAAGAGATGCTTTACAGCATTCTGGGGATTACCGCGCTGGTGCTGGTCGTCATCGGCATCATAGGAATGCTGCTGACCGGTACTCTGCTGCGGCCACTTGGCCTGATGAAAAACAATCTGGATGACATTGCCGCAGGTGAGGGTGACCTCACCCGGCGTCTGGCCATTACCAGTAACGATGAGCTGGGCGATCTGGCCGGTTCGTTCAACCGCTTCGTCGACAAGATACACGGCATGGTCCGCCAGATAACCGAGATGACCGGACAGCTCAACGGTCTGGTGGGCGAGGTCTCGGCACAGGCTCAACGTTCGGAAACCGCCATGGACCGCCAGCGCCACGAAACCGATCAGGTGGCCACCGCGATCAACGAGATGTCGGCTGCTGCCCAGGAAGTTGCCAAGAGCGCTCAAGGCGCTTCGGTTGCCGCTCAGCAGACCGATGAGCAGGGACGTGCCGCCAAGCGTGTGGTCGATGGCAGCATCAAGCAGATCCATGCGCTGGTGGACGACATTCGCAAAAGCGGCTCGTCACTCGATGTGCTGCAAAAAGACGTTTCTTCTATCGTCAGCGTGCTGGGCGTCATTCGCTCGATTGCCGAACAGACCAATCTGCTTGCACTCAACGCGGCCATTGAGGCCGCCAGAGCGGGCGAAGCCGGTCGCGGGTTTGCCGTGGTTGCCGATGAGGTGAGGGCGCTGGCCAGCCGGACCCAGCAAAGCACTCAGGAAATCCAGAGCATGATAGATCGCTTGCAGCAGGGCACTCAGGAAGCGGTCACCGCAATGCGCCGTTCCAGCGAAGCGGGTGACGGCACCTCCGCCCAAGCCAACGAGGCCGGCACGTCGCTGGGGACCATTGGTGAATTGATCGCGACGATCAATGCCATGAACGCCCAGATTGCCAGCGCAGCCGAAGAGCAGACTGCGGTCGCCGAAGAAATCAATCGCAGCGTTCATCAGATTGCCGGCGCAGTCGAAAGTGTGGCCGATGAAACCCGGCAGAGCGCGCAGACCTCGCGCAGTCTTGCCGAACTGGGCTCGCGCCTTGACCGGCTGGTCGGACAGTTCCGCGTTTGAGGCGTTTGTGACAGGGTCGCGAGGCCCTGTCGCAGACCATTTCTACCCCTTTTATGCAGATGCCGTCACATTGCCTTCATCGGATGGCACTCGTACGTTGATGTGCTGACTAAGCTCTAGATCGGGCGCGATGCGCGGTCTACTGACATGGACAGGACATGAACGAAACCACGTTGCAATACAAAACCCTCATTCTGCTTTTGGTGCTGGTGAGCATCGCCTTCATATGGATTCTGTTGCCGTTTTACGGCGCAGTGTTCTGGGCAGTCATCCTTGGAATCATCTTTGCGCCGGTGCAGCGCAGGTTGCAGATCAAGTTCAACTGGCCACGCAATCTCACCTCGCTGTGCACCCTGACGATCTGTCTGGTCATCGCGATTCTGCCGGTGATCGTCATCAGTGCGTTGCTGGTCCAGGAAGGCACCACGCTGTACAAGAACGTCGAAACGGGGCAACTGGACATCGCCGGCTATCTGGCCGAGTTCAAGAACCTGTTGCCGCACTCCATTCAGGCATTGCTAGACCGCTTGGGCATGGGTGACCTTGAAGGTCTGCGCGACAAGATCACCAAAGGGGCCATGCAGGGCAGCCAGTACCTGGCAACTCAAGCGTTCAGCTTCGGGCAGGGTACGTTCGATTTCGTGGTAAGCGTGTTCATCATGCTGTACCTGCTGTACTTCTTCCTGCGCGATGGGCAGGAGCTGGTGCGCAAGATCCGTACTGCCTTCCCGTTGGGCGAGCAGCAGAAGCGTCGTCTTCAGCTCAAGTTCACCCGAGTGGTTCGGGCCACTGTCAAAGGCAACGTAGTGGTCGCCGTGACGCAAGGTGCGCTGGGCGGCTTCATCTTCTGGGCGCTGGATATTCCAAGTGCCTTGCTCTGGGCGGTGATCATGGCCTTCCTGTCCCTGTTGCCGGCAGTCGGTGCAGGGATTGTCTGGGCGCCGGTGGCTCTCTACTTCCTGCTCAGCGGCATGATCTGGCAGGGCGTGGTGCTGGGATTGTTCGGGGTATTCGTGATCGGCCTGGTGGATAACGTGCTGCGTCCGATTCTGGTCGGCAAGGACACCAAGATGCCGGACTACCTGATCCTCATTTCCACCTTGGGCGGCATGTCGGTCTTTGGGCTGAACGGCTTTGTGATCGGCCCTCTGATCGCTGCACTGTTCATTTCCAGCTGGGGATTGTTCAGCGGCGCCAAGAAGCCGGTGAAGCTGCCGGGCTAGTTTTCCAGAGACAAAAAAAACCCTGCTCAATGGCAGGGTTTTTTGTTTCTGGATGATCAGCCTGCTGCGTGCAGACCGGCATTGACCACCAGATCGAGCAGCGGTTGTGGATACACACCCAGTACGAAGGTGAGGATCGCGACCGCCAGCAGCATGACGCCGCCAGTACGCTGTGCCCAGTTGATCGCTGCATCGTGACGCGGCAGCTTGTTGTCGACCAGGTACATGGTGACCATGACGCGCAGATAGTAGAAGACGCCAATTGCGCTGCCGATCACCAAGGCTCCGATCAGCCACCACAGTTGTGATTCAACGCCGGTGGCAATGATGTAGAACTTGCCGATGAAGCCTGCAGTGAGCGGAATACCGGCCAGCGACAACATCATCAGGGTCATGACTGCGGTCAGGTACGGCCGACGCCAGAACAGCCCGCGGTATTCGAACATCGCATCGGCATCACGTCCGCTGTAAGGCGAAGACATCATGGTAATCACGCCGAAGCTGCCCAGCGAGGTCAGCACGTAGGTCGCCAGATAGACGCCAATCGCCTCGACCGCCATGCCTTTGCTGGCCACCAGCGCAATCATCAGGTAACCGAAGTGCGCGATGGACGAATAACCCAGCAGACGCTTGAGGTTGGTCTGGGTCAGCGCCAGCAGGTTGCCGACCAGAATCGACGCCACAGCAATCACTGCCAGCACGTCGTGCAATACACCACTGCTCGCCGCCGGAGAAATCTGGAACAGACGCACCAGTACCGCAAACACCGCCACCTTGCTCGCAGTGGCCAGGAACGCTGCGACCTGAGCAGGGGCGCCTTCGTAGACGTCTGGCGTCCACAGGTGGAACGGCACCAGCGACAGTTTGAAGGCGAGGCCGACAACCATCATGCCCAGGCCGACAGTGGCGATCGGGCTCGGCATGCCGGTAGCGGCGATGGCCTTGCCGATACCCTCAAAGCTCAGAGAACCCGCTTCTGCGTACAACAACGCCATGCCGAACAGCAGAAATGCCGAGCCAGCGGCCGACAGCACCATGTACTTGATGCCGCCTTCCAGAGAGCGCTTGTTGAAGAAAGCATAAGCCACCAGCCCGTAGACCGGCACCGACAGCAACTCCAGGCCAATGAACAGGCCAGCCAGATGCTGAGCGCTGACCAGCACCAGACCGCCGGCGGCGGCCAGCAGGATCAGCAGGTAAAGCTCTTCACGGTTACCCGGATAGCCAACCTTGCCATCACCCAGGTAGGCGTGCGCCATGGTCACGCAGGCCAGCGTCGAGGCCAGAATGATCGCCATGTACAGGCACGCGAAGTTGTCGATGTGCAGCAGTGGCGTTACCACCAGTGGCGCAACTTTGAGCGCCGGGTAAATCGACAGAAGAGCCAGGTTGAGGCCTGCTACTGAAAGCAGGAACGTTTGCGAATGATTGCGGCGCCATGCAATCGCCAGCATCACCACAACAACGGTGAGGCTGGTGATCAGCAGTGGCGCAAGCGCAATAAAGTGTTGAATCGTCAGGTCCATAGCGCTCTTACCGGGCCGAAGCGAGTTGAGTGAAGGCAGTGCCTAGCCATTGCTGCACGCCGTGCATGGTCGCTGCCGATGTGTCGAGGAACGGCTGCGGGAAAACCCCCAACACGACCAGCAACACGGCAAGGCCCAGCACCATGATCATTTCCCGTCCGTCCATGCCTTTCAGAACTTCGTCGGACTTTGCCGGGCCGAAGTAGGCGCGGTGGATCATGATCAGCGAGTAGACAGAACCGAACACCAGACCGGAGGTGGCAATCGCCGTGATCCAGGGCGCGCTGGCGAAGCTGCCCAGCAGAATCAGGAACTCGCCGACGAAGTTGCCGGTGCCCGGCAGACCCAGAGAGGCGGCTGCAAAGAACAGGCTGATGGCCGGGATGTAGGCAATGCGCGACCACAGGCCGCCCATCTCGCGCATGTCACGGGTATGCAGGCGCTCGTACAACTGACCGCTGAGGATGAACAGCGCGGCGGCCGACAGCCCGTGAGCGATCATCTGGATCAGCACGCCTTGCAGCGCTTGCTGGCTGCCGGAGTAAATACCGATCAATACGAAGCCCATGTGCGACACGCTGGAGAACGCAATCAGACGCTTGATATCGGTCTGCGCGAAGGCCAGGAATGCACCATAGAAGATACCGACCAGACCCAGTGCCATCGCAATTGGCGCGAACTCGGCCGATGCGTTCGGGAACAACGGCAGTGCGAACCGCAACAGGCCGTAGGCAGCAGTCTTCAGCAGAATACCCGCAAGGTCGACGGAGCCGGCAGTGGGTGCCTGAGCATGCGCGTCCGGCAGCCAGGAGTGCAGGGGCACGACCGGCAGCTTGACCGCAAAGGCAATGAAGAAGCCCAGCATCAGAATGTATTCAGTACCCGGTGCCAGTTTGGTCTTCAACAGGTCGGCGTAGGCAAAGGTGATCACGCCGGTCTGATTGAAGTGCACCAGTACAAGACCCAGAATCGCCACCAGCATGATCAGGCCGCTGGCCTGAGTGAAGATGAAGAACTTGGTCGCCGCGTAGATACGTGTCTTCTTGCCATCCGACGAGCTATGACCCCAGAGCGCGATGAGGAAATACATCGGCACCAGCATCATTTCCCAGAAGAAGAAGAACATGAACAGGTCGATGGCCAGGAACACGCCGACGACGCCGCCCAGAATCCACATCAGGTTAAGGTGGAAGAAACCCACCTTGCGCTGGATTTCTTTCCACGAACACAGTACCGACAACACGCCGAGCAGGCCGGTCAGCAGGATCATCAACAGCGACAGGCCATCGAGTGCCAGATGCACGTCGATACCGAAGCGGGTGATCCACGGGTGGTGAAATTCCAGCGCCCAGGTCGGATCTGCACCGGGCACCGGCGCGTAACCGAAGTTACCGGTGGCCCACAGCCAGAGGCCGAGGGCCAGTTCGAGGGTCATTGTCAGCAGCGCGATCCAGCGCGGCAGGGTAGAGCCGAAGCGCTCACCCAGCCAGCACAGCAGGCCGCCGATAAAGGGGATCAGGATTAGCCAAGGCAGAATCATGACGGGCTCAATTCCTTTCGCAAATTCGCAAGGTTCATGTCAGACCGCAACCAGAACGACGGCACCGAGTACCAGAACGGCACCCACGGCGATCGAGGCAGCATACCAACGCAGCTGGCCGGTCTCGGTACGGCTCATGGTGTCATGACCGCCTTTGACCAGACGTGGGATCAAGCCGATGGTGCGGTCGAACGGATCGCTACGCAGCACATGACTGATCGCCAGATAGGGTTTGACGAACAGCTTGTCGTAGATCCAGTCGAAGCCCCAGGCCGCGAACCACCAGGCCGATAGGAAACGGCCCGGACCGCTGTTGGCGATAGCCGTCGCCAGACGACGCTTGCCGAGAAACAGCAACGCGGCCAGCAGAATACCGGCAAGGGCAATGGCACCCGAGGCGATTTCCAGGCTGTGCTTGGCTTCGCCACCGGCGTGCCCGACGCTTTGTGGCAGAACACCGGCCAGTGGCGGGGTGATCAGCGCACCGATGAACGTCGACAGCACAATCAGCACCGACAGCGGCAACCAGTGGGCAATACCGTGACCGGCGTGCGCTTCGGTTTTGGCTTCACCGTGGAACGCAATGAAGATCAGGCGGAAGGTGTACAGCGAGGTCATGAATGCACCCGCCAGACCGGCATACAGCAAGCCGTTGTTACCGCTGGCAAACGCTTCCCAGAGGATCTCGTCCTTGGAATAGAAACCTGCAGTCAGCAACGGCAGGGCGGACAGAGCAGCACCACCGACGATGAAGCTGGCGTAGGCCAGAGGCAGTTTTTTCCACAGGCCGCCCATCTTGAAGATGTTCTGCTCGTGGTGGCAGGCAACGATGACCGCACCGGACGCAAGGAACAACAGAGCCTTGAAGAAAGCGTGAGTCATCAGGTGGAAGATCGCGCCTTCCCAGGCACCGACGCCCAACGCCAGGAACATGTAACCGATCTGGCTCATGGTCGAGTAGGCGAGGATACGCTTGATATCGGTCTGTACCAGCGCTGCGAAACCTGCCAGCACCAGCGTGACGCCGCCCACGATGCCGACCAGGTGCAGAATGTCCGGTGCCAGCGCGAACAGTCCATGAGTCCGCGCGATCAGGTAGACGCCCGCGGTAACCATGGTTGCTGCGTGGATCAGTGCCGAAACCGGGGTTGGACCGGCCATCGCGTCTGCCAGCCAGGTTTGCAGCGGCAACTGTGCAGATTTGCCGACAGCACCACCGAGCAACATTAGCGTTGCCAGTACGATCCAGAAATCGCCGACCTTGAAGTGTTCCGGTGCCTTGACCAGCAGTTCCTGCACGTTGAGTGTGCCCAACTGCTGGAACAGGATGAACAGGCCGATGGCCATGAACACGTCGCCGATTCGCGTCACGATAAACGCCTTGAGTGCTGCGTTACCGTTGTTGCGGTTGCTGTAATAGAAACCGATCAACAGGTAGCTGCACAGGCCCACGCCTTCCCAACCGAAGTAAAGGAACAGCAGGTTGTCGCCCAGAATCAGGAACAGCATGCTGGCAATGAACAGGTTGGTGTAAGCGAAGAAGCGCGAGTAACCGGCCTCGCCGCGCATGTACCAGGACGCAAACAGGTGGATCAGAAAGCCGACGCCAACCACCACGCCCAGCATCGTGACGGACAAACCGTCCAGATACAGCGCAAAGTTGGGCTGGAAGCCATCAACGTCCATCCAGCGCCACAGCACTTGGGTGTAGTGACCACCTTCTGGCGGCGCGACATTGAATTGCCAGATGACCCAGGCCGTGACGATGGCTGACAGGCCGATGGAACCGACGCCAATCAGCGCCGCTAGGTTTTCCGAGATGCGTCCGCGAGAGAACGACAGCAACAGAAAGCCGATGAGGGGGAATACGAAAGTCAGAAAGAGAAGATTCATCCGCGCATCTCGCTGGCAGCATCGATATCGAGAGTGTGGAAGCGGCGATACAGTTGCATCAGGATCGCCAGGCCGATACTGGCCTCGGCTGCCGCAAGGCTGATCACCAGGATGAACATGACCTGCCCATCCGGTTGCGCCCAGCGACTGCCGGCAACTACAAACGCCAGAGCAGCGGCGTTCATCATGATTTCCAGGCTCATCAACACAAAGAGAATGTTGCGGCGCACCATCAGGCCGACCAGACCCAGGCAGAACAGGACCCCGGCGACTGCCAGACCGTGTTCAAGAGGGATAGCATTCATTGGCTTGGCTCCTTGGCCTCGTTGCGGCCCAGATGGAATGCCGTGATGGCTGCAGCGAGCAGCAGCATCGAGGCGAGTTCCACCACCAGCAGATAAGGCCCGAACAGGCTGATGCCGACCGCCTTGGCGTCGACCGTGGTGTGACCGATGGCAGCGCCGGTCGGATTGGCGAACAGTACGTACAGCAGCTCGGCCAGCAACAGCGTGCCGAGAATCACCGGACCAATCCAGATGCCGGGTTTGAGCCAGGCGCGCTCCTGCTGAACCGAGGCTGGGCCCAGGTTCAGCATCATGACCACGAAGACGAACAGGACCATGATCGCGCCGGCATAGGCGATCACTTCCAGTACCCCGGCAAATGGCGCGCCGAGGCTGAAAAAGGTCATGGCTACAGCGATCAGCGAAATGATCAGGTAGAGCAGGGCATGCACCGGATTGGTGTTGGTGATCACCCGCAGGGTGGACACGACAGCGATTCCGGATGCGAAGTAGAAAGCGAATTCCATCTTTACTTCCTTAAGGCAGCAAGCTCTTGACGTTGATCGGCTCGGCTTCATTCTGTGCGGCGCCCTTGGGCTTGCCGCCGATGGCCATACCGGCCACGCGATAGAAGTTGTAGTCAGGGTTCTTGCCGGGACCGGAGATCAGCAGATCTTCCTTCTCGTACACCAGATCCTGACGCTTGAAGTCGGCCATCTCAAAGTCCGGCGTAAGCTGGATTGCGGTAGTCGGGCAGGCTTCTTCGCACAGGCCACAGAAAATGCAGCGCGAGAAGTTGATACGGAAAAAGTCCGGATACCAGCGCCCGTCCTCTGTCTCGGCCTTTTGCAGTGAAATACAACCCACCGGGCAGGCCACGGCGCACAGGTTGCAGGCCACGCAGCGTTCTTCGCCATCAGGGTCGCGGGTCAGAACGATACGGCCACGATAACGTGGTGGCAGGTAGACCTGTTCTTCGGGGTATTGCAGGGTGTCGCGTTTGCGGAAGCCGTGACCGAACACCATCACCATGCTGCGCAACTGGGTACCAGTACCCTTAACGATGTCGCCAATATATTTGAACATGGGTCAAATCCTCACTGAACCGAGCCTGCCGGCGTGTTCAACAACACAATCGCAGCAGTCACCAGCAAATTGATCAGGGTCAGCGGCAGACAGAACTTCCAGCTGAAATCCATGACCTGGTCATAGCGCGGGCGCGGAATGGAAGCGCGCAGCAAAATGAACAGCATGATGAAGAACGCGGTTTTCAAGGCGAACCAGAAGAACGCAAGCGATGGCAGAATATCGAACGGACCATGCCAGCCACCGAAGAACAGCGTGACCAGCAGCGCCGAGATCAGGATGATCCCGATGTACTCGCCCACGAAGAACATGCCCCATTTCATGCCGGCATATTCAATGTGGTAGCCATCAGCCAGTTCCTGCTCGGCTTCCGGTTGGTCGAACGGGTGACGGTGAGTCACCGCGACGCCTGCGATTAAGAAGGTACAGAAGCCGAAGAACTGCGGAATGATGAACCACAGGTTCTGCGCCTGATACTCAACGATGTCGCGCATGTTGAACGAGCCGACCTGAACCACAATGCCCATCAGCGCCAGGCCCATGAACACTTCGTAGGACACGGTTTGCGCCGAGGCGCGCAAGCTGCCCAGCAGGGCAAACTTGTTGTTGCTCGACCAGCCCGCGAACAGTACGGCATACACCGACAGACCGGCCATGGCGAAGAAGAACAGCAGGCCGATGTTCAGGTCCGCCACGCCCCAGGTCGGGGTGATCGGGATGACCGCAAAGGGAATCAGCAAGGCGCTCATGGCCACGACCGGTGCCAGGGTGAAGATCACTTTGTCGGCAAACGGCGGGTTCCAGTCTTCCTTGAAGAACATTTTCAACATGTCAGCTGCGATCTGGAACATGCCGAACGGGCCGACGCGGTTCGGACCATAACGGTCCTGCCACCAGCCCAGCAGACGACGTTCCACAAAGCTCAGCAGCGCGCCGCAGACCACAACGGCCAGCAGCACGACAATGGCTTTGACGGCCGCAATGATTGCGTCGATCACATCAGGGGTAAACCAGGTCATTGCGCTGCCTCCTGCAGACCGTCAACGGATTTGCCGAAGAGTGCTGGCGAAATGCCCGGCAACCCGACTGGCAATGCCACCAGACCCGAACCCAGCTCTTCGTTGATGCGCAGTGGCAGTGTCAGCGATTGGCCCGCAATGCTCAGGGAGAGCAGGGCACCTTCGTTGACGCCCAGACGATCGGCTTCGGACTTGGCCAGTGCCACGTAAGGCTGCGGAATGCGCTCCTGAACCGGCGCGGCCAGGGACGAGGTTTCGTCGCTGCCGAACAGGTGGAAGAACGGCACGACCTGCCAGGTACCGCGCTCCGGAGAGAACGCGCGTGGCACGCTGGAGAACCACGAGAGGCCATCGCCCTGGCTTTCGATCAGGCGTGTGCCCGGATCGCCAGCGCGCAGATGACCACCGACTTCGTCCTGGAACTTGTTCCAGGCCTGCGGCGAGTTCCAGCCCGGAGACCAGGCGAATGGTACTTGCTGGCGCGGTTCGGCCGACCCCGAATACCCTTCCATCGAGAAAGAGAATGCGGTGTCGTTGTCTTGCGAGGTGCGAGGCTCATGCACGCTGATGTTAGCGCGCATGGCCGTACGACCGCTGTAACGCAGCGGTTCTCGAGCCAGCTTCAGGCCCTTGATACGGAACGAGGCAGACGGTGCAGCGTTGACGATACCGGCCAGTTGCGCAGTGCTGCCAGCACAGGCTTCGGTGACGTGATCGAGTTGCGTCCAGTCAACCGGCTTGTTCAGCAAGGTCGCGCGCAGGGCGTGCAGCCAGCGCCAGCCTTCGTGAACCAGAATGCTGGCATCCAGGTAGGTCGGATCGAACACCTGGAAGAAGCGCTGGGCGCGGCCTTCCTGGCTTACCAGCGTGCCATCGCCTTCAGCGAAGCTGGCAGCCGGCAGAACCAGGTGCGCACGATCACTGGTCGGGGTTTTCTGATGGTCGGCGACGATCACGACTTTGGCCGCGCTCAGCGCAGCGTCGACGATTTTGGCGTCTACACGGCGATACAGATCGTTTTCCAGCACTACGATGGCGTCGGCCTGACCTGAAATCACTGCTTGCAGGGCGGCATCGACAGAGTCGCCACCGAACATTGCCAGCCCCATGCTGTTGGCTTCCGGGACGATCAGGCTGATGGAACCTTGCTTGTCGCGGAGCTTCAAGGCCTTGGCAATGTTTGCCGCCGCTTCGATCAGCGCTGTCGAACCCAGCGAACTGCCGGAAATGATCAGCGGACGTTTGGCAGCAAGCAGGGCATTGGCAATACGCTGCGCCAGTTCCAGCGCCTCGCTGTCCAGGCCTTCGACGGCCGGTGCGCTGGCATCCAGTGCGTGGGCAACCGCAAAGCCGATGCGCGCGAGGTCATCCGGCGCGGCGTGGACACATTCTTCTGCGATGTCGTCGAGTCGGGTTTCAGCCAGGCTTGCGATGAACAGCGGGTTCAGTTCGTGCTGACCGATGTTCTTAACGGCAGCATCGAGCCACGGCTGGACTTTCATCGCCGCCGCCATGTCTTCTGCCTTGCCCTTGACCGCCTGACGCAAGCCAAGCGCCATGCGCGCTGCGGTCTGGGTCAGGTCTTCGCCGAGGACGAAAATGGCGTCGTGATCTTCGATGTCACGCAGGGTCGGAATCGGCAGCGGGCTGTCGTTGAGCACCTTGAGGATCAGGCGCACACGTTCCAGCTCACCCGCTTCGATGCCGCTGTAGAAGTGTTCGGCACCGACCAGTTCACGCAGTGCGTAGTTGCTTTCCAGGCTGGCGCGAGGCGAGCCGATGCCGACAATGTTACGACCGCGCAACAGGTCTGCAGCCTTGTCCAGGGCTTCATCCAGGCTCAGTTTGACCTGGCCGTCGGCCAGCAGCGGCTGACGTGGACGGTCGGTGCGGTTGACATAGCCATAGCCAAAACGGCCACGGTCGCACAGGAAGTACTGGTTGACCGAACCGTTGTAGCGGTTTTCGATGCGGCGCAGTTCACCGTAACGTTCGCCCGGGCTGATGTTGCAGCCGCTGGAGCAGCCGTGGCAGATGCTCGGTGAAAACTGCATGTCCCACTTGCGGTTGTAGCGCTCGGAGTGAGTCTTGTCGGTGAACACACCGGTCGGACAGACCTCGGTGAGGTTGCCGGAAAACTCGCTTTCCAGCGTGCCGTCTTCGACGCGGCCGAAGTACACGTTGTCGTGCGCGCCGTAAACGCCCAGATCGGTGCCGCCAGCGTAGTCTTTATAGAAGCGCACACAGCGATAACAGGCGATGCAGCGGTTCATCTCGTGCGCGATGAACGGACCCAGTTCCTGATTCTGGTGGGTACGCTTGGTGAAGCGATAACGGCGCTCGTTGTGGCCGGTCATCACAGTCATGTCTTGCAGATGGCAGTGACCGCCTTCCTCACAGACCGGGCAGTCGTGCGGGTGGTTGGTCATCAGCCATTCGACGACACTGGCACGGAAGGCCTTGGATTCATCATCTTCGATGGAGATCCAGGTGTTGTCGGTGGCTGGCGTCATGCAGGACATGACGATACGACCACGGGTATCGTTCTCGTCGGTGTACTGCTTGACCGCGCACTGGCGACAGGCGCCAACGCTGCCAAGGGCGGGGTGCCAGCAGAAATAAGGGATGTCGAGGCCCAGCGACAGACATGCCTGTAACAGGTTGTCTGCGCCATCGACTTCGAGCGCTTTGCCGTCTACGTGGATAGTAGCCATGGTTCAAAGGTCTTCGTTGGCCCGTTGTCAGCGGGCGTGGCTAATGGAATCTCGGTAGTACCCGTATCGTTCAGCCCGCGAGGGCGTCAGCAGGTACGAGGACGGCGGCCCGAACAGCCGCCGACCGGTGTGTCTTGTTATGCGCCGACCACGGTCGGACTTTTACCCGGAACAAGCGTGGCTGCGCTGGCGGGCGCAATACCGGCTTCGAACTCCGAACGGAAATACTTGATCGCACTGCCCAACGGCTCAACGGCACCTGGTGCATGAGCACAGAACGTCTTGCCAGGGCCAAG
Source organism: Pseudomonas avellanae BPIC 631 (assembly GCF_000444135.1). Lineage (GTDB taxonomy): Bacteria > Pseudomonadota > Gammaproteobacteria > Pseudomonadales > Pseudomonadaceae > Aquipseudomonas > Aquipseudomonas avellanae. The sequence continues at coordinate 16,678 of NZ_ATDK01000246.1, forward strand.
GAAGTTGACCAGGCCCAGCAGGGTGTCGATATCACCCGGCTGGCCATGACCGTTCTCGATGGCACGCAGTATTTTCACGCTCCATGGCAGGCCATCGCGACATGGGGTGCAGAAGCCACAGGACTCCTGAGCGAAGAACTCTTCCATGTTGCGCAGCAGCGATACCATGTTGACCGAGTCGTCGACGGCCATTGCCAGGCCTGTGCCCATCCGGGTGCCAACCTTGGCGATACCGCCTGCGTACATCTGCGCGTCCAGATGCTCCGGCAGCAGGAAACCAGTCCCTGCACCGCCGGGCTGCCAGCACTTGAGCGTGAAGCCGTCGCGCATGCCGCCGGCATAGTCTTCGAACAATTCGCGAGCCTGAACACCAAACGGCAGCTCCCACAGGCCAGGGTTTTTAACCTTACCGGAGAAGCCCATCAGCTTGGTGCCGTGATCTTCACTGCCTTCGCGCGCCAGCGATTTGTACCAGTCGTTGCCGTTGTTGACGATGGCTGGCACGTTGCACAGGGTTTCGACGTTGTTGACACAGGTCGGCTTGCCCCAGACGCCTACCGCAGCAGGGAAGGGCGGCTTGGAGCGCGGGTTGGCGCGGCGACCTTCCAGCGAGTTGATCAGTGCGGTTTCTTCACCGCAAATGTAACGACCGGCGCCGGTGTGCACGAACAGCTCGAAATCGAAGCCGGTGCCAAGAATGTTCTTGCCCAGCAAACCTGCAGCCTTGGCTTCGGCCACGGCGCGGTTCAAGTGCTTCGCAGCCGTCACGTATTCGCCACGCAGAAAGATGTAGCCGCGATAGGCCTTCAAGGCGCGGGCGCTGATCAGCATGCCCTCGACCAGCAGATGGGGCAGTTGCTCCATCAGCATGCGGTCTTTCCAGGTGTTGGGCTCCATCTCGTCCGCGTTGCACAGCAGGTAGCGGATGTTCATGGATTCGTCTTTGGGCATCAGGCCCCACTTCACGCCAGTGGGGAAGCCCGCACCGCCGCGACCCTTGAGGCCGGAGTCCTTGACCGACTGAACGATATCGTCAGGCGCCTGCTGAGTCAGCGCCTTGCGCGCCGCCGCATAGCCGTCTTTGGTCTGGTACTCGTCGAGCCAGACCGGCTCGCCGTCATCGCGCAGACGCCAGGTCAGCGGATGGGTTTCTGCCGTGCGCGCAATGCGGTTGGCAGGGCCGAAGGACGTGATGGTCATAGGTAACCCTCCAGCATCTTGGCAACGGTAGCAGGCTGTACATCGCCGAAAGTGTCGTCATCGACCATTACGGCCGGGGCTTTGTCGCAGTTGCCCAGGCAGCAGACCGGCAGCAACGTGAAACGACCGTCAGCGGTGGTTTGCCCCAGGCCGATGCCCAGCGAGGTCTTGATCTCGTCCACCACGTTTTCGTGGCCGCCAATGAAGCACACCATGCTATTGCAGACGCGAATGATGTGCCGCCCAACAGGTTGGCGGAAGATCTGACTATAGAAGGTGGCAACGCCTTCGACGTCGCTGGCAGGTATGCCCAGCATATCGCCAATGGCGTAGATGGCGCCGTCGGGCACCCAGCCACGTTCCTTCTGAACGATTTTCAGGGCTTCGATGGACGCCGCACGCGGGTCCTCGTAGTGGTGCAACTCGTGCTCGATGGCCGAGCGCTCGGTTTCGCTCAAGACGAAACGGTCAGTCTGAATCAGCGGGCTATTCATGCTTAGCGGTCCACGTCGGCCATAACGAAATCGATACTACCCAGATACGCGATCAAGTCCGCGACCATGCTGCCCTGGATCACCGAAGGGATCTGCTGCAGGTGCGGGAAACTTGGGGTGCGTATCCGGGTACGGTAGCTCATGGTGCCGCCGTCGCTCGTCAGGTAATAGCTGTTGATACCCTTGGTCGCTTCGATCATCTGGAAGGATTCGTTGGCCGGCATGACCGGACCCCACGAAACCTGCAGGAAGTGCGTGATCAGGGTTTCGATGTGTTGCAGCGTGCGCTCTTTCGGCGGCGGGGTCGTCAGCGGGTGATCCGCCTTGTACGGACCTTCCGGCATGTTGCGCATGCATTGATCAATGATCTTGATGCTCTGGCGCATCTCTTCGACGCGGACCATGCAGCGGTCATAGGCATCGCCGTTCGCGGCAAGCGGTACTTCGAACTCGAAATTCTCGTAGCCCGAGTAAGGACGGGCCTTGCGCAAGTCGAAGTCGCAGCCGGTGGAACGCAGGCCTGCACCGGTGACGCCCCATTCCAGGGCCTCTTTGGTGTTGTAGGCAGCGACGCCGACGGTACGGCCTTTGAGAATGCTGTTCTGCAAAGCGGCCTTGGTGTATTCGTCGAGGCGCTTTGGCAGCCAGTCGACGAAGTCCTTGACCAGTTTTTCCCAGCCGCGTGGCAGGTCGTGAGCAACCCCGCCGATGCGATACCAGGCCGGATGCAGGCGGAAGCCGGTAATGGCCTCGATCACGGTGTAGGCTTTCTGGCGGTCAGTGAACGTGAAGAACACCGGCGTCATGGCGCCCACATCCTGGATGTAGGTGCCCAGGAACAGCAGGTGGCTGGTGATACGGAAGAACTCGGCCATCATGATGCGGATGACGTCGACTTTCTCCGGCACCTTGATGCCCGCCAGTTTCTCGACCGATAGCACGTACGGCAGGTTGTTCATCACGCCGCCGAGGTAATCGATACGGTCGGTGTACGGGATGAAGCTGTGCCAGGACTGGCGCTCCGCCATTTTCTCGGCGCCACGGTGGTGGTAGCCGATGTCCGGAACGCAGTCGACGATTTCTTCGCCGTCCAGTTGCAGGATGATGCGGAATGCACCGTGAGCAGAAGGGTGGTTCGGCCCCAGGTTGAGGAACATGTAATCCTCATTCTGGCCTGAACGTTTCATGCCCCAGTCTTCCGGGCGGAAGCGCGCGGCTTCTTCTTCCAGTTGCTGTTTGGCGAGGGTCAGGCTGTAAGGGTCGAACTCGGTTGCGCGGGCAGGGAAGTCCTTGCGCAGCGGGTGACCTTCCCAGGTCGGCGGCATCATGATGCGGCTCAGGTGCGGGTGGCCCGGGAAGTCGATACCGAACATGTCCCAGACTTCGCGCTCGTACCAGTTGGCATTCGGCCAGATGCTGGTGATGGTCGGCACGCTCAGGTCGCTTTCGGACAGCGCTACCTTGATCATCACGTCGCTGTTTCGTTCGATCGACAGCAGGTGATAGAAAACGGTGAAGTCGGCACCCGGCAGGCCCCGGCGATTGGTGCGCAAACGCTCGTCCACGCCATGCAGGTCGTAGAGCATGGAGTAAGGCTTTGGCACGTTACGCAGGAACGTCAGGATTTCGAACAGTCGGGCGCGCTCGACCCACAGCACAGGCATGCCGGTGCGCGTCGGCTGGGCAGTGAAGGCCTCGGCGCCAAAACGGTTGTTCAGTTCAACGACGACATCTTGGTCGTCAGCCTTGTAAGGCGGGATGTACAGAGCGTTGTCTGCAGTCATAGGTCTCAATCACTTCGGTCAACGTACAGAATCAACCCCGGTTCCTGTCTTTTTTATAAGAAGAACGGGCTGTATCAGACTTCGTCGGGGCTGCGCAGGTTGGTCACCTGAATACGCTGTTCGCGGCGCTGTTCCTTTTGCGAAGGCATCTCGGCGCGGTACACGCCCTGATCGCCGACGACCCAGGAAAGAGGGCGACGCTCCTTGCCGATGGATTCCTGTAGCAGCATCAGGCCTTGCAGAAAAGCTTCGGGGCGGGGCGGGCAGCCGGGCACGTAGACATCCACGGGAAGGAATTTGTCCACCCCCTGGACCACTGAGTAGATGTCGTACATGCCACCGGAGTTGGCACACGAACCCATGGAAATGACCCACTTGGGTTCGAGCATTTGCTCGTAGAGACGCTGGATGATCGGCGCCATCTTGATGAAGCAGGTACCGGCGATAACCATGAAATCCGCCTGCCGCGGCGATGCCCTGATGACTTCGGCGCCAAAGCGCGCGATGTCATGGGGCGCCGTGAAGGCGGTGGTCATTTCTACATAGCAGCACGACAGGCCGAAGTTGTAGGGCCACAGGGAGTTTTTACGCCCCCAGTTGACCGCACCATTCAGCACGTCTTCCAGCTTGCCCATGTAGATGTTTTTGTGGACTTGATCTTCTAACGGATCGGAAACGGTTTCCCGCTTGCCGATGGGGTACTGCTCGTTAGGAGCGTCCGGGTCGATCCTGGTGAGATTATATTGCATCGCCAAAGCCTCATTGTTTCAGCTTCGCTTGCCGATTACGGCGACCTTCAGGAGCCCAGTCAAGAGCGCCAACCCGCCATAGGTAGACAAGACCTGCCAACAGAATTGCTATGAAAACGAGAGCTTCGACGAATCCGGTCCAGCCGCTTTCGCGGACGGACACAGACCAGGCAAAGAGAAAAAGGGCTTCGATGTCAAAGATCACGAAAAGCATCGCGACCAGATAGAATTTTGCGGAGAGCCGCAGACGCGCACTGCCGGTGGGCAGCATGCCGGATTCGAAAGGTTCGTTCTTGCTGCGGCCCCAAGCCTTGCTGCCGAGCAGGCTGGACAGGCCGAGCATGAAGGCGCAAAGGCCGACAACACCCAAAAGGAAAATGGCGAAGCCCCAATTATGGGCAATCAGACCTGTCGATTCGGGCATGCTGGCAGTCCTTATTAGAGAGCAAAGGTCTCTGTGCTTGATAAAGAGTCGAGGCAGTGACGAAATGTCGCAGTGCGGTCAACAAATTGATTTTATGTGCAAACAGTTGGCAAGTAAATTTTCTACATCAAATTTATTCAAGGAATTAATCGCAGGTCGGCCCTTCAAGCCTCTGCAGAGCCTGTGGGGCGGGCATTAGCAGGGTTTTCGTTAATTATGTTTCTGGAACACGAAAATGGCCTAAAGGTAATTTGAATGATAATTGATATCATTTGAGCGCCTTTAATAGTTCTTCACGGGAGGGTAGGGCCCTAGTTACAGGCTGCGTTACAAGTGACGACCGTTTAATCATGCGTCATTTGTAGCATCCGGAAGCGAACTCCGGGTTGTCTGAAATCAATACAGGCAATATCCGACACAAAAAACAGACCGCCCCTACGGACGGTCTGTTTTTTCAACGCATTGCGCGGCGTGTCAGTGGAATTGCTCTTCTTCTGTGGAGCCGGTCAGTGCAGTGACCGATGACACGCCGCCCTGGATTACGGTGGTCATGTCATCGAAATAACCGGTGCCCACTTCCTGCTGGTGGGCCACAAAGGTGTAGCCTTTGGCCGCGTCGGCGAACTCCTGTTCCTGCAGCTTCACGTACGCCGTCATGTCGTTGCGGGCGTAGTCATGCGCCAGGTTGAACATGCTGTGCCACATGTTGTGGATGCCTGCCAGGGTGATGAACTGGTGCTTGTAACCCATGGCCGAAAGCTCGCGCTGAAATTTGGCGATGGTCGCGTCATCGAGGTTTTTCTTCCAGTTGAAGGAGGGCGAACAGTTGTAGGAGAGCAATTGATCCGGGTACTCCTTCTTGATCGCCTCGGCGAAGCGACGTGCCTCGTCCAGGTCCGGCTTGGCGGTTTCACACCAGATCAGGTCGGCATAAGGCGCATAGGCCAGGCCGCGAGAAATCGCCTGATCCAGGCCCGCGCGGACCTTGTAGAAACCTTCATGAGTGCGCTCGCCGGTCACGAACGCCTTGTCGTAGGGGTCGCAGTCAGAGGTCAGCAGGTCTGCCGCATTGGCGTCGGTGCGCGCCAGAATAATCGTAGGTACGCCGGCGACATCGGCTGCCAGGCGCGCAGCCACCAGTTTCTGGATCGCTTCCTGAGTCGGAACCAGCACCTTGCCACCCATGTGCCCGCATTTCTTCACCGATGCCAGTTGATCTTCGAAGTGCACACCCGCAGCACCGGCCTCGATCATGTTTTTCATCAGTTCGTACGCATTCAGCACGCCACCAAAGCCCGCCTCGGCATCCGCCACGATAGGCGCGAAATAGTCGATGTAGCCTTCGTCGCCCGGCGTTTTACCGGCTTTCCATTGAATCTGGTCAGCACGTCGGAACGAGTTGTTGATGCGCTTGACCACTGTCGGCACCGAGTCGACCGGGTACAGCGACTGATCCGGGTACATGGATTCGGCAGAGTTGTTGTCGGCAGCCACTTGCCAGCCGGAAAGGTAAATCGCCTGAATGCCGGCCTTGACCTGCTGCACGGCCTGACCACCGGTCAGAGCGCCCATGCAGTTGACGAAGTCCTTGTCTGGCCGAAAAGAGGGCCTGGCACCCTGGGTCACCAGATTCCACAGTTTGTCAGCGCCCAGTCTTGCGAAGGTGTGCTCGGGTTGAACCGAGCCCCGCAATCGGACCACATCGGCTGCAGAGTAAGTACGGGTGACGTTTTTCCAGCGCGGATTTTCGGCCCAGTCTTTTTCGAGAGCCGCTATTTGTTGTTCGCGTGTCAGTGCCATTTGGATACCCCAAGAAGTAGGTCTTGATCAGAAGTCCTGCTCCGCCAAAAAGCCTCGTTTACCGAAGGCACTGTAGATGGCTGCTCGCTGCTCGGAGAGCGACGATCGAAGGCTTTTTGCGAAGCCTTCGATCAGCGGGAGCGAGGCAATCATGCCTCGGGGTGTAGGGGGCGTCAAACGTTTTGTAGTGCTTTTTTACTTTCACTACATAATTGTAGGGCAAGACTTATGAGTCACTAAAAGGCCCGCAGGTGCTGGCTTTCGCGCCAGCTCAGACTATTCGAGGCTTTCGACCTTCACACGCAAAATCATGTCGCTGCGACCCTGAGTGGAATAGCGTTGGGCAAAGCCTCTTTGATCGGCAACGGATTGATCGCTATTGCTCGCCAGCGTGATCCACTCGCCAAGACGGCCGCTGACCTGGCTGTCAGTACTTTGCACCTTGATGGCGTCAGGGCGTTCCTGGCTCATGCGGTCATGGTTGGTGCTGATGGTCAGGTGAACGGTGTCGCCGGTTACGCTGGCAGTGACATAGAACCCCTGGGTGACATTGCGGTATTCAGTGTTGCTCTGTGAGTAGCCGTAGGAGTCCGTGGACGAAGACGTCAGCGGGACGCTCTGTCCGACCTGAATCAATGCCGGCGTACCTTCGCTGGTCTGAACCTGCTGCACGCCGCCGCTGTCGCGGCTCGCGGTGCCGTAATCGATAACGCGTGAGCCATTGCTGCTGCTCGTGGCGTTTTCGCTGGTGTCGACGCTGATCAGCAAGCGCTTTGGCGCGGTATCCAGTTGCGATAGCAGGCTGCGAAGTTCTTCGATCTTGCGCGAATCGGCATTGACGATCAGCTGATTGCCATAGGCGCTGACCGAGCCGTCGGCACCCAGAAAAGATTTGGCCACCGGCAGCAGGTCGGCACTGGTGCGGTAGTTGAGCGGGACAACTTCGGTCGCTGCGAGGGTCTGAGCGCTGAATGCGATCAGTACTGAGGTGAGTACTGTGTTAAGCAGGTTACGGATTGACATGTTCATTCTCCGCGGTAAGCGCGTAAAGCATGAGTTTGCCACTGTATCGGCCATGGGGGATCAGGCTGAATGGTCCACCACAAAAAAGCCCTGCTGTTTTTCGTTTCGACCTTTGTGGTATCGAGCGGAAAAGGGCAGGGCGATCATTATGTAGTGCCGTGAAAAGTGCCTACATACTCAGTTTTCAGGTGTCTCGCGGCGCATCTCGACGTGCGGTAAACCGGCTTCGAGAAACTCGTCACTGACCACGGCAAAGCCGAAGTGCTGGTAAAACTCGACAGCCTGCACCTGAGCGCTGAGCTTCAACGGCTTTAGCCCGCGTTGCTCGGCTTCATGAATCACCGCGCTAAGCAACGCCTCGCCGACCTTCAGGCCACGCCAGTCCTTGAGCACCGACAGGCGACCAATTTCACCGTCGGGCAGCAGGCGAGCGGTGCCTACTGCGTATTCCCCTTCATACGCGAGAAAGTGCACAGCCCCGGCGTCCTCGGCATCCCATTCCAGTTCGGGTGGCACGCACTGCTCGGCAATAAATACCGAATCGCGTATGCGCCGGATATCGGCGTTGTTCTTCTGCCATTGGGCGACAGCTACAGTGACTTTATTCATCGGCGAATCCTAGGCTTCCTTGTTTTACGAGTTCGCAAAGCAGATTGCGTCCATCGTCATCGGCCAACCACTGGCCGAGGTTTTCACTGTGCAATGCGTCGGCAGCACAGATCAGTTTCAGCAGCTCACGCAGGCTGCCCGGTAACAAGCGGCTCTGACCACTGGCAAACAGTAGCAGATCGTCGTCGACTTCAGACCAGGCCAGCCTTGCACTTGGGTTGCGAATCAGTACAGCGCCCTGTTCGAGGCTGTCGAGCAGATCGGCTTCTTCCAGCTCCGGGCCGGTGACCAGTTCCGGGTAGCGTGGCTCGGTCATGAACTGGCCAAACCAGGTGAGCAGCAGGCGTTCGTCGCTCATGTGCTCGGCCAGCAGCGCTTTGAGTCGGTCGAGCGCGTCGTGCTGGATCTGATGCGGATCGCTGGCCGGCTGCGCATCAGCGTCGGTATAGCGCTCTTCGTCCGGAATGAACTGGCTGAGGAAGTCGGTGAAGTGGGTCAGCACTTCGGCAGCACCAGGGGCGCGGAAGCCAACCGAATAAGTCAGGCAATCGTCAACAGCGACGCCGCAGTGGGCCAGGCGCGGCGGCAGATAAAGCATGTCACCGGGTTCCAGCGTCCACTCTTCGGTTTTTTCGAATTCGGCAAGAATGCGCAGGTCGGCGTGCTGCAGCAACGGGCTTTCGGCATCGCACATCTGGCCGATCTGCCAGTGGCGCTTGCCGTGGCCTTGCAGCAGGAACACGTCATAATTATCGAAATGCGGGCCAACGCCGCCGCCAGGTGCGGCATAGCTGATCATCACATCGTCAATACGCCAGCTTGGCAGAAAGCGGAAGTTTTCCAGCAGTTCACTGACTTCCGGAACGAACTGGTCCACGGCCTGCACCAACAGGGTCCAGTCGCGCTCGGGCAACTTGCTGAATTCGTCTTCGGCGAATGGGCCGCGACGCAGCTCCCAGGGGCGTTCGCCGTTTTCGATAACCAGGCGTGACTCGACTTCTTCTTCCAGAGCCAGGCCGGCCAGCTCGTCTGCATCAATCGGGCTTTGAAAGTCCGGCAAGGCCTGACGGATCAGAAGCGGTTTTTTCTGCCAGTAGTCACGCAGGAAAACGCGTGCACTGATGCCGCCCAGAAATTGAAGAGGAATATCAGGATTCATGTGTAAGCCCTTGAAATGAAAACGCCCGGCACAGCCGGGCGTGTGCAATTTTTTTGCGTGTCAGATGCGCTTGGCCTGGGCTGCCGCATTGCCGATGTAATTGGCTGGCGTGAGCTTCTTCAGCTCGGCCTTGGCTTGGGCAGGCATATCCAGACCGTCGATGAAAGTTTGCAGCGCTTCAGGGCCGATGCCCTTGCCACGTGTCAGTTCTTTCAATTTTTCATACGGGTTTTCGATGTTGTAACGACGCATTACGGTCTGGATCGGCTCGGCCAGGACTTCCCAGCAGGCGTCCAGATCGGCAGCAATGCGTTGCTCGTTCAATTCCAGCTTGCTGATGCCCTTGAGGCTGGCTTCGTAGGCAATCACGCTGTGTGCAAAACCAACGCCCAGGTTACGCAACACGGTGGAGTCGGTCAGGTCGCGCTGCCAGCGGGAGACGGGCAGCTTGCTCGCCAGGTGCTGGAACAGCGCGTTGGCGATACCCAGGTTGCCTTCGGAGTTTTCGAAGTCGATCGGGTTGACCTTGTGCGGCATGGTCGACGAACCGATTTCGCCAGCGATGGTGCGCTGCTTGAAATAGCCCAGGGAGATGTAGCCCCAGATATCGCGGTCGAAGTCGATCAGGATGGTATTGAAGCGCGCAACGGCGTCGAACAGCTCGGCAATGTAGTCATGCGGCTCGATCTGCGTGGTGTAGGGGTTGAAGCCCAGGCCCAGCTCGTCTTCGATGAAGGCGCGTGCGTTGGCTTCCCAGTCGATATCGGCATAGGCAGAGAGGTGGGCATTGTAGTTGCCGACCGCGCCGTTGATCTTGCCCAGCAAAGGCACTGCGGCGATCTGGGTGATCTGGCGTTCCAGGCGGTAAACCACGTTGGCCAGTTCCTTGCCCAGCGTGGTCGGGGAGGCTGGCTGGCCGTGGGTGCGCGAGAGCATCGGCACGTCGGCGAAGCGGATGGCCAGTTCGCGGATAGCGTCGGCGATCTGGCGCATCAGCGGCAGCATCACGGTGTCGCGGCCTTCGCGCAGCATCAGGGCGTGGGACAGGTTGTTGATGTCCTCGCTGGTGCAGGCAAAGTGAATGAACTCGCTGACGTTTTCCAGCTCCGGCAGCTTGGCAGCCTGTTCCTTGAGCAGGTATTCCACGGCCTTGACGTCGTGGTTGGTGGTGCGCTCGATTTCCTTGACGCGCTCGGCGTGTTCCACCGAAAAATCTTCAGCCAGAGTATTGAGAATGGCATTGGCTTGCGCGGAGAACGCCGGGACTTCGGTGATCTGCGGGTGAGCGGCCAGGCGTTGGAGCCAGCGGACTTCAACCATCACGCGGAAACGGATCAGGCCGTATTCGCTGAAAATAGGGCGCAAGGCTTGGGTTTTGCCGGCGTAACGGCCGTCAACAGGGGAAACCGCAGTGAGCGAAGAAAGCTGCATGGGATGCTCTCGGACAGTCTGGCAACGAAAAGGGCGCACATCATACATGAAAAGTCAGCCGGACCGCAGTCCGCTGACCCGCGTAGACAGCGTCGTGCCTGAGGTGGTGAGGGTTATTGGTGCGCGGCGGATCAGCCGTGCAGCAACGGATAGAGTTCTTTCAATAGCTTGCGACGGCTGAACACCAGCTGCCAGCGATGACCGCCAACTTGCCGCCACAGGCGCGCAGAGCGAATACCTGCCAGCAGAATGGCGCGGATCTTCGAAGCGTTGTTCGGTTGCTGCAGGTTGCGCATGTCGCCCTGCACCTGAATACGCTGGCGCAGAGTGCTCAGGGTGTCTTCGTAAAGTGCGCCGGTCGCGGCGATCACGTTTTCGTGAGCGATGCCGAAATGTTCGACCTGCGATTGAATCACCGGGATGCGTTTGCCAACGATTTCGAGCAGGTCGTCGCGCTTGGCCAGCTGTCGCTCCAGGCCGAGCATCGACAGGGCATAGCGCAGCGGCTCGCGCTGCAGTGTCGCCGGGTCGCGCTCCAGAGCGCTGGCCATGGCGCGATAGCCCTCGTGCAGATTGAGGTCATCACCGCCGTAGACGTCCAGCGTGTCTTTCGGGTCGATCACCAGCAGGCTACCGAGCATGCAGCTCAGTGCCGCTTCGCTGACCTGGCCGGTCTTGGCAATTCGATCAACCAGCACGGCGGCCTGAAATACTCTGCCCAGAGCGATCAGTTGTTCCTGAATCGGGGTCATCAACGCTTGTCCTTGCTGGTCCAGGGTGCGGCAATTTCGATCACGCCGCCGCCCAGACAGATTTCGCCATCGTAGAACACCACGGACTGGCCGGGCGTGACAGCGCGTTGCGGGTCATCGAATGTGGCCCGGTAGCCGTCAGCGGTTTTTTCCAGCGTGCACGGCTGGTCGCTCTGGCGATAACGGACTTTTGCGGTGAGTTTGCGCGGGCTGCTCAGGTCGATCGGGTTGACCCAGTAGATCTCCGAAGACACCAGCGCCCGCGAAAACAACCATGGATGGTCATTGCCCTGGCCAACGATCAGTTCGTTGTTGTCCAGGTCCTTGACCAGCACGTACCACGGGTCATCACTGGCGTCCTTGAGGCCGCCAATGCCCAGGCCCTGGCGCTGACCGATGGTGTGGTACATCAGGCCGCTGTGACGACCGATAACTTCACCTTCGGTGGTCTTGATCTCGCCGGGTTGGGCGGGCAGGTATTGGCGCAGAAAATCGGTGAAGCGGCGCTCGCCTATGAAGCAGATACCGGTGGAGTCCTTTTTCTTGGCCGTGGCCAGGCCGTGTTTCTCGGCAATGGCGCGCACTTCCGGTTTTTCCAGTTCGCCGACCGGGAACAGCGTCCGGGCGATCTGTTCGCCACCGACGGCATGCAGGAAGTAGCTCTGGTCCTTGTTCGGGTCCAGGCCCTTGAGCAGCTCGGTGTGCCCGTCGATATCACGGCGGCGCACATAGTGGCCGGTGGCAATCAGGTCGGCACCCAGCATCAAGGCATAGTCCAGGAAGGCTTTGAACTTGATTTCCCGGTTGCAGAGGATGTCCGGATTTGGGGTACGTCCGGCCTTGTATTCTTCGAGGAAGTGCTCGAAGACGTTGTCCCAGTACTCGGCGGCGAAGTTGGCGGTGTGCAGTTTGATGCCGATCTTGTCGCACACGGCCTGGGCATCTGCCAGGTCTTCGCGGGCGGTGCAATATTCCGTTCCGTCGTCTTCTTCCCAGTTCTTCATGAACAAGCCTTCCACCTGATAACCCTGCTCCATGAGCAGTACGGCGGAAACGGAAGAGTCCACGCCGCCGGACATGCCGACTATGACGCGCTTCATTTCTGAGTTCGAGGGGGCTGGATCACGCATGGGGATTCAACGGCTGACCTGTAAAAGGACGCGATTCTATCAGGCTGAGGGCGTCGAGTCTCACGCCTTGTCACGCAGCAGGTCGAGACTGAAATGTTCGGCGTCGAGGTAATCGTCGAGGCAGCGCATGACCAGTTCGCTGCGCCAGCGCTCCTGCTGAGCCAGCAACTCGTCGCGAGTCAGCCAGATCGCGCCGAGTATGCCGTGGTCCAGCTGATACTCGCAATTGTGGCGCAGGGCTTTGGCGGCGAAGCAGATCCGCTGATAGGTCACGCCGTTGCTTGGCGCGGTGTACAGGTAAATACCCACCACGCTGGTCAGTTCGACGTCCCAGCCGGTTTCTTCCAGGGTTTCCCGCACTGCCGCACGTTGCAGGCTTTCGTTCGGGTCGAGATGCCCGGCAGGTTGATTGAGTACGGCGCGGCCGCCCTTCATTTCCTCGACGAACAGGAAACGGCCCTGATCCTCGACGATGGTGGCGACGGTAACATGGGCTTGCCAGGTCATGGGTTGATCCTCTGCTTGCAGTCTATGGGTAGCCGGTGTTTCAAGCGCTTGAATGCAAAAGCCCCGACACGCAGGCCGGGGCTTTTGGTTGGGCAACGAGGTAAAGCGTTGCGCCGGTTTGCCGTTTACGCTTTCAACGCATCAATAGCTGCGTTGAGCGTTGCGCTAGGGCGCATGGCTTTGCTGGTTACTTCCGGATTGGCGAAATAGTAACCGCCAATGTCCACTGGCTTGCCTTGAACGGCATTCAGCTCGGCAACGATTTTTTCTTCGTTGTCGGTCAGGGTTTTGGCCAGAGGCGTGAACTGTGCCTTGAGGTCTGCGTCGTCATTCTGAGCAGCCAGTGCCTGCGCCCAGAACAGGGTCAGGTAGAAGTGGCTGCCGCGGTTGTCGATACCGCCGACCTTGCGCGAAGGCGACTTGTTGCGATCCAGGAACTCGCCAGTGGCCTGGTCGAGGGTTTTGGACAGAACCAGCGCTTTCGGGTTGTTATACGCGTTACCCAGGTGCTCCAGCGAGGCGGCCAGGGCCAGGAACTCGCCCAGCGAATCCCAGCGCAGGAAGTTCTCTTCAACGAACTGCTGAACGTGCTTGGGAGCCGAACCGCCGGCGCCGGTTTCGAACAGGCCGCCACCGTTCATCAGCGGAACAATCGACAGCATCTTCGCGCTGGTGCCCAGTTCCATGATTGGGAACAGGTCGGTGAGGTAGTCTCGCAGCACGTTACCGGTCACCGAAATGGTGTCCTTGCCGGCGCGAGTGCGCTCCAGGGTCAGCTTCATGGCGTCGACTGGCGAAAGGATCTGGATGTCCAGGCCCGACGTATCGTGGTCGCCCAGGTACTTGCGGACTTTCTCGATCATCACGCTGTCGTGGGCGCGGGAAGCGTCCAGCCAGAAGATGGCCGGCGTGTTGCTCGCGCGAGCGCGGTTGACTGCCAGTTTGACCCAGTCCTGGATCGGCGCGTCCTTGGCCTGGCACATGCGCCAGATATCGCCTGCTTCGACGTTCTGTTCCATCAGCAGGTTGCCCTGGCTGTCGGTCACACGAACCACACCATTGGTCTGGATGTGGAACGTCTTGTCGTGGGAGCCGTATTCTTCGGCTTTCTGAGCCATCAGGCCTACGTTCGGTACGCTGCCCATGGTGGTCGGGTCGAAAGCGCCATTTTTCTTGCAGTCTTCGATGACAGCTTGATAGATGGTGGCGTAGCAACGATCCGGGATCACTGCCTTGGCATCGTGAAGTTGACCGTCGGTGCCCCACATCTTGCCCGAGTCACGGATCATCGCTGGCATCGATGCGTCGACAATTACGTCGCTCGGCACGTGCAGGTTGGTGATGCCCTTGTCGGAGTTGACCATCGCCAGCTGTGGACGAACGGCGTAGACCGCTTCGATGTCAGCCTTGATTTCTGCCTGTTTCTCGGCAGGCAGAGCGCTGATGCGCTCGTAAAGGTCGCCGATGCCGTTGTTCAGGCTGAAGCCGATCTGTTTCAGCGTGTCAGCGTGCTTGGTCAGCGCATCCTTGTAGAACTCGGCGACGATCTGACCGAACATGATCGGGTCGGAGATCTTCATCATGGTGGCTTTCAAATGCACCGAGAACAGAACGCCCTGCTTGCGCGCGTCCTCGATCTCGGCAGCAATGAAGCTGCGCAGTGCTTTGGCGCTCATGACCGAGCAGTCGACGATTTCGCCAGCCTTCAGGGAAGTTTTTTCTTTCAGGACGGTGGTGGTGCCGTCCTGAGCGACCAGTTCGATCTTTACAGTGTTGTCAGCTTCGATCTGCGCGGCTTTTTCGCTGCCGTAGAAGTCACCGTTGCTCATGTGCGCAACGTGGGAATTGGAGTCGGAAGCCCAGGCGCCCATTTTGTGCGGGTGCTTGCGCGCGTAATTCTTGACCGACAGTGGGGCACGGCGATCGGAGTTGCCTTCGCGTAGAACCGGGTTTACAGCGCTGCCCTTGGTCTTGTCGTAACGCGCGCGGGTTTCTTTTTCCGCGTCAGTGGCAGGGTTTTCCGGGTAATCGGGGATGTTGAAGCCCTGCTCCTGAAGCTCCTTGATGGTCGCTTTCAGTTGTGGGACCGAAGCGCTGATGTTAGGCAGCTTGATGATGTTGGCTTCTGGCGTGGTGGCCAGTTTGCCCAGCTCGGCGAGATGATCCGGCACTTGTTGATCGGCGCCAAGCGACTCCGGGAAGCTGGAAAGAACACGGCCCGCCAGAGAGATGTCGCGCGTTTCCACGTCGATATCGGAGGAGGCTGTGAAAGCTTCGATGATAGGCAGCAGCGAGTAGGTGGCGAGGGCCGGAGCTTCGTCGGTGAAGGTGTAGATGATCTTCGAGCGGTTGGACATTCGTATTAACTCTCTGTTTTGCTGAGCATGCACAAAATCTCGATACGCGCAGGGTATGCACTCTTGCCCACGGTTCGGCCATGAGCCCAGGTCGAGGTTTATTCGCGGTGATGTTGGGTGCATCAGTCGAGCGTCAAGCTGTCAGGCCAGGTAGCGACCCGACGCATAAGAAGGCTGAGGGTCTGGTTTCAGACGGGTCAGCCTTTATGACTCTGCGGTCATGGCGCGAGTATATCAAACCATTGGCACCAAGCATTAATGCTATGCGTGCTATCGAATAATGAATATCCGCCGTTGGTCGAAGGTGTCGATGGCCTGGCGTGCATTTGGAGGTGCGATCTGCGTCATGCAGGCCCGCTGGATGGCAGGTTATTCGAGAGGAGGGGAGCAAAATAGTGACATTCTGTTGCGGGTTCCGCTGTTCAAGCGGCGGTGCCCGTTGCGGCGCGCTTTTGGTCGGGGTATCTGCGGTGCAATAACCGCTAATTCGATACCCTGAGGAGTCATGACGGTTTGAAGAGAGCAAAACTTCAGCTTCTTCAAGGTTCGGCACAATCTCATTGCGTACTGTCGGTAATACCGCCAACTGAACCGGCGGTCGGGGTCAGATGTCGACTGTCATATTGTGAGTGACAGATTTCAAGCGTGTGCGTGTTCAGGTACATGCTCAGCGGCGGCATGCGCATCCTTGTGCGGTTCGCTTGTTCTGGCCAGTGATGACTGGATATTTACTGCATGCAGTCCTTTTGGCCCTTGAATGATGTCAAAGCTGACCGGCTGGCCGGCTTTGAGGGTTTTGTAGCCGTCCATCTGGATGGCCGAGAAATGAGCGAACAAGTCTTCATCAGGCTTGCCGTCTTCGAGTATGAATCCATAACCTTTTGCATTGTTGAACCACTTGACTTTTCCGTTAAGCATCGCCATATCCCTCCGCAAAGGACTCCCTCAGGAGTATCGTCCACTTCAATCCGCCTCACCGAAAAATTTTGGTTGACTGCGCGGACCCTTTTTACCCAATGTGGGCTCTATTGTTTGTAACACCGTTTAGCTGATAGTCAAGGTCATGCGGCAGTCCATTTAAAAACCGGTCAGACTGCGACTAGTTGCTCAATCCGCCCTCAAACGAACATTTCTTTCCATGCATGCATTCAGCAAGATTCGACTAACATTCAATCAGGATGGTCCGCAGTCACACGAGGACGACTCGGCAGGCATCGCGGTGCAGGACGCCAAACCGACCCTGCAGGCGCCACCGATGTACAAGGTGGTTTTGTTCAATGATGACTACACCCCGATGGATTTCGTCGTCGAAGTACTCGAGGTGTTTTTTAACCTGAATCGTGAGCTGGCCACCAAAGTCATGCTGGCCGTCCATACAGAGGGACGGGCAGTCTGCGGATTGTTTACCCGCGACATCGCCGAGACCAAGGCGGCGCAGGTCAATCAGTACGCCAGGGAGAGCCAGCATCCGCTACTCTGTGAGATCGAGAAGGACGGTTAAACGCCGACCACTTGGGTATGAGGTGAAGCTATGTTAAACCGTGAGCTCGAAGTCACCCTCAATCTTGCCTTCAAGGAGGCACGTTCGAAGCGTCATGAGTTCATGACGGTCGAGCATCTCCTGCTGGCTCTATTGGATAATGAGGCTGCAGCCACTGTCCTGCGTGCATGCGGCGCAAGCCTCGATAAACTCAAGCATGATCTGCAAGAGTTCATCGACTCTACTACGCCGCTGATCCCCGTCCACGACGAGGACCGCGAGACTCAACCAACGCTGGGTTTTCAGCGCGTGCTGCAACGCGCTGTCTTCCACGTGCAAAGCTCTGGCAAGCGCGAAGTGACCGGCGCCAACGTGCTGGTTGCAATTTTCAGTGAGCAGGAAAGCCAGGCCGTATTTCTGCTCAAGCAGCAGAGTGTGGCCCGGATCGATGTCGTCAACTACATTGCCCACGGTATCTCCAAGGTTCCAGGGCATGGCGAACACTCTTCTGAAGGTGAGCAAGATATGCAGGACGACGAGGGCGGTGAAGCATCTTCCTCAGGCAATCCTCTGGATGCCTATGCCAGCAATCTGAACGAATTGGCGCGTCAGGGGCGCATCGATCCACTGGTCGGCCGCGAAAGCGAAGTCGAGCGTGTGGCGCAGATTCTCGCTCGTCGGCGCAAGAACAACCCATTGTTGGTCGGAGAGGCCGGGGTGGGTAAAACCGCCATTGCCGAAGGCCTTGCCAAGCGTATCGTCGACAATCAGGTGCCTGACCTGCTTGCCAACAGCGTTGTCTATTCGCTTGACCTGGGTGCCTTGCTGGCCGGGACCAAATACCGTGGTGATTTCGAGAAGCGCTTCAAGGCGCTGCTCAACGAACTGCGCAAGCGTCCGCAGGCGATTCTGTTCATCGACGAGATCCACACAATCATTGGTGCCGGTGCGGCGTCCGGTGGGGTGATGGATGCCTCGAATCTGCTCAAGCCAATGTTGTCTTCTGGCGAGATTCGCTGCATCGGTTCAACGACGTTCCAGGAGTTTCGCGGGATTTTCGAGAAGGACCGTGCCTTGGCACGTCGCTTCCAGAAAGTCGATGTGTCCGAGCCTTCGGTTGAAGACACCATCGGAATCCTGCGCGGCCTGAAAAGCCGCTTCGAGCAGCATCACAGCATCGAATACAGTGATGAAGCCTTGCGCGCCGCCGCTGAGCTCGCCTCGCGCTACATCAATGACCGTCATATGCCCGACAAGGCCATCGACGTGATTGACGAGGCGGGTGCCTATCAGCGCCTGCAACCGGTCGAAAAACGCGTCAAGCGCATCGACGTGCCGCAGGTTGAAGACATTGTCGCCAAGATCGCCCGTATTCCGCCGAAACACGTCAACAGCTCTGACAAGGAACTGCTGCGTAACCTGGAGCGCGATCTCAAGTTGACGGTGTTTGGTCAGGATGCGGCGATCGATTCGCTGTCTACGGCCATCAAGCTGTCGCGTGCAGGGCTCAAGTCGCCGGACAAGCCGGTTGGTTCCTTTCTGTTCGCCGGGCCTACCGGTGTCGGCAAGACCGAAGCTGCTCGTCAGCTGGCGAAAGCCTTGGGTGTCGAGCTGATTCGTTTCGACATGTCCGAGTACATGGAGCGTCACACCGTTTCTCGCTTGATCGGTGCGCCTCCTGGCTACGTCGGTTTCGATCAGGGCGGTTTGCTGACAGAAGCCATTACCCGTCAACCACACTGCGTGCTGTTGCTCGATGAAATCGAGAAGGCGCATCCCGAAGTCTTCAATCTGCTGTTGCAGGTTATGGACCACGGTACGCTCACTGATAACAACGGGCGCAAGGCAGACTTCCGCAACGTGATCGTGATCATGACCACCAACGCCGGTGCTGAATCCGCGGCGCGGGCTTCGATCGGTTTCACGCATCAGGACCATTCGTCTGATGCAATGGAAGTGATCAAGAAGAGCTTCACTCCGGAGTTCCGCAACCGTCTGGACACGATCATTCAGTTTGGTCGTCTCAGCCATGAAGTCATCAAGAGCGTGGTGGATAAGTTCCTTACCGAGCTTCAGGCCCAACTGGAAGACAAGCGCGTACTGCTCGAAGTCTCCGAGGCGGCAAGAAGCTGGCTGGCGCAGGGCGGTTACGATGCAGCGATGGGCGCACGCCCGATGGCTCGCCTGATTCAGGACAAGATCAAACGGCCGTTGGCTGAAGAGATCCTGTTTGGCGAGTTGTCAGAGCATGGAGGCGTCGTGCACATCGACATCCGTGATGGCGAGATCACTTTCGATTTCGAAACCACGGCAGAAATGGCCTGACGCCGTAAGCCTCGCCCCGCATTGCTGATTGATGCGGGGCAGGTCGGCAACAACGGTTGATAAACACGCAAACAAAAACGCCCGGCTATGCCGGGCGTTTTCGTTGATGCCTGTTTAACGAGCGCGGTAGGTGATGCGCCCTTTGCTGAGGTCATAGGGCGTCAGTTCTACACGCACCTTGTCGCCGGTCAGAATACGGATGTAATTCTTGCGCATCTTGCCGGAGATATGCGCGGTTACGACGTGCCCGTTTTCCAACTCCACACGAAACATGGTGTTGGGCAGGGTGTCGACGACAGTGCCTTCCATTTCGAAGCTGTCTTCTTTCGACATGCAGTAAAGCCCTCGGTATACAAATGAGTGGCCCGGTGCAAGTGGCGCCAGGCAAAAGCGGCGTGCATTGTGCCCGAAAAAACCAGTTTAAGCCAAGGGGTTCAATACAGAGTGACCCATCTTTGATTGGTCAGTAGCTCGATGGGTCGATATTGGGTCTTGTAATTCATCTTTTTGCAGTTCTTTATCCAGTAACCCAGGTACACCGCTTGCAGCTGCAGCCGGGTGGCTTCGCCGATCTGCCACAAAATCGCGTAGCGGCCCAGACTGCGGCGCTCTTCGTCAGGTTCGTAGAAGGTGTAGACCGCTGAAAGCCCGTTGGGCAGTAGGTCGGTAACGGCGACTGCCAGCAGGCGTTGGTCAACACGAAACTCATAAAAGCGCGAAAACGGCAGGTCGCGAACCAGAAACGTCGAAAACTGCTCCCGGCTTGGGGGAAACATGTCGCCGTCGGCATGGCGCTGCTCGATGTAGCGCTGATAAAGATCGAAATACTCCTGAGTGAACACCGGTTTGGTGCTGCTCACCTGAATGTCGGCATTGCGCTTGAGAATGCGCTTTTGCTGTCTGTCAGGTACGAACAGGTTCACGGGGATGCGCGCGGGCACGCAAGCGCTGCAGTTCTGGCAGTGAGGGCGATAAAGATGATCGCCGCTACGGCGAAAGCCCATGTCCGACAGGTCCGCATAGACCTGCACGTCCATCGGCTGGCTGGGGTCCAGGAACAGGGTGGTCGCCTGCTCCTCGGGCAGGTAACTGCAGGTGTGGGGTTGAGTGGCATAAAACTTCAGTCTTGCCAGCTCTGTCATGATCGCCGCCTAATCGCCGCTTAAAAGGTAAATCCATACCGATGAGTGTATGCCAGCCTGTCAAACTCGCCTAGATAACCAGTCGGCGTCGGTCGGCTGATCCAGGTGGCGGGCCAGGTAATCGGCGAAAGTCTGGCGAGGAATCGAACGCGCGCCAAAGCTATGAAGGTGTTGAGTAGGCATCTGGCAGTCGATCAGCACAAAACCCCAGTCGGTCAGATGCTCTATCAACGTGGCAAAGCCGACTTTGGAGGCGTTGTCTGCGCGACTGAACATCGACTCTCCGAAAAACAGCTGACCCATCGCCAGGCCGTAAAGCCCGCCGACCAGCTCTTCCTGATCCCAGACTTCTACGCTGTGCGCATGGCCGCGGCGGTGCAGCTCCAGGTAGGCGTTCTGCATCGAGCCGGTGATCCAGGTTTCATTGGCGTAACTGCGAGGCGCCGCACAGGCCCTGATCACACGGGCAAAGTCCGTGTCGAAGGTCACGCGATAACGACACTGGCGCAGTACCTTGCCGAGGCTGCGTGAGATGTGCAGCTCTTCGGGAAACAGCACGGTGCGCGGATCAGGTGACCACCACAGGATGGGCTGACCATCCTGGAACCACGGAAAGCAGCCGTGCCGATAAGCCTTGATCAGGCGGTCGGCCGACAAGTCTCCACCGGCTGCCAGCAGCCCGTCGGGTTCACGAAGGGCTTTCTCCAATGGGGGGAAATCCAGGTTGTTGCGGTTTAACCAGGTCAGCATGGCATCACGCCTTTGCGGAAGGGGAGGGCGCACAGGCCTGAAGATGCAACTCTGTACGGTGGGCGTGGTCACAAGCGGTTGTCATTATGGCGCGTACCTTGTACTTGCGGTAATGCGCCGGCATGGCAGCGATGGCCCAGCCTGAAAAGTTGCGGGTAGTTGCCAGAAACACGTCATAAGCCTTTGTCACAAAACGGAATGCATGCTCAAATTGAACGTTATCAGCGAACACGCAGGCAGGTTTGGTCTTTCCGGTGTTGCAGAGGTGTCTGAGCCCGGTCTGGCGCGTTTTCGTACAGACCCCGCTGTGTGTAAAGCCGTACAATGCCTGCTTTGGGTATTATCATTCAAGCGTCTGTCCAACGGGTTTCCCGGTGTCTGCCATCCCTGTCCACGCGGGAGCAGTCAGTGCCGTCCGACAGCCGTTACTGGTCAATCAACGAGATGTTCGCGCTCCAGCGCAGGAATTAAAGCGTTTTGAAGAAATCCACCCCAGCACCCAGCGCTGTTCCGCTATGGCGGCAGCAATTGCACTACCGGCTCAAGGAAGGGGCCCTGATCGCCTTTGGCGCACTGTGCCTGTACCTGATGATGGCTTTGCTGACCTACGACCAGAGCGACCCTGGCTGGAGCCATACCAGCAGCAATGCCGGGCAGGTTCAGAATGCCGCAGGGTGGGCCGGTGCCTTCTGTGCCGACATCCTGTTCATGATTCTGGGCTATTTCGCCTACATATTTCCGTTACTGCTGGCGATCAAGACCTGGCAGGTGTTTCGTCATCGTCATGAGCCCTGGCAGTGGAGCGGCTGGCTGTTTTCCTGGCGCCTGATAGGGCTGGTCTTCCTGATACTGGCGGGTGCCGCGCTGGCACACATTCATTTCCACTTCTCGGCGGGTTTTCCGGGCTCGGCGGGCGGTGTGCTGGGCGAAGTGTTGGGCGATCTGGCCAAAAGGGCGCTGAACATCCAGGGCAGTACCTTGTTGTTCATTGCCCTGTTCCTTTTCGGCCTGACAGTGTTTACCGATCTGTCGTGGTTCAAGGTGATGGACGTCACCGGCAAGATCACCCTGGACCTGTTCGAGTTGTTTCAGGGCGCTGCAAATCGCTGGTGGACTGCCCGTGCCGAGCGCAAGCAGATGGTTGCGCAACTGCGCGAGGTCGATATGCGCGTAAACGATGTCGTGGCGCCTGTCGCCCCGGACCGTCGCGAGCAGGCCAAGGCCCGAGAGCGCATCATCGAACGCGAAGTGTCGCTGAGCAAGCACATGACCGAGCGCGAAAAACACGTGCCTGCGGTCATCGCCCCAGCACCGTCGAAGCCGGCAGAGCCAAGCAAGCGCGTCCTGAAGGAAAAACAGGTACCGCTGTTCGTTGACAGCGCCGTCGAAGGCACCTTGCCGCCGATTTCGATCCTTGATCCGGCGGAAAAGAAGCAGCTCAACTATTCGCCGGAGTCTCTGGCGGCGGTCGGTCATCTGCTGGAAATCAAGCTCAAGGAATTCGGTGTCGAGGTCTCGGTGGATTCGATTCATCCTGGCCCGGTCATCACCCGTTACGAAATTCAGCCCGCCGCTGGCGTAAAGGTCAGTCGCATCTCCAACCTGGCCAAGGACCTTGCACGTTCGCTCGCCGTGACCAGCGTGCGTGTGGTCGAGGTGATTCCGGGCAAGACCACCGTGGGTATCGAAATCCCCAACGAAGACCGCCAGATCGTGCGGTTCTCCGAGGTGCTGTCGACCCCCGAATACGATAACGCCAAGTCGCCTGTCACCCTGGCGCTGGGCCACGACATCGGCGGCAAGCCGGTGATTACCGATCTGGCGAAAATGCCCCACCTGCTGGTGGCCGGTACCACCGGTTCCGGTAAGTCGGTGGGTGTGAACGCAATGATCCTGTCGATCCTGTTCAAGTCCGGCCCGGAAGATGCCAAGCTGATCATGATCGACCCGAAAATGCTCGAATTGTCCATCTACGAAGGCATTCCACACTTGTTGTGTCCGGTGGTGACCGACATGAAGGACGCTGCCAACGCCTTGCGCTGGAGCGTCGCCGAGATGGAGCGCCGCTACAAGCTGATGGCGAAGATGGGCGTGCGTAACCTGTCGGGCTTCAACCAGAAGGTCAAGGATGCGCAGGATGCCGGAGAGCCGCTGGCCGATCCGCTGTACAAGCGCGAAAGCATCCACGACGAAGCACCGCTGCTGACCAAGCTGCCGACCATCGTGGTGGTGGTGGACGAATTTGCCGACATGATGATGATCGTCGGCAAGAAGGTCGAAGAGCTGATCGCGCGTATTGCACAGAAGGCCCGTGCTGCCGGTATTCACCTGATTCTGGCGACCCAGCGTCCTTCGGTGGACGTGATTACCGGTCTGATCAAGGCCAACATCCCGACGCGCATGGCGTTTCAGGTGTCGAGCAAGATCGACTCTCGCACCATCATCGATCAGGGTGGCGCCGAGCAATTGCTGGGTCATGGTGACATGCTCTACATGCCACCGGGCACCAGTCTGCCAATTCGCGTCCACGGTGCATTCGTTTCCGACGAAGAAGTGCACCGTGTGGTGGAAGCGTGGAAGCTGCGTGGCTCTCCTGACTACAACGACGATATTCTCGCCGGTGTGGAAGAGCCCGGCAGCGGCTTTGATGGCGGCAGCAGTGAGGGCGGTGAAGACAGCGAAAGCGATGCCCTTTACGATGAGGCTGTGAAATTCGTCCTTGAAAGCCGTCGTGCATCGATTTCTGCCGTGCAGCGCAAACTCAAGATTGGGTACAACCGTGCCGCGCGCATGATCGAAGCGATGGAAATGGCAGGCGTCGTGACCTCCATGAACACCAACGGCTCGCGTGAAGTACTGGCCCCCGGGCCGGTGCGCGACTGAGTTTTACCACCCCGGTTTGCATCGACAGCGTGCACGGCGCGCTGTCGCATCATCATCGACTTCAAAGAGGAATCCCATGCGTCTTATCCGCATGCTGTTGGCCACCGCACTGACCTTCTCCGTGATCCCTGCCCATGCCGACGGCAAGGACGTGGCACGTCTGACCCAACTGCTGGAAAAATCCCAGACGCTGACCGCACGCTTCTCGCAGTTGACGCTGGACGGTGGCGGTACTCAGTTGCAGGAAACCACCGGCGAAATGGCCTTGCAGCGCCCAGGCCTGTTCAACTGGCACACCGACGCGCCTCAGGAACAACTGATGGTTTCCGACGGCAAGAAGGTCTCGCTGTGGGACCCTGATCTTGAGCAGGTCACGATCAAGAAGCTTGATCAGCGCCTGACCCAGACCCCGGCATTGCTGCTGTCCGGTGACGTGTCAAAGATCAGCGAAAGTTTTGATATCACCGCGAAGGAAGCCGGTGGTGTGATCGATTTCGTGCTCAAGCCCAAGACCAAGGACACGCTGTTCGACAGCCTGCGCCTGTCGTTTCGTAACGGTATCATCAACGATATGCAGTTGATCGACAGCGTCGGGCAGCGCACCAACATCCTGTTCACCGGCGTCAAAGCCAACGAGTCGATTGCTGTCAGCAAGTTTCAGTTCCAGATTCCCAAGGGCGCTGATGTCATTCAAGAGTAAAAGGGCCTATTCCTGACATGGACCTGTTCAGCCGCGAACCGATAGCTCAGCCCCTGGCTGCACGTTTGCGTGCTACCAATCTGGATGAGTATGTCGGTCAGGAGCACGTGCTGGCCCACGGCAAGCCTCTGCGCGAGGCGCTGGAGCAGGGCGCGCTGCACTCGATGATCTTCTGGGGCCCGCCCGGCGTCGGCAAGACTACGCTGGCCAGGTTGCTGGCCAAGGTTTCGGACGCACATTTCGAGACTGTTTCGGCGGTGCTGGCCGGGGTCAAGGAAATTCGCCAGGCCGTGGAAGTCGCCAAGCAACAGGCCGGGCAATACGGCAAGCGCACGATTCTGTTTGTCGACGAAGTGCATCGCTTCAACAAGTCGCAACAGGATGCGTTTCTGCCTTACGTTGAGGACGGCACGCTGATTTTCATCGGCGCAACCACTGAAAACCCTTCGTTCGAACTCAATAACGCCTTGTTGTCACGGGCTCGCGTCTACGTGCTCAAAAGCCTCGACGAGGCGGCGTTGCGCAAGCTGGTCAATCGCGCCCTGACCGAAGACCGTGGGCTCGGGCAACGCAAGCTGACCTTGAGTGACGAAGGGTTTACGATGCTCATGGCCGCTGCTGATGGTGACGGCCGGCGCATGCTCAACCTGCTGGAAAACGCCTCCGATCTGGCCGAGGATGGCAGCGAGATTGATATCGAGTTGTTGCAGAGCCTGCTAGGCGACAGCCGACGCCGCTTCGACAAGGGCGGCGAGGCGTTTTATGACCAGATATCGGCCCTGCACAAATCCATTCGCGGCTCCAACCCGGATGCCGCCCTGTACTGGTTTGCGCGCATGATCGACGGCGGGTGCGACCCGCTGTACCTGGCGCGGCGCGTGGTGCGCATGGCCAGTGAAGACATCGGCAATGCCGATCCGCGCGCGCTGCCATTGTGCATGTCGGCCTGGGATGTGCAGGAACGGCTCGGCAGCCCCGAGGGTGAGCTGGCAGTTGCGCAGGCCATTGTCTACCTGGCCTGCGCGCCGAAAAGCAACGCGGTCTACATGGCATTCAAGGCTGCGATGCGCGAAGCGGGCGAACATGGTTCGCTGGAGGTTCCGTTGCACTTGCGCAACGCGCCGACCAAGCTGATGAAACAACTCGGTTATGGCGAAGAATATCGCTACGCCCACGACGAGCCGGACGCTTATGCCGCAGGCGAAGATTACTTTCCGGACGAACTGGAGCCACGCCAGTATTATCAACCCGTGCCGCGCGGCCTTGAGCTCAAGATCGGTGAGAAGCTCAGGCATCTTAACGCGCTGGACGCTGCCAGCCCTCGCCAGCGGAGAAAGTGATGATTCAAACCATTCTTGCGGTGTCGATCGCCGGTATCGCTGGTACATTATTGCGCTTTGCAACAGGTACCTGGGTAAGCGCCAACTGGCCACGCTATTTTTACGCGGCGACGCTGGCAGTCAACATTGTCGGCTGCCTGATTATCGGTGTGCTGTATGGCCTGTTTTTGTCACGGCCTGAAGTGCCCGTCGAAATTCGTGCCGGCTTGATTGTCGGCTTTGTAGGCGGTCTGACGACCTTTTCATCCTTTTCACTGGATACGCTGCGCCTGCTGGAAAGCGGGCAAGTACCGCTGGCTCTGGGCTATGCCGGTATCAGTGTATTCGGCGGGCTGCTCGCAACCTGGGTTGGCCTGTCCCTGACCAGACTTTGATAGACGAGAGAACGATATGCTCGATTCCAAACTGTTACGTACTCAACTTCAGGACGTAGCGGATCGCCTGGCTTTCCGTGGCTTTACACTGGATGTGGCGCGCATTGAATCGCTGGAAGCCCAGCGCAAGGTGGTGCAGACCCGCACCGAACAGTTGCAGGCCGAGCGCAATGCCCGTTCCAAATCCATTGGTCAGGCCAAGCAGCGCGGTGAAGATATTGCGCCGTTGATGGCGGATGTCGAGCGTATGGGCAACGAACTGAGCGAAGGCAAGGTCGAGCTGGACGCCATCCAGGCCGAACTGGACGCACTGGTGCTGAACATCCCGAACCTGCCTCACGAATCCGTGCCGGTTGGCGCTGACGAAGAAGGTAACGTCGAAGTGCGCCGCTGGGGCACGCCGACGGCGTTCGACTTCGAGGTGAAGGATCACGTTGCGCTGGGCGAGAAATTCGGTTGGCTCGACTTCGAGACCGCCGCCAAGCTGTCCGGCGCACGTTTCGCGTTGTTGCGTGGCCCGATCGCACGCCTGCACCGCGCACTGGCGCAGTTCATGATCAACCTGCACATCAACGAACATGGCTACGAAGAGACCTACACGCCTTACCTGGTGCAGGCACCGGCGCTGCAAGGCACGGGTCAGTTGCCGAAGTTCGAGGAAGACCTGTTCAAGATCTCGCGTGAAGGCGAAGCTGATCTGTACCTGATCCCGACGGCTGAAGTGTCGCTGACCAACATTGTGTCGGGCGAGATTCTTGACGCCAAACAGCTGCCGCTCAAGTTCGTTGCCCACACGCCGTGCTTCCGCAGCGAAGCGGGCGCGTCAGGCCGTGACACCCGCGGGATGATCCGCCAGCACCAGTTCGACAAGGTCGAGATGGTCCAGATCGTTGCCCCTGACGATTCCATGGCGGCCCTTGAGTCGCTGACCGGTAACGCCGAACGCGTTCTGCAACTGCTGGAGCTGCCTTATCGTACGCTCGCGCTGTGCACCGGCGACATGGGTTTCAGCGCCGTGAAGACGTACGACCTGGAAGTGTGGATCCCCAGCCAGGACAAGTACCGCGAAATCTCTTCGTGCTCCAACTGCGGTGATTTCCAGGCGCGTCGCATGCAGGCTCGCTGGCGCAACCCGGAAACCGGCAAGCCGGAACTGGTTCACACGCTCAACGGTTCGGGGCTGGCGGTAGGTCGTACCCTGGTGGCCGTGCTGGAAAACTATCAGCAGGCGGACGGTTCGATTCGCGTGCCGGAAGTGCTCAAACCGTACATGGGCGGCCTTGAGGTTATCGGTTAAATGGAGTTTCTGCCGCTGTTCCATAACCTGCGTGGCAGCCGCGTGCTGGTGGTCGGCGGCGGTGAGATTGCCCTGCGCAAATCACGCCTGATCGCTGATGCCGGGGCTGTACTGCGCGTGGTTGCGCCGGAAATAGAAACCCAGTTGCGCGAGCTGGTTGCGCACAGCGGCGGCGAACTGATTCTGCGCGGCTACAGCGAAAGCGATCTTGACGGCTGCGTGCTGATCATTGCCGCCACGGACGACGAGCCGCTAAACGCTCAGGTTTCTCGCGATGCCCGGCTACGCTGCGTGCCGGTCAACGTGGTGGATGCTCCGGCGCTGTGTACCGTCATCTTTCCGGCTATTGTCGACCGTTCGCCCTTGGTGATTGCCGTGTCCAGCGGCGGCGATGCGCCGGTGCTGGCACGTCTGATCCGGGCCAAGCTGGAAACCTGGATTCCCTCCAGTTACGGGCAGCTCGCCGGGCTTGCCGCGCGTTTTCGCAATCAGGTCAAAGGCCTGCTCCCTAACGTGCAGCAACGCCGGGCGTTCTGGGAAGAGGTTTTTCAGGGGGCCATTGCCGACCGTCAACTGGCCGGGCAGGGTGCCGAGGCCGAGCGCCTGCTGATCGCCAAGATCGCTGGCGAGCCACCGGCGCAAACCGGTGAGGTGTATCTGGTCGGCGCAGGTCCTGGCGATCCGGATTTGCTGACCTTTCGCGCCTTGCGTCTGATGCAGCAAGCGGACGTGGTGCTGTATGACCGCCTTGTCGCACCGACGATCCTTGACCTGTGCCGTCGCGATGCCGAGCGTGTCTACGTCGGCAAGCGTCGTGCAGAGCATGCTGTGCCTCAGGAGCAGATCAATCAGCAACTGGTTGCACTGGCCAAGCAAGGCAAACGTGTCGTGCGCCTGAAAGGGGGCGATCCGTTTATCTTCGGCCGTGGTGGCGAGGAAATCGAAGAGCTGGCGGCGCACGGTATTCCGTTTCAGGTGGTTCCGGGTATTACCGCTGCCAGCGGTTGCGCGGCGTACGCAGGCATACCGCTGACGCACCGCGATCATGCGCAGTCGGTACGGTTCATCACCGGGCACTTGAAAAACGGTACGACGGACCTGCCCTGGTCCGATCTGGTGGCGCCCGCTCAGACGCTGGTGTTCTATATGGGCCTGATCGGTTTGCCGGTCATTTGCGCAGAGCTGATCAAACACGGCCGCTCTGCCGACACGCCTGCCGCGCTGGTTCAGCAGGGCACCACGGTCAATCAGCGTGTATTCACCGGCACTCTGGCCAACCTGCCGCAACTGGTTGCCGAACATGAGGTTCATGCGCCGACGCTGGTGATTATTGGCGAAGTGGTCAAGTTGCGTGAGAAGCTGGCCTGGTTCGAAGGCGCTCAGGCCACGCTCTGAGTCCGAAAGTGGATAGCCCGTTCGGGCTATCCCTCTCGTTTTGCTTATGTGTTACTTGCTCCGGGCACCTTCACCTGACAATCGCTCGCGGTCGTGACCTGCTTGCAGATCAAGTGCTGGCCCCTTGGGAATGATTCCGGTCGGGTTTATGGTGCGATGGCTAGCGTAGTAGTGGCCTTTGATGTGTTCAAAGTCTACGGTTTCTGCAATGCCTGGCCATTGGTAAAGCTCGCGCAGCCAGTTGCTGAGGTTGTGGTAGTCCGCGATGCGCCGCAGGTTGCACTTGAAGTGGCTGTAGTAGACCGCATCGAAGCGCACGATGGTTGTGAACAGACGTATGTCTGCTTCGGTGAGGTGTTTTCCCGTCAGATAGCGCTTTTCGCCCAGCAGGTTCTCCAGTACATCCAGTTCAGCAAACACATCATCGAAGGCTTCCTCGTACGCCCCCTGCGACGTTGCGAACCCGGCTCGATAGACCCCATTGTTGACCTTCGGGTAAATTTGCTCATTGAGTTCGTCAATGCTCGACTGCAACGCGGAAGGGTAGAAATCCAGGGTATTGCCGGTCAATTCGTCGAACGCAGAATTGAACATGCGGATGATTTCCGCAGACTCATTGCTGACGATGCGCTGCTGCTGTTTGTCCCACAGCACCGGAACGGTCACGCGACCGGTGTATCGAGGGTCATCGGCCGTGTAGCGCTGGTGAAAGAACCGAAAGTCATCCAGCGCGTCGCCGCTTGAGCCTTTCTGCTGATCGAAGGTCCAGCCGTTTTCCAGCATCAGCCAGCTGACCACCGATACATCGATCAGCTTTTCCAGACCCTTGAGCTTGCGCAGGATCAATGTGCGATGCGCCCATGGGCACGCCAGAGACACGTAGAGGTGATAACGGCCCGCTTGGGCAGCAAAACCACCTTCACCTGATGGCCCTGCTTGCCCGTCGCGCGTGACCCAGTTACGTCGCTGAGCATTTTCGCGCTGAAACGCGCCATCTTTGCTGCTTTCGTACCACTGGTCTTGCCAGTGTCCATCGACCAGAAGGCCCATGTCTGACTCCCGTTGCTGAATGATGAAACTTGGAGGTCAGTTCAGGCGCGTCGGTTCGATCTGAAAAGCGCAAGATTATGGACGCCGTTCATCGTCACAGCCGATAGGTCACAGGGTCCTGTCGCGGCGATCCCAGAACGTTTGCGCTTGCTGGAAAGCGTCCTCGCGCGCGACGCCCAGGCCACGCAGGGCCAGTGCCATGGTCGAGATCAGCGCCAGGTGCGGGTAACTGTCTTCGATTTCGCCGCGCCACAGGGCCAGCAATTGCTGCGGATCAAGTGTTGCCGGTTTCACATGGCGACGCGGTGAAAGCGCCGGCCACTCTTCGTCCCAGGGCTGTCCACCGGTGGTGCCGTACAGGTGGCTGATGGTGTCGGGGTTGATCTCGATTTCGCCGCCGTCACCCTTGACCACAATGGCGTTATCGCCCAGCAGGCTGCTGGCATCGCGATGCACGCCCTGATAGCCCGGATGGAAGATGCTTTGCAGGCCGCAACGGGCCTGCAACGGGTTGAGAATGCGTGCCAGCGAATGAATGGGGGAGCGCAGGCCCAGCGTGTTGCGCAGGTCGATCATGCGCTGCAACTGCGGTGCCCAGTCTGCGAGCGGTATGAACGCCAGGTTGCCTTGTGCCAGTGCGCTTTCGACCGCTGACCAGTGACGGCACAGAGGAATGTTCAGCAAGCCCAGCAATTGCTCGGTGTACAGGCGGCCAGCGGTGTGTGCGCCGCCGCCGTGCAGTAGGATCTTCACGCCGTTCTGCGCCAGACACTTGGCTGCCAGCAAATACCACGGCAAGTGACGTTTCTTGCCTGCATAAGTTGGCCAGTCGATGTCGACCTGCATGGCCGGGGCATTCAGGCGTTCACGCACCGCTTCGGTAAAGCCCGCCAGTTCCTCGGGGCTTTCTTCCTTGTGACGCAGCAGCATCAGAAAGGCGCCAAGCTGGGTGTCCTCGACTTTTTCATCGAGCAGCATGCCCATCGCCTCTCGCGCTTCTTCGCGCGTCAGGTTGCGTGCGCCACGCTTGCCTTTGCCCAGAATGCGGACGAAAGGGGCGAAGGGGTGTTCTTCAGGTGTTTCGGTAACCAGCGGGGCGTAGTCGTTCATATGCAATTGGTCGGCTTTGGCAGGCCCGCCAGCTTGGCGGCAAGTTTGGCGGGGGTGCCGTTGAACAAGCGGTTGAGGTGCAGGCTGTTGCCTTTTTCCGTGCCCAGCTTGAGTGCGGTGTATTTGATCAGCGGCCGGGTGGCGGGCGATAGCTGAAACTCGGCGTAGAAATCCCGAAGTAACAGGAGGATTTCGGTGTGTTCGGCACTCAACGCGATACCTTCTTCAGTAGCGATGGCATTAGCAATGTCCATCGACCAGTCGTCGAGGTGCTTGAGAAAGCCGTCCTTGTCCAGTTCGATGCTGCGTCCGTCAATCATCAACTGTTTCATAACCAGGTGTTGACCTTGTCGAAGCGTAACGAAAGGTCGACGAAAGCCGGGTAGTCGATACTGTTCACTCCCGCAGGCAGCGACAGATCACGTGCCTTGAGGTCTTCATCAAGGACGAACAGTTTCACCGAGTCGATCAGGGGCTGCAGGTTCTGTCTATGTGCGCTGGCGGGCATCAATGCATACGCGGCATCGCCGCACAGCAACAGGCCATCATGTGTGCCCAGCAGGCGCATGCAGCTGTCCAGGCGGGTGTCGGCAAAGGGCGAATGAGAAACAACGTGCAAGGTAGCCATCAGATCGTAATCACCTCGTCGTAACGGTCAAAAAGTGCCGACAAATCGGACCGTGCGGCCAACTGACGGATCTCCTCGCTCAGCGCGCTGGCAGGAATGCCGCGTTCTGTCAGGCTTTGCCCGCAGGCGTACAGGTCGTCGACGCCAAACATCGACAGCGCCTTCAGGTTCGCGGTCAGGTCTTTCTGTTGCAGGGCGGCGGGCACTTGTTGCGGCAGCAACTGGAACACGCCGTCATCCACAAACAGCAGGCCGACCGGCAGGTCGAACGCACCGCCGGCCAGCGCGATGTCCAGTGCTTCCCGAGCGCCCGGACCTGACCAGGGTGACTGACGGCTGACAATCAACAGTGATCTCGACATCTCATGGCCCCCCAAAGCAGATCAGACGGTCAGCGGATTGCACTGCATCGTGCAACTGACCCAGCCCGGACAATTCCCACGGCGCGAGCAGATTTGCCGCTGGCCGCTGATAACGCTCGGCTTCTTGAGTATCAAGCACGCCGCGACGCAGTGCAGCCGCGATGCACACCACGCCATCAAGGTTGTGCTCGGCGATGAAATCGCGCCACTGCAGCGCCAGATCTTCCTCATCCTGGGGCGTCACGACATTGGCCGACGCGCTGTGCACACCGTCCTGATAAAAAAACAGCCGGACAATCTCATGCCCGCCTGCAAGCACTGCCCTGGCAAACAGCAAGGCACGCCGCGAGGAAGGCGCATGCGCGGCGGAAAAAAGCGAAATGGCGAATTTCATGATCGGCTCTGCCAATAAAACATGCGCAATGATAAAGAATTCAGGGCCGGGCGTGTGGGTTTGGCGTGAAAGGCAGCGACACTTATCTGGCTGACGCTAAGGAACCCGACGACGTCGGGCCGGAAACGGAGCGGGGATTTTGCTTACTTTGATCCTTCAAAGTCAGTCGCCGAGGGGCGAAGAGGTGACTTGAGCCTGGAATATATCCAGCTGACATCGCAGAACCCTTGTGTAACGCAGAGCGTCACGAAACGTATAGCGTCACGCGCAACGATCAGCACGCGGCACGACTAGGCCAATCGCCCACTGATTGATAACAAATAAACATCAATCGATGAAAACATAGCACTTATCGTTTCAAAGTGTGTCCGTCAGACTCCTCGATCACAAGCGCTGACAAGCACTCTAACAAGATCGCTGGAGAACACCCATGAATGGCTCATCACCCCATAAAACTGCGTCCGCCCGATCCCGGGCCGGAGCAGTGTTTCGCGTCACATCAGGCAACTTCCTCGAACAATTCGATTTCTTCCTGTTCGGCTTCTACGCCACCCAAATCGCCTCGGCCTTCTTTCCCGCGACCAGCGAGTTCGCCTCGTTGATGATGACCTTTGCGGTCTTTGGCGCGGGTTTCCTGATGCGTCCCTTGGGGGCGGTGATTCTTGGCGCTTATATAGACGACGTCGGCCGCCGCAAAGGCTTGATCGTGACCCTGTCGATCATGGCCAGTGGCACGCTGCTCATTGTGCTGGTGCCCGGCTACGCGACTATCGGGCTCTGGGCACCGGCGCTGGTCTTGCTGGGGCGTTTATTGCAGGGGTTCTCTGCCGGAGCCGAGCTGGGCGGGGTGTCGGTGTATCTGGCCGAGATGGCCACGCCGGGTCGCAAAGGCTTTTACACCAGTTGGCAATCCGGTAGTCAGCAGGTGGCGATCGTTGTCGCGGCTGGGCTGGGTTACGCGCTCAACCAGTGGATGGCCCCTGCGGCGGTGGCTGACTGGGGCTGGAGAATTCCATTCGCCATCGGTTGCCTGATCATCCCGTTCATTTTCCTGCTGCGTCGCAGCCTTCAGGAAACCGAAGAGTTCGCCACCCGCTCACACCGCCCGAGCATGCGGGAGGTCTTCGCAACGCTGCTGCAGAACTGGCGTGTGGTCATCGCCGGGATGCTGATGGTCGCGATGACGACTACCACGTTTTACCTGATCACCATCTATGCACCGACCTTTGGCAAAACCGTGCTGAACCTGAGTACCGCCGATGCTCTGCTGGTGACCTTGCTGGTCGGTGTGTCCAATTTTATCTGGCTGCCCATCGGCGGCATGCTGAGCGACCGTTTCGGGCGCAAGCCGCTGCTGGTGGCAATGACCTTACTGACCATCATCAGTGCTTATCCGGCGCTGTCCTTTCTCGCTCAGGCCCCCAGCTTCGGCCACATGCTGGAGGTGCTGCTGTGGTTCTCGTGCCTTTACGGTTTGTACAACGGCGCTATGATCCCTGCGCTGACTGAAATCATGCCGGTGGAGGTTCGCGTTGCCGGTTTTTCTATGGCCTACAGCCTGGCGACCGCGGTTTTCGGTGGCTTCACTCCGGCCATCTCCACATGGCTGATCCACCTGACCGGCGACAAGGCTGCGCCTGCGTACTGGATGACTTTCGCTGCGCTGTGCGCCCTGGGCGCGACACTGGTGCTGTACCGGCACATTTCAGCTCGCCCGCAATTAGCCGTGTAATCAAGGAACATGAACATGAAATCATCGCGTAAACATCAACTGGCTGTGCTTTTTCTGGGCTGCGTAGCAGTAAGCGCTGCAGCTCAGGCCGAACAACTCAAGGTCATGACGTCTGGCGGGTTTACCGCTGCGTACACGCTGCTCGGGCCGCAATATGCGGCGTCTTCCGGGGATTCACTGGACACCATTCTCGGCCCGTCGATGGGCAAAGCGCCTGAGGCGATTCCCAATCGTCTGGCCCGTGGCGAGCGTGCCGACGTAGTGATCATGGTCGGCTATGCGTTGGACGACCTGATCAAGCAGGGCAAGGTAGACCCCGCATCGCGTGTCGAGCTTGCCGATTCGCGTATCGGAATGGTCGTGAAGCAGGGCGCTGCCAAGCCCGCTATCGGCACCGACAGCGAGCTGAAAGATACGCTGCTCAAGGCCAGGTCGGTCGCGTATTCGGACAGCGCCAGTGGCGTGTACGTCGAAAAAGAGCTCTTTAAAAAGCTCGGCATTCAGCAAGAGCTCGCGCCCAAGAGCAAGATGATCGAGCGCATTCCGGTGGCCTCGGTGGTTGCCAAAGGCGATTACGAAGTGGGCTTTCAGCAGGTTGCCGAGTTGCTGCCGGTTCCCGGCGTGACCTTCGTGGCGAAGATTCCCGAAGACGTTCAGTCGGTCACCCGCTACGCCGCAGGCATCCCGGTCAACGCCGAGCACCCGAAACAGGCGAAGGCTTTGCTCGATTACCTGGCATCCCCAAAGGCGCAGGCCACCGTGCAGGAAACCGGGCTGGACTCAGTTCCCCGCTGACCGGAACGGCATTTTCCTGACCAGTTGCTCCAGCTCCAGGGCCGCTGGTGTGAGCGTACGGCCGCGACGCTTGATCAAGCCGACGTTGCGGATCACCTCAGGTTCGACCAATGGGACGCTCACCAGAAACGGGTGAGCGGTCATTGGCATGGCAATCGAGGGTACCGCCGCCACGCCAAGTCCCGCTTCCACAAGACCGATCATCGTGGTCACGTGCCGGGTTTCGCAGATGCTTTCCTTGTGCGGTCTTGAGCGTGCCAGCGCCTGATCCAGCACCAGCCGGTTGCCCGAGGTGATGTCCAACGCGATGTAATCGTGGCTGTACATCTCTTCCCAACTGACACTTTCGCGAATCGCCAGCGGGTGATCCCGGCGGCACGCCATCACGTAACGCTCCTGCAAAAGCAGTTCAAAATCCACTTCCGGCGCCAGGTTGCCGCTGAAACTCACCCCGAAATCGGCTTCGCCAAGGGCAACGGCACTGTTGACCTCGTTGGCGCTGGCGTCCAGCACCTTGACCCTGATTTTCGGGTAATCCTCGCGAAAGGCGCTGATCACCTGCGGCATGAAGTAGTACGCCGCCGAGGGCACGCAAGCAATTGTGACGCTGCCCATCCGCGTGGAGCCGACTTCGCCGATCGTCATCAGCGCAATGTCCAGATCATCCAGTATGCGTTCAACCTGCGGCAGAAATGCGCGGCCTACAGTGGTCAGGCTGACCTTGCGTGTGGTGCGCTCGAACAGCTTCACATTCAGCGCCGATTCAAGTTTTTCTATGCGGCGGCTGAGCGCTGGCTGGGTGATCCGCACTGATTCCGCAGCCTTGCGAAAACTACCGTTTTCGACAACGGCACGAAAGGCCTGGAGGTCGTTGAGATCAAAGTTGATGGACATTGCGTGGCCAGTGGATTGATAGGGTATGGAAATCAATGTATCCGATCGGGCCGGGCATACCTTGAGCGCTGCAGGCGTAATCAGGTGGAGGGCGGATCGGTCAGGACAGCGTCGCGCTCATGAAGAACCAGTGCCTTTGCCAACGCAATGGCCCCCGGTATATCCAGCTGACTGGACGCGAACGACTTGATCAGCAACGATTTGGGCAGTGCCCAATCCCATTTTTCCCTGATCAGGTTTTTTACGTCTTTCAACAGCGGCTCTACATCGTTGGCATCCAGCTCTGCAATCCTGCCCAGTGCCGCTAAAGCACTTTCCCGAGAGGCACCTATTTCAAGCACCAGCCCCGAGCCTGAGCACATCACCCCGGACTGATTGAGCAAAAGGCAAAGCGCATCATTGGTGTAATCACCCGCCCAGCTCAGCAGATAACTGGTCGAGGCTGATCCAGTCAGATACTGGTCTGCGAGCCCCAGCCTGTGGAATGTCTGGCGTGCCTCTTCGAGCAAGGCTTGCGCATTGGCATCGATGAACGGGCAGGGACTGCTCTCTGTCAGTACGGCGCGCATCTCTTGCCGTACGCGGTCATGAATTTTGGCCCCTAGGCCGTCGAATACGGGCGGCTCGCCGCCACGTGCAGGCATGACAACAATGACTTTCTTTTCCAGGTCGACATCCAGTACCTGCCAGCGTCGGCCGCCAAATATGATTCGTTGGCCCAGGGTCAGCGGGCGGCTGACAGGAACGGATCCGAGCGGCTTGCCATCCCGGACCAGTCTGAACTCTTCATCGGTGGTAAATGCGCTGTAAAACTCATAGTGATTGACCAGCTTCTCACCAATTTCACCCGGTAGCAGCAGGCCCGAACTGTCCTGAACGATCAGTTTCTTTTCACCCAGAGCCTTGAGCAGGGTCATAAAGTCCGCTTTGTTGATGGCTGCAAATGTCCCGCTTGCGACCAGGCTAGTCCACAGCTCTGCTGCACTGGCACCACCTTGTTGAGCGATCATCGACAAGCACTGCTGTACCAGTGTCGAGGCGTGCAGGCCGTTCGCTCTGGGCGGTTCAAACCATTTTTCGATCAGCAACCGAATCATGGCGATTGTCTGCACGAGATCTTGCCGGAGTTGATCCGAAAGACCTGACTCAGGTGTCAGGGTGCTTTCCTGGCAATAGGCGCGCAGTGTTGCGGGCTCTCCCTCACGGCGTCCTGATCGACCCAGTCGCTGGCGCAGACTGGCGACCGAGGGAGGCGGTCCGATCTGGGCAACGGCTCTGATGTTGCCGATGTCGATACCCAGCTCAAGGGTTGTGGTACAGACCGCAGAGGCGGGCGGGGTGCCCGCTTTCAAGGCTCGCTCTGTGTCTTCACGCAAGTCTCTGGACAGGCTTCCATGGTGCGGCAGGAATTCATTGGGCAGACCATCGTTTTCACACAAACGACGCAATCTGTCGGCGTACCACTCCACCTTGTCGCGGCTGTTGGGGAAAATCAGATTGTTGCTGCCGCGCAAAACCTTGTACAGATGTGCCGCGATAGCGTGTCGGGTCCCGGACGCATCTTCCTCGTCATCGTCGTCTTTTGCTGTGGCCGCCTGCTCGCTTGCAAGGAGTTTTTTCAGCGGCAGCATCGTGTAGCCGCGTACCTGAACCTGTAAGTCCTGGCCCGACGCTCTAGAAATGATTTCATCCATGCGCCGGGTTTGTCCCGGGCGCAGGAACTCGCGGGCGAGCGCCATCTCCCCCAGGGTCGCAGACAGGCCTACACGCGGAAGTTTCCTGTTGGCAACGCTCTCGACGCGGTGCATCAGCGATTGCAGTTGCTTGCCGCGTTCGCTGCCGATGAACGCATGCAATTCGTCGATCACGATGTAACGAAGGTTTTGAAAAAGACCTGCCAGGGCCGAGCCACGGTTGACGAACAAGGCTTCCAGCGACTCTGGAGTAATAAGCAGAATGCCGCTGGGCGATTTAAGAAATTTATGCTTTTTGCTTGCTGATACATCGCCATGCCACCCGACGACCGGAATTTCCAGGCGTTCGCACAGACGCGTCAACCTGTCCCATTGGTCATTGATCAAGGCTTTTAGCGGGCTGATGTAAAGTACCGCGCCAGGCGGATCTGCGCTGTTGAGCAGGTTGGTCAGAATGGGCAGAAAGGCCGCTTCGGTTTTGCCCGCTGCCGTTGACGCCGCAATGATCACGTCGCGATCAGCCTCGATCAGTGCAGGGATAGCCCACTCCTGAGCATCCCTGAGCGAGGTCCAGCCTTGGGACCACACCCATTGCTGTACATCGGGGTGAAGCTGCTCGAACGCAGATGAGTCAGAGCTTGAAACTGGTGAGTTCATCGTCGGCCTCTACGTTCAGGTCGTTCTGACCGCCATCGTCTCTAGCAATCTCCACGGCCCCCAGAAGCGTTCTCCAGTCTGCGCCCGGATTTTGTTCCAGGACCGCCAGCAGGTTGATGAAAGCAGTAATGGTGGTCCGTGGCGTACGGAAGTAAGCCTCTCCCAGCCGTTGGCCACAGTGCTCGATGAAGACGGGGATCGCCTCATCCGGGAGCAGGTATTTTTCCGGATCGCCGTAGGCATAGACGTTGCGCAGATTCTGCAGGAGGACATAGAAGTCCTCGGGAGTCAGGCTGGTCAGACGGATGACCGGGCCAGAAAGGTCGACATAACCTGTCTTGGCAAAGGTGTTTTCTGCCAGCCTGGACTGAAGGGCAGGGTAGCTGTACAAGCCTCGGCGCGTATCCATCAGAAATTCAGGCGTCCCCCCCAGCACAAAGCCCAACCCGTCTGTCGATCCTTGCAGCGAGTCGTTGAGAATGCGCAAAATCTGTTCGTAGTTCGCATTACGTGCCTGGGTATTGGCAAGCTTGTACAAATTGACCAGTTCGTCCAGGCACACCATAAGCCCGCCGAAGCCTGCCAGGCGCACGAATCGGGACAGCAGCTTGAGCTGATCGTAAACGGACGCATCATCAACGCAGCTTCTTACGCCAAGTGCCGCACGCGCATCCGTCTTCGTAGTGAACTCGCCTCGTAGCCAGCGAATGGCGTCGGCTTTGAGCTTTTCGTTGCCTTCATCAAAGCCACGGCAGTAGGCGGCAATGACTTCGGCAAAATCATAACCGTTGACCATTTCGGTCAGTTCGGCGAGGTACTGACGGATCACCGTCTCGCTGTCGATACCCTTGCTCCGGGCTTCGGTTTTTGCCTGGGAAATGAATTTTTCCACAATGCCCTGAAGCGCACCGCCATCCGGCTTGGTGCGTGTGGACATGTTCTTGGCAAGTTCGGCGTAAAGCGAGCGCGCCTGGCCGCCCGAAGCGTGCAAACGCCGGTCGGGGTTGAGGTCGGCGTGCATGGTTACCAGCTTGCGCTCCATCGCAATGCCTCTGACCAGATTGAGGAAGAATGTCTTGCCTGCGCCGTACTCACCGATAACGACGCGGAATGCGGAGCCACCCTCGGCCAGGCGGTCGACATCCTTTATAAGGGCGGCCAATTCACCAACCCGGCCCACTTGTATCAGGTGTTGTCCGACACGAGGAACAACCCCTGCGCGCAGTGACTGAATGACCGCATCGCGATCCTTGGCTCGTATCGTGCTCATAGGGTTAGCTCGCTTAAGATATCCGGGTTGATTTCGATCGGGTCATCGCCCTCGGAAACCGGCATGTCGAACAGCTCGAATGCCATGTCGTTGATCTGCTCCAGTGCACCATCGAGCATCAGATCCATCGTGGCAGTTGCATTTTCCAGCGCCTGCCGAGTCCATGCGTTACGCGATACCAGCAGGCGGAGAAATGCCGAGTGTTCTGTATCGAGTCCGTAAAGATGCGTCTCGGCGTCGGAGGCATTTTGCGCGGTTGCTTCTGCGCTAATCTGTTCGTCTTCCTGATCGCCCTTGAAAACATTGGCCAGAAGTGCTGAAACCGCCGCTGTCTCGCGTTGTAACTGCACGACCTTGTGCATGTCCAGAACAATTCCGGAGCCCTGCTTTTTGCCGTCGGCTCCGGTTGAAGCCGGTAACGATCGGCGCGCAGAGATTATTCCGCCAGACGCGCTGGCCGCCGCCCCATGCAGATCGCTGTAAAGCGAAGTCGTATCGAGTTGCAGGGCTTTGTAGACGCGCTCCAGCAGCTTGACCTGCTGAGGGGTGACGGTTCCATCAGCCTGGGCAAGCTGAGCGAGAAAATAGCCGATAGTGCGCTTTTCATCGTGCTGCAGTGCAGCAATCCTCTTTTTAAGACTTGAAAGCGTGGGCGGCTGCAACCGTTGGAGTAACTGGTACGCCTTGAGACGTTTTCGATGTGTGACGGAAAAATGAGTCCACGAATCGATGTGCTGGTCGAGCAGCGCGCTCTGCGCCTGATTCGTTCCTCCTGACGCGGCTACTGACGTGGCGATATCCAGCGTGGTCAAGGCGACGCTGTAGTCTGTCGTTGCGCGCAGGGCCGGTTCATCAGGCTCCGTTTCAAACAGCACGACGTGCTCTTCTGTTTTCGCACGGCTGCCAGCCAGCACATCGGGTTCCATACCGATGTTCAGGCCCTCCAGAACTCTTGCCAGCGCGGTTATCTGGTTGCGCGGCAGAGCGCCGTCAGACTTGAAACGTTGCGCCAGCTCGTTGAACGTCAATGCAATTGCGTCAGAATCGACGTCTGATTGCAGTTTTTCCAGTTCGTGCTTCGCGTATTCAGGCCACAGGAATATCGGCAGCAGAAGCAAGCCTTCCAGTGCATCGTATTTATCAGGGGTCT
The DNA here is from genome assembly GCF_000444135.1 of Pseudomonas avellanae BPIC 631. GTDB lineage: Bacteria > Pseudomonadota > Gammaproteobacteria > Pseudomonadales > Pseudomonadaceae > Aquipseudomonas > Aquipseudomonas avellanae. The sequence continues at coordinate 57,519 of NZ_ATDK01000246.1, forward strand.
CGACGTTTCGGCCCACATAACGGCTGAATGGAGTGAGCAGCTCAGTGCATTCCTCAACGATGGGTTGCAGCTTTTTGCGAATGCCTGACGTCACGCTTACATCAGGGAGATCACCTACAGGTATGGGCGGTACGTCGAGGTAGGGAGAGGACGCAGGGTAGGTAATCCTCAGTCTCGTTTTATTGTTGAGTACTTTCAGACCGCCGGGGTAGCGTTGGGTATATTCCGCCTTGAACAGACGCTGAAACAAATCCGAGCACCTGACGATGGGTTTGCGCCTTGAAATATTCGGATCGGTCATGGCCCAGGCCAATGCCCAGCCGCTGTTCAACGGGTATTTGTCTTTGGCCATCTGGCCCAAGGCTACACGCGTCAAAGTCGGCATTTCATAGTTGCCGGCCGATTTCGTTGGCGGCTCGAGCAAGTACATACGCTCTGAAATAGCTGGCATGTCCAGGTGTTCAAGAAGCCTCAGTGCCTGACTGCAAAACGACGCATGCTGGTAATAAAGGCTGATCAGACGCTCTATCTCGGCTTTTATCGCGATGCAGTCTTCTCGTGCCTCGGCGTCAGACTGAGTGTCGACGAGCAATCGACGTTCAAGGCCATGGAAAAACATGAAGACATAGCCGCTACCTGCTTTGGGGTCGCACCGACCACCTGCCAGCCATTGCAGATAGCCGCGACGTTCTTTTGGGTCTAGGTCATCGTAAGTCGACCAGTAGAACGTCAGTGTGGTGGCAAGATCGACGTGCGAAGTCGCTACTTTCAAGGATGTGTCAATGAATGAAGGCTCTGACTGCCTGAATCTCGGATTTCTCGCCCCCGTGTAGACCATGCCGTCTGACAGCGTAATGCCGGCGACAGTGACGGGCTCCCCCGGACGTAGCCATCTGAGTTTATCGGTGTGAGCAGGCGCCTTCGGAATGCTGAAGGACCCGCTGTCAGGTGAGCCCTTAACGGTAAAGAACTCCAGGTTGAGAGTGGAGGAGGCCGGCTGCGGCGCAGCGGACACAGATTTCTGTACTGACGTGACCACATCACGCTGAGGTTGCGTGCCGCCAATCAGGTTGCTGGACGGTCTACTGAAACGCGCGTAGCGCCCTATGGCGAGGCTGGCGTAGTCACCGATGCCAAGAGCATGTGTCCGGACAGGGGACCGGCTGGGTACCACCCACCAGGGACGAAGCTCGACTGAAGCGTGCAAAGCGACCCATCGCGAGGTTTTCAGTGTCTGATTCGACAGCGGGTGTTTGGGTGGTTGCCGGTAGGCATTCGTCGCGAGCCCCGGCACCGTGCCGAATCTCGTCCGCGTGGAGCGGTGTGCTTCCAGCAAGATGGGTGGACGGTCGACTGGGTGCCATTGTCTCTTCCATGGTTCGTCGGCTTGCAAACCGGCAGTATCCACATTTTGTATGCGGGGGCCAAGCACGCGCATAGCGTGAGAGAAAGCTGAAATCAGCCAGGATGGGCTTGCGTTGGTGAGCGTGCGCTTACCAAACCCCAGAAACGACAAAGCCCTGAATAATCAGGGCTTTGCGCTACCAAATATGGCGGAGGCATAGAGATTCGAACTCTAGGACCTGTTACAGTCGGCAGTTTTCAAGACTGCTGCCTTAAACCACTCGGCCATACCTCCACTACGTTGCGGGCGCCATAATACCGGAATGAAACAAGCTGTCAAACTCTGTGACTAGCCAGTTGCGGCAGCTCTGTTATGATCTTTGCAACTCAACATTTCAACAGGAAGGAGTTTCGCCATGCGCGAACAGGATTACAGCCTTAAAACCGGCATGCAGGCCGACCAGCTCGAGGTTAGTCGTGTCCTGCGCAATACTTATGGTCTTCTTGCCCTGACGCTGGCTTTCAGCGGTGTCATGGCGTTTGTCGCGCAGCAGATGCGCGTTGGCTACCCGAACATTTTCGTGGTGCTGATCGGCTTCTACGGTCTGTTCTTCCTGACCAACAAGCTGCGTGATTCGGTCTGGGGCCTGGTTTCTACCTTTGCCCTGACAGGTTTCATGGGCTTCCTGCTGGGCCCGATCCTCAACCGTTATCTGGGCATGGCCGGTGGCGCTGAAGTCGTCGGTTCCGCATTTGCGATGACCGCACTGGTTTTCGGCGGTCTGTCGGCTTACGTGTTGATCACCCGCAAGGACATGAGCTTCCTGGGTGGCTTCATCACCGCAGGCTTCTTCGTGTTGCTTGGCGCGGTAGTGGCCAGCATGTTCTTCCAGATCAGCGGCCTGCAACTGGCGATCAGCGCAGGTTTCGTACTGTTCTCGTCGGTCTGCATTCTGTTCCAGACCAGCGCGATCATTCAGGGCGGCGAGCGTAACTACATCATGGCAACCGTCAGCCTGTATATGTCGATCTACAACCTGTTCATCAGCCTGTTGCAGATCTTCGGCATCATGAGCCGCGACGACTGATCCACATGATCAAGGTGGCCTGAACGTTCAGGCCACTTCGCTACACGCAAAAGCCCCGAATTTTCGGGGCTTTTGCTTTTCTGCGTTTTGAACAACGTCAGGTGTTTCGGTGCTGGCGTTATGCCGGTCTTTCAGCGTGTTTGCGAAGGCAACAGGTTCAACCTGACGATGCCCGTTTGGACCTGCCTGAGGCACCGGATATTTTGACCGATCAGTCATTTTTATCGAAATTATTACAGTCTTATCAGCCGCTTATCGTTTTTCTATTATCACTGAAAAAAATACCAGGCTATTCCCCAATACCTGTAGGTACTTTCCTGCTTTAGGCCAATTGACATCATCCAGGAGGGTGGACACATTTTTTCAAGATGTGTCAGTTTTGTTACGCAACACAAGGCGAGTGACAGGATTCCTCGCAGCAGGTGGAGTCCTGTCACACCTAAATCCGTTCTATCAGCTGACGAAAGTCAAAGAAAATGCTGCAATTCAACTCTCCGCCGCTACCAGCACCTCATTCGATCAGATCAATACGTTTGCGCACGAGTATGACCGTGGGGGTAACCTCACGATCAACGGCAAACCTTCGTACTCGGTCGATCAGGCTGCTAATTTCATTCTTCGCGATCACGCCGCCTGGTCGGACCGCGACGGTAACGGCACCATCAACCTCACGTACACATTCCTGACGGCCAAACCTGCCGGGTTCGACAATTCTCTGGGGACTTTCAGTGCGTTCAACGCGCAACAGAAAGCTCAGGCAGTGTTGTCGATGCAATCCTGGGCAGACGTGGCCAAGGTCAGTTTCACCCAGGCCGCTTCTGGCGGTGACGGGCACATGACCTTTGGCAACTACAGCGATGGCAGCAGCGGCGGGGCGGCGTTTGCCTCCCTGCCGAGCGGCGGCCGTACAGATGGTCAGTCCTGGTACCTGATCGACGATTCCTACCGGCAAAACGTCTCCCCGGACAACGGTAACTATGGTCGTCAGACGTTGACCCATGAAATAGGCCACACCCTGGGCCTGTCTCACCCCGGCGACTACAACGCTGGTAACGGCAACCCGACCTACAAGGACGCCACCTACGCAGAAGACACGCGCGGCTACAGCGTCATGAGCTACTGGAGTGAGTCCAATACCGACCAGAACTTCGTCAAGGGCGGCGCTCCGTCGTATTCCTCGGCACCGTTGCTGGACGATATTGCGGCTGTTCAGCAACTCTACGGCGCGAACCTGAGCACGCGGGCCACTGATACGGTCTACGGCTTCAACTCCACTGCCGGGCGCGATTTCTACAGCGCCACATCTGCCTCTTCCAAGGTGGTGTTCTCGGTGTGGGATGGCGGGGGCAAGGATACCCTCGACTTCTCGGGCTTCACCCAGAACCAGAAAATCAACCTGAACGCGGCCTCGTTCTCTGACGTCGGCGGCATGGTGGGCAACGTTTCCATTGCCAAGGGCGTTGTGGTGGAAAACGCAATCGGGGGTTCGGGCAACGATCTGTTGATCGGCAATGCTGCCGCCAACGACCTCAAAGGCGGTGCCGGCAACGACATCATCTACGGGGGTGGCGGCGCAGACAGCCTCACCGGCGGCGCAGGCGCAGACATCTTCGTGTTTGGTGCCAGTTCCGATTCCAACCGTGCCGCTCAGGACACGATTCGCGATTTTGTCAGCGGTCAGGACAAGATCGACGTATCGGCTATCTCCACGCTGAGCGCGTTGCAGTTCGTCAACGCGTTCAGCGGTCATGCTGGCGAAGCGATCCTGAACTACAACCAGAGCAGCAACCTGGGTAGCCTGGCGATCGACTTCACCGGTCAGGGTGTTGGGGACTTTCTGGTGGGCACCGTGGGTCAGGCGTTTGCCGCGGATATCATTGTTTAACGCGTAATGCTCGTGGGCGGGTCAATCGATTCGCCCATGAGTTGGTACATTCTTGCCATGACAACCCATCGTTTTTTTCAAATCGCTCCAGCGGTCGTCGTGCTGCTGGTGGGTATTTGCGGAGTAAGTACGGCCATGAGTCTGAAACTACCCAGCCCCGCTGAACTCAGCGGCAAGTGGCAATTGTTTATTCAGGCGCAGGCTGATCAAGCCTGCGAATTGCAGCTCAATACCGACGTGCCGCAACTGGGCGGTGATCCTGCCTGCGCGGCCAAATGGCTACACGAAGCGCCGACCGGCTGGTTTCCGACGCCCGATGGTCTTGCCCTGACTGGCAAAGAGGGTAATAGGCTGATCCATTTCAATCACACCGGTGGGCAGCATTACCAGGCGCGTCTGCCTGGTGGTGAGACGCTGATGCTGGAGCGACTGGCCGATTAGCTCCTGCCTGACCGCTGTCCGGTGACAGGTGCTCAAAAAAGTACAGAAGAAGGCACATCGAAAAAAGACGCACTTTAAAGAATCTCCCGCAGATGCAGCCAGGCCGTAAGCAAGCTTTCAAGGAAGAGTCATGAGTCATAGCGCCCAGCCACCGCTCTATAAAGCGCTGGCAGACTACAAGAGCGCGTTGATCGGTGTCGGTTGTTTTACCGCGCTGATCAACGTGTTGATGCTCGCTCCATCGATTTACATGTTGCAGGTCTATGACCGTGTATTGACCTCACAGAACCAGACCACACTGGCCATGCTGACCCTGATGGTGGTCGGGTTCTTCGCCTTTATCGGCGTGCTGGAGATGATTCGCAGCTTTTTGGTGATCCGCATCGGCAGCGAGCTGGAGCGACGTTTCAATTTGCGCGTTTATCAGGCTGCGTTCGAGAGCAACCTGCATGCCGGGCAGCGCCAGGCCGGCCAGGCGCTGGGCGACCTGACCTTCATCCGGCAGTTTCTCACCGGCCCTGCGTTGTTCGCGTTCTTCGACGCTCCCTGGTTCCCCATCTACCTGGCGTTCATTTTTCTTTTCGACCCTTGGCTTGGCGTGCTGGCCAGTGTTGGCACGGTGTTGCTGGTAGCGCTGGCCTGTCTTAATGAGTGGCTGACCTGCAAACCGCTGGCCGAGGCCAGTGGCTATTCGCAGCAGTCTGCGCAACTGGCGACCCGTCATCTGCAGCAGGCCGAGGCCATTCAGGCGATGGGCATGCTCGAAGCGTTGCGTCGCCGCTGGTTCACTGTGCACTGGCGCTTTCTGGCCCTGCAGAACCGCGCCAGCGACACCGGGGCAGTGATCAGTTCGATCAGCAAGGCGCTGCGTCTGTGCCTGCAATCACTGGTGTTGGGGTTGGGTGCGCTGCTGGTGATTCGTGGCGAGATGACCGCGGGCATGATGATCGCCGGCTCGATCCTGATGGGGCGGGTACTCAGCCCTATCGATCAACTGATTGCGGTCTGGAAACAATGGAGTTCTGCACGTCTGGCTTATGGGCGTCTGGACCAGTTGCTCAAGACCTACGCCGAGCCCGCGCCGCGCATGGCGCTGCCCACGCCGCGTGGTCAGATCAGTGCGGAGCAGGTCAGCGCTGCGCCGCCGGGCCGAACCTCGCCTACGGTTCAGCAGGTGAGCTTCCAGTTGCAGGCTGGCCAGGTGCTCGGCGTGCTGGGCGCATCGGGTTCCGGCAAGTCGACCCTGGCCCGCGTGCTGGTCGGGGTGTGGCCCGCATTGGGCGGAACAGTGCGGCTGGACGGTGCCGACATGCACCGTCTGGACCGCGAGGCGCTGGGCCCCCACATTGGTTATTTGCCGCAGGACATCGAACTCTTTGGTGGCAGCGTGGCAGAAAACATCGCGCGCTTTCGCGAGGGTGACGCGAGCGCGGTGGTCGCGGCTGCGCAATTGGCGGGTGTGCATGAACTGATCCTGCGCCTGCCGCAAGGTTACGACACGCGGCTGGGCGATGATGGCGGCGGTTTGTCCGGTGGCCAGAAACAGCGCGTTGCGTTGGCTCGCGCCTTGTACGGCGATCCCAAACTGGTGGTGCTTGATGAGCCCAACTCCAATCTGACCCAGGCAATGAGTGAACTCAAGGCGCGTGGATGCACCGTTGTGCTCGTCACTCACCGCACCCAGTCCTTGAGTCAGACCGATTGCCTGCTGGTGCTGAGCGAAGGTCGCATGCAGGCATTCGGCCCTACGGCTCAGGTGTTGCAAGCCTTGTCCGGCCAGGCACCTTCCGGGCAAACATCGTCCGGGCCAGCATTACAACCGCAACCCCGTCCGGTACCTGCCGGGCTCTCCCTGAGCCGTCAGTACGGCAACCAGAACAGGCAGTCCGACGTATGAACAGCCCTCTCGACACTCATTACGCCGTACCGGGCAAGGAGCGCGGTGTGCAGTTCTTCGTGCGCGCCGGCTGGATCCTTATGCTGGCGGGGGCGGGCAGTTTCTTTCTCTGGGCCAGTCTGGCGCCACTTGATCAGGGCATTGCCGTGCAGGGCACGGTGGTGGTCTCGGGCAAACGCAAGGCCGTGCAGTCGCTGGATGGTGGCGTGGTGAGCAAGATTCTCGTCAGCGAAGGCCAACTGGTCAAAGAAGGCGAGCCGCTGTTTCGTCTTGATCAGACGCAGTTTCAGGCGGATGTGCAATCGCTGGGCGCTCAATACCGCATGGCCTGGGCCAGCCTGGCCCGCTGGCAGAGCGAGCGCGACAATCTGGATGAGGTGCACTTTCCCGCAGAACTGATCGCCGCCGGGCAGGGCCAGAATCCTGACCCGCGTCTGGCCCTGGTGCTTGAGGGGCAGCGGCAGTTGTTCAGCAGCCGTCGTCAGGCGCTGGCGCGCGAGCAATCCGGTTTGCAGGCGAGCGAAGGTGCCGGGCTGCAGCTCGCCGGCATGCGTCGCGCGCGTTCGGATCTGCTGGCCCAGGCCGACTCGTTGCGTCAGCAACTGCGTAACCTGGAACCTCTGGCGCAAAACGGCTTCATTCCGGGCAACCGCCTGCTGGAGTTTCAGCGCCAGTTGTCTCAAGTGCAGCAGAGCCTGGCGCAGAACGCAGGCGAAACCGGGCGCATAGAGCAGGGCATCGTCGAATCGCGTCTACGCCTTCAGCAGCAGCGCGAGGAATACCAGAAAGAGGTGCGTAGCCAATGGGCCGATGCTCAGGTCAAGGCGCTTACCCTTGAGCAGCAACTGGCGTCGGCAGGTTTCAGTCTGCAACACAGCGCCATTCTTGCGCCTGCCGATGGCATCGCTGTGAACATGGGCGTGCACACCGAAGGCGCTGTGGTGCGGGCCGGTGAAACCTTGCTGGAGATCGTTCCGCAAGGCACACGACTGGAAGTCGAAGGGCGTTTGCCGGTGCAGTTGATCGACAAGGTCGCCAGCCATTTGCCGGTCGACATCCTCTTTACTGCGTTCAATCAGAGCCGCACGCCTCGGGTTGCTGGCGAAGTGAGCCTGATTTCCGCCGACCAGATGCAGGATGAAAAAACTGGTCAGCCGTATTACGTGCTGCGCACCTCGGTGGGCGATGCCGCACTGGAAAAACTCAATGGTCTGGTGATCAAGCCGGGCATGCCCGCTGAAATGTTCGTGCGCACGGGTGAACGCTCGCTGCTCAACTACCTGTTCAAACCTTTGCTGGACCGTGCCGGCTCCGCGTTGACGGAGGAATAGGATGATTCGTTATCCCCTGAAAGCCGCTTTGCTGACGGCCATCCTGCTCGGTACTGCGCCGTTGAGTCATGCGATGGGACCGTTTCAGGTCTACGAGCTGGCGCTGCGCAATGACCCGACCTACCTCGGCGCACTCAAGGAACGCGATGCGGGCCTTGAGAACCGGATCATTGGTCGCGCAGGCCTGTTGCCTCGCGTGTCGTACAACTACAACAAAGGGCGCAACGATTCAAAAGCCACCCTTAAAGGTGGCCGCGAAGACACCACGGATCATCGCCACTACAACAGCTTTGGTTCAAGCCTGACGATCCAGCAGCCGTTGATTGACTACGAAGCCTACGCCAACTACCGCAAGGGCCTGGCTCAGGCGCTGTTTGCCGACGAGACCTTTCGCAGCAAAAGTCAGGAATTGCTGGTGCGGGTGCTGACCCTTTACACCCAGGCACTGTTTGCTCAGGACCAGATCAACATCGCGCGCGCCAAGCAGCAGGCGTTCGAGCGCCAGTTTTTGCGCAGAACCGGCAGATGTTTCAGCAAGGCGAGGGCACCCGTACCGACATTCTTGAAGCCGAATCGCGTAACGAGCTGGCGATTGCCGAGCAGATCGAAGCCAGCGACGAGCAGGACGCCGCCTTGCGTGAGCTGGCAGCGTTGCTGGGCGAGCCGGGTATCGATGTTGCGCAACTGGACCCTTTGAAGGACAGTTTTCAGGCGTTGGTACTGGCACCTTCAAGTTTCACCGAGTGGCATGCGCTGGCCACGGCCAACAGCCCGACACTTGCGTCGCAACGTCAGGCAGTGGAAGTGGCGCGCTATGACGTGGAGCGCAATCGCGCCGGTCATCTGCCGACGGTGAATGCTTTCGCGAGTATTCGTCAGAACGAGTCGGACAGCGGCAATACCTACAATCAGCGCTATGACACCAATACCGTTGGCATCGAGGTCAGCGTGCCGCTGTACGCCGGCGGCGGCACCAGCGCTTCGGTGGGTCAGGCCACCAGCAAGCGTGAACAGGCCGAATACGAGCTGGAAGGCAAGACCCGCGAAACTCTGATCGAGCTGCGTCGCCAGTTCAATGCCTGCGCGTCCGGGGTGAGCAAGCTGCGCGCTTATCAGAAAGCGCTGGTGTCGGCGCAGGCGCTGGTCGAATCGACACGTCAGAGCATTCTGGGTGGCGAGCGCATCAGCCTGGATGCCCTCAACGCCGAGCAGCAGCTCTACAGCACCCGGCGCGATCTGGCGAAAGCCCGTTACGATTACCTGATGGCGTGGATCAAACTGCATTACTACGCCGGTACGTTGCGCGACACCGATCTGGCGCGCATCGACGAGGCCTTCGTGCTGGCACGCTGACAATCGTTGTCAGGTAGCCGTTATTAAACAGCGGCGCTGAACCGTGCCAGCGAGAAAGCTGAAAGGTCTATATCGCTCTTGCCGTGAATACAGCGTTGCGCGAGGGCCAGCCCCAGCCCGGCTGAATGCTTGAAGCCGTGACCGGAGCACGCCGATACGACGGTCACGTTTTTCAGGTACGGGTGTTCATCAATGATGAAGTGGTAGTCGGGCGTGACGGTGTAGGCGCACACCGAGGACTTGACGACGTGCGGCTTCAGGCCTGCAATTTTGCCCTGCACCTGGGTGTCGAACATGTCCTGTTCCTCAGGCGCGGTAACGGTGCGGTCCAGCGTGTTCGGCGCTGAATCCTCAATGTATTGCTCGGTGGCGACCTTCATGCTGTTTTCGCCGGGCAGGGGCGGGAAGCCGTAACTCACGTCGGCCTCACCGGATCCGTGAATCATGATGAAGCTGGGCGAGCGCGGAGCAAACACCGCGTCTTCCTGCAGCTCGAACCAGAACAGCTTTTGCCGGCAAACCCTCAACAGGTCGCTGAACGGCGCACCCAGCAGTTCGGCTGACCACATGCCCGCGTTGACCACGACCTTGTCAGCGATGATCGAGCCCTTGTCGGTGGTAATGCGCACCTGGTCTCCGTGCGGCTGTAAGTGCGTGACGGTCTCGTGGGTCAGCAGCCGTGCGCCGTGTTGCGCTGCCAGCCTGAGTTGAACGTCGATACAGCGCTCTGGCCGAACAAAACCGCCCTCGGGTTCAAAGTAGCCAATAGCCGTGTCCAGCACCGGTGCGAACTGTGGAAAACGCTCGCGAATGCTCGCGGCCGCAAGCACCTGATGCTCCACGCCATAGGTGCGGGCCAGCGCGATGGTCTGGTGGGTGAAGTCGTCAGCATCCGCTGCGTCGTAGGTCGGGCTGGAGGTCATCACCAGCACGCCGCACTGCTCGAACAGCGATTCGCCGCTCAGTGCCTCGAGTTCGCGCCATATGCTGTGTGAACTGCGTACCAGCGGCAGGTATTGTGGGCCTTCGCCTACCGACAGGCGCGTAATGCGTGTATCGCCATGGCTGGAGCCAAACGTGTGCGGCGGGTCGTGGCGGTCGATGCCGATGACATCAACGCCTGCCTTGGCCAATTGATAGGCCGTGGCAGCGCCCATTGCACCCAGGCCAAGCACAGCTACTTCGCAACGTTGTTCCATGTGCGCTACGCCTCGAAAAATCGTCTATTTCACGCTCGACAGCCAGCCGAATCAATGACCAATGCCGCATAAGGTTATACCGAGTCTTGATATGACTATCGTGCCGATGCTCTGCGTCCGATCCTGCGTCTGCGGCGCAGATATGTGACGTGGAAGCGTCACGCAACGGTTCTGCGATGTCAGTTGGATTCTGGCTCGACTTGAGTCACCTTTTCGCCTCTCGGCGCCCTACTTTGAAGGACCAAAGTAGGCAAAGTCCCGGCTCCGTTT